>JAWUXK010000143.1:0-20087 GCA_034111385.1 Colwellia sp. | reverse complement strand
TGTACTGTATTTTTTATTACGCCTTATTCTTTCACCAGCTTTATTGGTCCGGCAGCAGGTATAGCGACTGCATTAGTTATTGTTTTTGGTGCCAAAATATTATTGGCTATTACTATTGCCACTTTATTATTTTGTTTGTATTTATTCTATTCGCTGAGTATGGAAATAGAGTTATCTATGATTGTCATCAGCTTATTGGCTATTTTGTTACAAGGTGGCTGGGCAAAACAACTAACACTTAGGGAAGTAAATCAATATAAATGGCTAAAGTCACGACAACATTTATTACAGTTTTTATTCAAAATAGGGCCGTTAATATCTTTGGTTTCGGCGTTTTCGGTGACGATAGTTGTCATACTAGAAAGTAAAACCATCGATGAAAACCTATTTTTTATTTTTGTTAACGCTTGGTCAGGCAGTATACTGTTTTCCATTTTTTTTACGCCAATTATGCTACTCACTCAGGGGCGGCAGCAGCTAGATTTAACTAAGCGTATTTTCACCATAGTGGCCTCGTTGTTAGTGGTGGTTGCCATTGGTTCTTTATTTAAAATATCCCAAAATGTTCAGCTTAGTGAACGACAAAATATCTTTAAAGAAGTGAAGAATAATGTTCTTCAGGCCATTCACAAAGAAATAGACATAACGGTTGATTCATTAAATAGTTTGTCAGCACTTTTCCAAGCGAGTGACTCTGTAGACATACTGCAATTTAATTCATTTGCGCAACAAATTTCTCAACCTAATTACACTGTTAGAGTGCTTGAATGGGCTCCCATTACTAGCCATACAGACAGAGCAGAGTTTGAAAATAAATATAACCTGATCATCGAAAAAAATATTCAGGGGGATACGCAAAAAGCAGCGAATAGAAGTCGCTATGCACCAATACGATATATTTATCCTTACCGAAGTAATGAAGCAGTTATCGGCTTAGATGTACTTACCAATTCAAATCGGATTATTTCTATGGATAATGTCATCAGTAGTGGGCGAGTTATTGCTAGCGCACCATTGAAATTAATACAAGATAATCACTCTAATTTAGGTGTTCTTTTTGTGTCTGCGGTTTTTTCTGGCTCAACAAATAATAATACGAATATTGAGCGAGGTCGTTCAGATAATTTACTTGGCTTTGTTATCGCTGTAGTACAATTCAAAAATTTCTTTCAGCACATTTCAGCATTGGAAACTGGAAAAATTGATTTGTTCGTTGAAGATGTGACTTCATCAGTACCTTTTATTTTATTTGG
Source organism: Colwellia sp. (assembly GCA_034111385.1). Classification (GTDB taxonomy): domain Bacteria; phylum Pseudomonadota; class Gammaproteobacteria; order Enterobacterales; family Alteromonadaceae; genus Colwellia. The sequence continues at coordinate 18,834 of JAWUXK010000143.1, read as the reverse complement.
TCGAGAGCTTAATGAAAACCATCGTCATGTTGAAAAAATTAATTTACAAGTTCATTCCCGTCAATGGCAAATTAGTGTAGGTGAACATGAACCATGGCAACTTCAACCGAAAAATTTGCAAGTGTGGGGAATGTTATTTGGAGCAACAATTGCGGGAATGCTTTTCCAAGTACTGATTCTAATGATGGTGGTGTACACCAATGAATTAAATTCCCAAGTGAAAAGAAAAACACGAGAATTAATTGCTGCTAAAGAACTGGCAGAGAAGAAAAATTCGGCTAAAACGAATTTCTTAAATACGCTAAGTAATGACTTACAAACACCTTTACTTGCAATTAAAGGGTTTTGTCAGCAATTTCCTAAAACCGAGGATGCCGAAGGTGATAAATTAATACAAAACATAGAGTTAGCGCAAGGTAATATGCAAAAGCTGCTTGGTATGGTTGTTGATTTATCTAAAACTGAATTAGGAAGAGCTGAGGTTAACAATGCATCATTTGATTTTCATCGTTTTTTAAAGCGAATAGATGACATGATTTCTGTTAAAAAGTCACCTGAAGAAATTACATTAGTTCAGGAAAAGAAGATTGTCTTTTTGATTGATGAAAATGTCCCGCCTTTTGTTATTAGTGATGAGCTTAAAATTCAACAGATTTTAATCTCGCTTTGTGAGGGGGTTCATGCGTTATTTAAAAGTACTAATATACGTTTAACGGTTAAAGTGCGTAGTCATCACCATAATAGTGCTACCTTATTATTTGTATTTACTAATCATGATGATGAGCCGATTGATATCACAGCACCTTTTAATCACTTTATTGAATCTAATATCTCCTTATTCAATACTCAAATGGCATTAGCTAAAGAGGTGAGTCAGTTAATGGAAGGGGATGTTAACTTGGGAATATCGGACTCTGGTGAAAGGGTGTTAACTGCAGCCATCAAAATTTTGACTACGCTTAATGAGCCGAAATACACGTAATAATTGTATTATTAGATAATATTAGCGGTAATTAACAAGTGCGCTTGAAATATCATTGTGAATGTTTTTTGAACTAATTGTGTAGATATATATCTATAATAAGTGTGCCTTTTAATTAGAAGTTAATCCAAGCAAATTACAATTAGGAAAATACAATGCGTAAGTCATCCCCTCGAGGATTAAAGCTGACGACGGTTTTTTTTGCGGTACTAATTATGACCGTTGCAGCGATATTGAGTAATACCTCAGTAGCTGATGACATGGAAGTAAAAACAGCACAATCAGAATAATAATATCATTGATTTTTGACTGGAAATTCAAGGTGGATACTCAACATTGAGTATCCACCTTTTCTCTTTGAAGCAATAACGGTTAAAAGAAAATAGGATTAAAACTCAAATGAGTTAGCATTTATTAATTGCTCAAATTCATCACTATTCACAGGGCGACTAAACAGATACCCTTGATATTGACTACACCCGTTCTTAAATAAAAATTGACGTTGTGCGTCGGTTTCAACACCTTCTGCAATAACATCATAATTTAGATTACGAGAAAGATTTATAATTGCTTGTACGATTGCCGCATCATCAGGATCTGTCGTGATATCACGTACAAATGATTGGTCTATTTTTAATTGCTTCAGAGGTAAGCGTTTCAAACAAGAAAGAGATGAATATCCGGTGCCAAAATCATCCATTGAAAAATCAATGCCTAGCTGATTTAACTGTTCCATTTTCTTAATAATAAGATCAACATTTTCTAGTACCATACTTTCAGTTAATTCTAGTTTTAAGCAGCGCGGGTTTATGTTTTTAGATGCAATGACTTCTTTAACAAGTTCAACAAAGTTATCTTGTTTAAATTGTAAGGCGCTAACATTAACTGATAATTGCCAATTCTTTCGATTTGGGAATTGTTCCCAGCGTTTAAGTTGCTCACAAGCAGACTCTAATACCCAATGTCCAATGGGGATAATTAAGCCGCTTTCTTCTGCCAAAGGAATAAAATCAAAGGGTGAAATCATCCCTCGAGTGGGATGAAACCAGCGTAAGAGAACTTCTGCACCTTGAATGCCTTTGGTTTCGTCAATTTGTATTTGATAATATAATTCAAATTCAGCATTATCGATTGCTTGGTGAAGTTCAGATAATACAGCTGCATTTTTTTCTAAGGCAATTTGCATGGCTGGATCAAAGAAGCGAATGGTATTTCTTCCATCGGCTTTTGCTTGATACATCGCAACGTCAGCTTGTTTTAGAATATCATCTGGGCTTATTAAATCTGAGTTGAATATACTGATACCAATACTGGGAGTGCAATGAAAAATCATTTCATTTTTTTCAGTTACATTCTCTTGGACGCATAATGTATAGGGTTTACAAATTGATAGTTGTATTTTCTTTGCTATTCCTTCAGCGATTTGTCCTGCAGTTATCTTAATACCATCAAGGTTGGTAACCAAGACAACAAATTCATCTCCCCCTAATCGAGCAACAAGATCTTTGTCTCTTAAGCAGCTTCGTATTCTAGCAGCGACAGCAATTAATAACCGGTCGCCCATATTATGCCCTTGGGTGTCGTTTAAGGTTTTAAAGTGATCAAGGTCAATAAAAAAAAGTGCATTTAATTGTTCGTTACGAGAGCGGGTGCTTACCATAAGATCCAGTCTCTCATGAAGCATTCTGCGGTTAGGTAAATGTGTTAGGGGATCATAAAAGGCAAGTCGTTTAATTTGCTCTTCATTATTTTTTCGTTCGGTGATGTCTCTACTGACGCTCAATAATCCGTAGCGTGTTCCATCGACACCTTCGAAGGTTCTTTTGATGGTTTCATGTAGTATTTTGCCACCGTCAGGATAAACGACCCACTCATTTCGGCTATAGACTTTGCCACTAGCGATAATTTTTTTCTCATCAAGCTCTTCTATATCAGTTTTTTTAAAATACCCCGTCAGATCTTGATCAATTTTTCCTTTCAGCTCTTGCTCTGTTAGTCCTGCGTATCGTTCAAAAGCAAGGTTGCAACCAAGGTAACGTCCTTGTGTATCTTTAAAAGATATTAAATCAGGTAATGAATCAATTAAGCCCCTCATTAGGCTTTGTTCTTGGTTTAGTTGCTTTTGACTTTCCGTTAAATCGTATTCAGATTTTCGGCGATCACGCTGACGTCTTAATATTAACCCCACTAACATGGTACAAATGGGGAAAATTATAATTAAGGGGAGCATAAGTGACTCGAGGGCTTGGTAACGCAAATTATCAGGGAATATTAACATGCACCCCAATACAGATATTTGAATCAGAATGCCAAAAACGTATAGTTTGAGCCAATTTAGTTGAATATTTTTTTGTTTGACTAAATAAGCGGAGAAACAGCCAATAAAAGCGGGAATAATAACAAATAAGGTGCCCACTGTAGCGCCATCACCACCCATGTAAAGCCTGAAAATTACCATCATCACACTGGCAATCAGCGTTGGTATAAAACCAAAAAACAAGCCAGAAAGGCTGATTAGTACCCATCGTGTGTCGAATAGCACTCCTGGTGTCATTTCCCATGAAGTGTGCATCACCACAAAGCCAAGCATGCCAATGAGCAGACCAGATATTAATTCACGTACCCTTTTATTTTTTATGGAATCAAGGTTAAGTGAGTCATAAATAACGGCTAATGCAATTAAGATGGTTGCATTGTAGAGTAGGTCAATAAAGCTGCTAGTTTCCATACATGACTATAACCCTTTGAAGGTAGTAAGTATTTTATGATTTAAAGAAAAGTGCACTTATTTGAGCCCATTTGAAAAACAAACCGAAACCTTATCCCATAAATATTTTATGGGTATTGATCCAAATCATCAATCCTTTCAATGAAATATTTTTTAGCAACTTTGTGTTTTAAATATTACTTATTTTCTCTAACGGTCTAAGCAAGAGCATTCAAAAGTATTATTGGGCAAAAGAGCAACATAACTTATATTTTTTAGAGTGTTTTATTCTTGCGTTCTTTTAGCAAGGTAGCCTTGGTAGTCTGGGATACGGCTTTGATAAGGCTCATTTATATGGCAGGAATCGACAATAAAATCAGCCGTTGCAATGTTTGTTGCAACAGGAATATTCCAAACCGCAGCTAATCGTAACAGTGCTTTTACATCTGGATCATGTGGAGCTGCATTCATAGGATCCCAAAAAAATATCAATATATCTATTTTACCTTCTGCTATTTTAGCGCCGAGTTGTTGGTCGCCTCCCATAGGACCAGACAGTAGGCTTTCTATCGGTAATTTTACTTCTTTAGACAGTAGGGTGCCTGTTGTTCCTGTGGCATAAAGGTGATGGTTCTTTAAAATGTCTACTCTGTTGGAGGCCCAATCCAATAAGGATTGTTTCATATGATCATGAGCAACTAAGGCTATGTGCTTACTTGGGGCTAATGTTCGAGTTGTATAGTTCACCATTAAATCCTCATTTGTTATGAATTTTCTACCATTTATATCTTATTATGACTCTATCAAAACATATGGCTCTTGGTCTAGAAAAGTGAAACCGTTTTTTGAAAAGTAAATCATAGCAAATACTGTATCTTTAATGCTTTTATCTATCACCTTAATATAAGGAAGAGTAGTGAACATTTTTTGAAAACCAGTTTTAACATAACTATACAATTTACAGAGTGAATCTGAACGTTGTTTTTTTATTACAATTAATAGGATCAAATCTCCATCAAATAACATTAAAAATAATAATGTTCATGGTAAAAGTTACTTATAAGTTAAGGTTATCAATATAGTGAATCAGTTCAGAATAGTTAACATTTTTTGTATCATGCATTGTTGACTTACAAGATTTAGATTAGAACGGTGGTATTTCATATGACAGAAGTATGTATTCAGAAGTTATTGAGCAACTTAAGTACTAGAATGACGAATTTTATTATGTAAAAAACACTAGCCTTTAGTATACATAGGTTAAAATAATTGATAGTTTTATAACCTGATAGCGCTTCATTGTTATCACCTTTACATTATTCATAATATACGGATTTTCAATGACCAATTTAACAAATTTAGTACCGCCGGGCGTAGTTAGTGGAGAACATTTAAATACATTATATCGTGTTGCGCGTGAGAAAAATTATGCTTTTCCAGCCGTAAATGTTGTTAATACTAACTCGATTAATGCAGCGCTTGAAGCGGCTTACTTGAGTAAATCACCTATTATTATCCAATTGTCGCATGGCGGTGCTGCATTTTTTACGGGTAAAGGTGCCCCGTTAAAAAATCATGAACCATCAATTGTTGGTGCTATTGCGGCCGCTCATTATGTGCATGCGGCAGCTAAACTTTATGGTATACCTGTTGTTCTTCATACGGATCATGCAGCTAAAAAGTTATTACCATGGATTGACGGCCTACTAGAAGCCGGTGAAGCCTATTATAAATTACACGGCAAGCCATTATTTAGCTCACACATGTTAGATTTATCAGAAGAAAGCTTAACTGAAAATGTTGAAATTTGTCAGCAGTATCTAGGACGTATGTCAAAACTGGATATGGGCATAGAAATTGAGCTTGGTTGTACTGGAGGGGAAGAAGATGGTGTTGATAATTCAGCCCTAGATACCTCACTACTTTATACACAACCTGAAGATGTTGCTTATGCTTACGAGCAATTAAGCCAAGTGAGTGATTCATTCACTATTGCAGCTTCCTTTGGCAATGTGCATGGCGTTTATAAGCCAGGCAACGTTAAATTGACGCCAGAAATATTGAAAAACTCTCAAGCGTTTGTGTCGAAAAAGCATGACTTAGGTCATAACTCTTTGAACTTTGTTTTTCACGGTGGCTCTGGCTCTGCACCTTCTGAAATTGCGGAAGCGATTGGTTATGGCGTGATAAAAATGAATATTGATACCGACACTCAGTGGGCTAGCTGGGACGGCGTTTCTACTTATTATAAAGAAAATGAAGCATATCTTCAGAGTCAAATTGGTAACCCTGAGGGTGATGATAAACCAAACAAAAAATACTATGACCCACGTGTGTGGTTACGTAAATTAGAGTTGTCGATGACAGAGCGTTTAATGCTTTCATTTAAAGAACTTAATTGCATTGATAGATATAAGGAAGAATCATGAAACGTTTAATTCCCTGTTTAGAGCAAGATAATGTTGAGATTGAGTTAATATTATTGATTAAAACCATCTTGACTGCATGTAAAGAAATCTCATTTCGGGTGAGTCAAGGAGCATTATCTAACGTACTTGGCTCTACGCTAGATGAGAATATTCAAGGTGAAACTCAAAAGAAATTAGACGTTATAAGTAATCAATTACTTAAAGATATGTTGTTAGAAAGTGGCAAAGTGAGAACCATTGCATCAGAAGAAGAAGATTACGTTGTCGCTTCGACTGAGGGCGCTCCTTATATTGTGGCTTTTGACCCATTGGACGGCTCGTCAAATATTGATATTAATGGGCAAATAGGTACCATTTTTACAATATATCGTGCAAAAGATGATGTACCTGCAAGTAGTGAATTACAGTTTGCACAAAAAGGTACCGAACAAGTTTGTGCGGGCTATGTTTTATATGGTCCATCAACCATGTTGGCAATGACAACGGGTGGCCCATCTCGTTTATACACTTTAGATAAAACTCAGGGGTGTTATTTACTCACCACGGATCAGATGGATATTCCTACAGAAACACAAGAATTTTCTGTAAATATGTCAAATTATCATGAGTGGTCATCTGAATTTACTCATTATATTAATGATCTTCTTTTGGGCAATGAAGGTACGAGGGCTAAAAAATATAACATGCGTTGGAATGGCGCTATGGTGGGGGATGTTCATCGTGTTTTATCTCGTGGCGGCATTTTTTGTTACCCGAATAATGTAAATAAACCTGAGCAACCCGCTAAATTACGTTTGTTGTATGAAGCAAACCCATTGGCCATGTTAGTTGAAAATGCTAATGGTAAAGCCTTTACAGAGCAAGAACGTATCTTAGATATTGAACCTTCGGATATTCATCAACGTGTTGCCGTCATTATGGGGTCTACCCAAGAAGTCGATGAATGTTTAGGGTATTTAAAAACCAACTAAAAAGATAAGCACGGTTGAACAGGTAGAATAACGTTCAACTGTGCTTTTAATTAATAAAAAATACAGAACATGTCTGAGTGTCGTCTCTAACGCAATTATTTAGATATTCACATGTTTCAGAATTAGGATATAACTTGTATGTTACCAAGTACCCCTGAGTGGAAGTCACTTGTAAATCATTATAATAAAAATATACATATACAAATGCGTGATTTATTTAGTCAAGATTCAGAGCGCTTCAATAATTTTTCTCTTTCTGCGGCTGGAATAATGCTCGATTATTCTAAAAACCGTGTTACTGATGAAACAATGCACTTGTTAATGAACTTAGCTCAATCATCAGATTTATTGACTAAGCGTGACGAAATGTTTAATGGCGCAGCAATAAATACGACCGAAAACCGTCCGGTATTACATACAGCGCTGCGTAACTTTTCAAATGAGCCCGTGTATGTTGATGGTGTTGATGTGATGCCGCAAATACAATCAACGCTCGCTAAGTTAGAAAGCTTTGTTAATGATATATCATCAGGTAAAAAAGTAGGCCATACCGGAAAGGCTTTTACTGATGTGGTGAGTATCGGTATTGGGGGCTCCTTTCTTGGCCCTAAGATAATGTCTGAAGCACTTAAATCGTATCAACAATCTCAGTTAAAAGTGCATTTCATCGCCAATGTTGATGGTTGTCATATTCACGATGTATTGGCTAAAGTAAATCCTGAAACAACCTTGTTTATAACCTCCTCTAAAACGCTAACTACCCAAGAAACATTGCGCAATACACTTACCGCACGAGATTGGTTTGTTACCGCAGCATCCGTTGAAGAGGTTAAATTTCATTTTGCTTGTGTTTCTTCTAATGTAGAGGCGGCACAAAAACTAGGTATTGAGAAAGACAATATTTTTCCTATGTGGGATTGGGTTGGCGGTCGCTACTCTGTGTGGTCTGCAATTGGTTTACCTTTGGCATTATCGGTAGGGTTTGATAATTACCGTGAGTTTTTACAAGGTGCGTTTGAAATGGATGAACATTTCACTACAGCGCCACTAGAAAAAAACTTACCGGTTATTCTGGCTTTATTGGGTATTTGGTATCGAAACTTTTATGGTGCGCAATCGCAAGTATTATTGCCTTATTATCATTATTTACGTGGTTTACCCGCTTACATTCAACAATTAGATATGGAAAGTAATGGTAAATCAGTTTCACTTGATAATAAGTCCATGTCTTATGACACGGGCCCAATAATATGGGGGAGTGAAGGGACTAATGGCCAGCATTCGTTTCATCAATTAATCCATCAAAGTAAAACACCTATTCCTGTTGATTTTTTAATGCCTTTATTTCCTTCTCATGAAGTAGGTAATCATCATGACATGCTTGCCTCTAACTGTTTTGGCCAAAGTCAGGCATTAATGGCTGGACAAAGCATAGAAGAAGTTAAAGCCGCGATGAAAAAGGCTAACTGTGATGTGTCAGAGATTAAAAAACTTTCTACCCATAAGGTGATGGAGGGTAATAAACCGAGTAATACCATTTTATTTGAAAAGTTGACTCCTAAAGCGCTTGGCAGTTTAATTGCTATGTATGAGCATAAAGTGTTTGTTCAAGGGGTTATTTGGAGAGTAAATTCTTTTGACCAATGGGGCGTTGAATTAGGGAAGTCACAGGGCAATAAAGTCTTATCTAAAATCATTAATCCTACTGAAGCATTAGATATGGATGGCTCAACCAATGAGTTAATTAAGCTGTATAGATCTCGCTAGCTTCTAAAAACTCATCCACAGGCTAAAATTTGTGGGTGAATTTGATTGGTTGTATTGAATCTTAAGAGTGGCGTCCTCGGCGGGAGTCGAACCCACGACATCACCCTTAGGAGGGGTGCACTCTATCCAGCTGAGTTACGAGGACTTAAGATACTTAGCGAAGCTATAATATCAATTATTTCATATAAAACAACATTATAATCATCGGTTCATATAAATATTTAGGTTGTAATAAAATAGATAGTTTTTGAAAATATCTATAAGTTACCTATTTTAACTCATTAAAGTTTATGATGCAGCTGTTGCGTTTTCCTTCCTAAAGTAGTCAAGCGTTAATCAATTCAGTAATACTAGAAAATAGAGTCAGTAGGACAGATTATATGAGATCCAAATTCAGCTATATTTCTAGTGAGAATAAAAAAACAGTCAACAATTTTGGTGTTCGTATGACGCCAGTATTTTTTGTCTGGCTTTGGAGTACTGGATTTATCGGTGCAAAATATGGCTTACCTTACGCAGAGCCTTTCATGTTGTTGTTTTACCGAATGCTTATTACCTTAATCTGCCTTGGTCTAATCGCACTGTGGTTTAAATCAAGCTGGCCTTCCTTACAGTCTACTTTTCATATGGCTATTAGTGGTTTGTTGATTCATGGGTTTTATTTAGGAGGTGTTTTTTATGCTATCGCTGGTGATATGCCCGCAGGGTTAGTATCACTCATAGTTGGGTTGCAACCTTTAGTTACTGCAATAGTGGCGATTTTAATACTCAAAGAAAAAATAGTCAGTTATCAGTGGTTAGGCTTAGTATTAGGGCTAGTTGGAATAGGTTTAGTGTTATTTGAAAAGCTTGGTGGAGCAGGGCAGTTGCCAGAGTTTTCTTTATTGACACTAGGTTGGGCATTGATCGCCTTGGTAGGTATTTCCTTAGGAACCGTGTATCAAAAACGTTTTGGTGATGGCATAGCGCTTATCCCAGGTACTATTATTCAATATTGCGCAGCTACCCTGTTATTTGCTTTAGGAACATGTCTGTTTGAATCACAGGAAGTTGAATGGAATATACAATTATTACTTGCAATGGGGTGGTTGATATTGGGTTTATCGATTGGCGCCATATTATTGTTGATGCAATTGATCAATCGAGGAGCGGCCTCTGAAGTGGCAAGTTTATTTTATCTTGTGCCGCCTGTTACTGCTTTAGAGGCCTATATTTTATTTGATGAACGGTTTGGCTTCCTAGCACTGTGTGGCGGGATTATGTCGGTATTTGGGGTCGCACTGGTTTTAATGACGAAGCGAAGTGGCTCTAAATTTCACCAAGCTAATTCAAATCAAGCTAATCCAAGCCAAGTCAATATAATCAAAGACCAATAGCGATTTTAAGCTCAGTGAAATTTTGATTAAAATCTAACAGCTAAATCATTCATTTGAATATTACCCAGTAACTCACCACCTATAGTGGTTGCTGTAGCACTCTGATTAGTTAGTTTGACTACTTTAACCTTGAATGGGCTTATATTATGACTGGTATAATGTTTACCATTAGCGCTTTTAAATTTACTCATATGAAGAAGAGAAAACTCATCACCCAGTTTAACACCGTGATCACGGCCTAAATTGATAATAACTTCATTTCCTTTCACTAACAGTATTTTTCCTTCACTTGGCTCGCACATGATTTTTTCATCTATATCATTCACCATGTTATCAATTAATGCATTTATCATCTTACCGTAACTACTTTGCCAAAATTTCGTCGCGTTAACATCAATATGTTCTCGTTTGTTGAAATTCCAAATAGCAGTGTTTTGGTAGCTATTTTGCCAAATTAATTCACCGTTTATGCCGTTATATAAATAAAGGGTAAGATCAAAATTTCTAGGGTAGGTTCCCTGTTGCCATATCTTCCAACTATTACTTCTTTGTTGTTCAAAGGACAGATCATTAATTTCACTAAAAAGGATATATTGACTATCAGTACTGTCACCGAGGGACATCGTTAGTTGTTTAATTCTTTTTTCATTGAAACTAGCGTTTAAACGAGAGAATTCAGTGGTAGTTTTTAATAAAACTTTGTTAGCACTATAAGAGCCTTGTGAGCGTAATTTTTGATTTAGTTTACTGATCATCGCAGAGTCTAACTGATATATATTTCCTATACTTGCTTGTTCTCTATATTTTAAGTGACTTTTGGTGAGTAATATGGATTTTTTTAAATCTAAAGCAAAACACTTTTTATCTTGGGGGAAAATGTCAGCTCGAATCGTTACGCTTATCATATTGTCGCTGTGTAATTCATCAATAAGTTCTATAGAGCTTACACTGCCACTTGCGCGAATGCTTATTTGATCTTGTGTTAATAAACCATTTACGACTTGTTGAATACTCGACACACTAGCGCCAGCGACAAGGAGTGCCTTTTTTAAAGCACTTTCCATCGCTTTAGTGCGTGCTATTTCAACGGAATCCTTATCAATTCGAGCATGGCCTTGTGCTTCGTACCACTGGGCGTTACAGGTGAATGTGGTTAAAATAAGCCCAGTAACTAAGGCAAGTGTTTGTGTTATATTGCGCATAAACTCTCTCATAAAAACAAATAAGCGATTGGGCGTATTTCATTATATAAAGGTAATATGCATGAAGTATGCCTGTTTACTTGTTTTTTATTATTGTGAAGTTATTACAAAATTGTACTTGGCTTGAAATGTGCATTATTTATTGAACAGATAAACAACCTAAGAAATATAGTTGTCAGTGTATTTGTCTAAACCATCGATAGCATCTTCACTGATTATACAGGGGAATACCATGAAACAGTGGCTTATACCATTAATTATACCAACACTTTTATCTTGTAGTAGTTTAGTAGAGGAAGATAATTTTTATAAAACAATGCAAGTTGAAAAAGGTGAAATAGATAGCTTTAACCTACCCAAACACGCGATTAATGATGTGGTGAAAGGCCTAGCATATCAAATGCTAGAAAGTAGTGCTTTTGTTAATACTAAAACGCCTGTAGCCGTTGCTTCGTTTGTTAATTTAAAAGATCTAGAGTCAACAAATTGGCTTGGAAATCAAATAGCTGAAAACTTTGTTCATGAACTACAGCGCCATGGTTTAGTTGTTATTGATTTTAAAACTACGGGGCATATTCGTGTAACGAAAGGCGGTGATTTTGTTTTTAGCCGTGATTGGAAAGAGTTACCTGAACGTCAGATTATTGACTACGTTGTGACAGGAACAATGATGGAGCAAGAAAATGGCATTTTAGTCAATGCTCGTATGATTGGTATTCAGTCAAGAGTAGTGGTTGCTACGGCACAGTCATTTATTCCTATGTGGGCATTAGGTGAAGAAAAAAGCCATAGTGAAGATGTTAAAATGAAAGACGGCATGATTATTCGTAGTAATGCAATGTTAATTGAAAATCAACGTGCAGTTGAAATTCAAAATTAACCTCCTTAAATGTTTATATATTAGGTCTAGATATGAATAATACATTGATAAAAATAGTTTTTATTACAGTGAGCTTTTTAGCTATTTCTTCTTGTTCAACGGTTTATGATAAACATCTTCAGTGGCAAGCTGTTAAGCCTGAAGCATTTCCTGTTATCCGTGGCATTGGTTATGCACCTATAAGTCTACAAAAATCTGAACATGAAACTCAGCGGATGTTAATGGCCATTAAAGCGTCAAAAGTTGCCGCTTATGTTGAATTGGCTGAACAAGTGTATGGTCAACAAGTAAGTAGTAAAACGACGATGGCGGATATGTTAATTAATAACCAAGAATTAACATCATCGGTACAAGGTTTGATTCGAGGTGCTAAAGTACTAAAAAGTTATCCTGTTGGTGACACTTATACCACCGAATTACAATTAGACTTTAAAGACGTATATGAGATATATCAAGCGAGTTTAAATCGTAAAGAAATTAAAGGTGTGCAATACTTTTAACCTTTCAGTATGACTACTGTCTAGCTGTGACTTTTTTTGTTATCGTTAGCAATGATGTATCTATTTCAACGATAAAACTATTTAAAATCAAGAATCTTAACTTTCCTGTTTCAAGCTGATAGCATATTAAACACAAGAGTTAGTTTAAGTTTAATTTCTCATCGCGAAAAGCGTAAATCAATTAGGCTTTTAAACCGATACTACTCAAACCACCGCTTTTTTTCCCTTTACTATCATACGTCATCGATGTTTTGTTATGGCTTTCTAGTAAGCTTGTTTTCATGCGTTCAACGGATAATTGTGACTGCGCAATAATTTGTCCATTGACTAGGTTTTTTTTCTGACAAAGCTCTAACTGCTTTTCAATTGCAACCAAATCTTCTTTAAGCAAGCCCGCGGCTTTGTCTTGAGCAAAGGCTTGATTAATACTTATTTGTTGATCTAAATTTTGAATGGATAGTAAGAGTTGATTTTTTTTCTCAGTAATCTCTAATAAAGCATCAGGTTGATGTTGTTGTAAGACAATTTTTTCGTCAGTTATTACTTGCTCAAGCTCTTGAAGTTGAGAAAACTGTTTAGCAAGTAATTCTTTTGATTGAGGTGAAGCAGACATTAAAGCGCCTTTTAGTGATAATTGTATTACTGTACAGTGAAATAATTATCACCTAGTACTTCACTTATATCAAATTAAATCAAGTTCAAAATTAGCGATACTAACGGCAAGCTTTTGTGGGTCAATTTTATATTCCCCTGCAGCAATTGCTTTTTTCAGCTCAGACACTTTTTTCTGATCTATGACAGGCGCATCATTCGCTTTCTTCTGAAGCTCACTTAACTGCTTTGCTTGTGGTGTCAGTGAAACCGAATCCTGTTTTACTTGTGCATTTGTGCTAGCCGACTGAGCAGTTTGCTGTTTTACTTCTGTCTGCTTATTTTGTTGAACTTGAGCTTGTTTATTCAAGTTATTGATATTTATAGTCATAATATTACCCTACGGCAAAATTTTATTTAAAGAATTTCTTGTTAGCCTTATATCGGCAAATATTTAGATAACTTAAGTAAAAAGTATAAATAAAATTATAAGTGAATACTGACTTGATTGATAGCAGTAACTTTCGTTCTTATTACCTTGCCTGAACGCGTGTTTTTGACTTTTATTTGCTTATTTAAGTTACCTGAAGTTACTGCAATACCTTGCGTTTTAATCATTAAATTTGATGATTGTGCTGTAATAGTAACGGAATCACCTTTACAGACTAAGCAAACATTTTTTGTATTAATTACACTACCTTTACCAATTCTTTTTTCTGCTTTACTACCGAGTACAGCGGCTATGTCAGTAAATTTTTTCCCTCTGATTTTATTACTCCCTAAGTATTGAATGCTGATATTTTCTCTTGATAGCATAGTACCTTTATCAATCGTCGCAGTGGCAACCACAACCGCAAAAGTTTTTTCAATTCTAGCATGTAAGTACATTTGCCAGGGTGTTGAATCAGCACAAGATATTTTAACATTTACGTTTCTACTCGTGGTTTTTTCAGGTATATTTGCTATTAGCTCTTGCTGGCAGGGTTTTATTGTTATTCTAGAATCAATGTTGGCAACACTAATGGATATTTTTCCGCCTACTGGAGGCAATATTTTTGCTTCAAGATGTTTTTTAGCAAAAGCCTCAATATAAGCTCTATCCCAAGTGGTGCTATGACTTGTTAGGGAAAACAATACAAGTAAATATAAGGTAATAGACGAAAGTTTGATTCGGTGCATAGTTTTCTTATTTATCTTCAGGTAAATTCAAATAGGTGACTATGCTTAAAACTACGTTTGCATAGTCGTAGCTATGTCAATTTTGTGACATAAGGTACTTATTTATTTTAAATTAAGTACTTATAATAGTTAGCTAGATTGTTTATCTAATTATTATCACTTAATTCGACTTTACTATTAATATGTTCAAGAATTGTGCCTTCTTATTTTGCTTTTTAACAAGACTAGCATAAAGAACGCTATTTTGATTTAAAATGAGGTTTTTATGGCAGGTATATTAGATTCAGTTAACCAACGAACACAACTTGTTGGTCAAAACAGGTTAGAGTTATTGCTTTTCAAATTGGTTGGTAGGCAGCGTTTTGGCATTAATGTGTTTAAAGTGAGGGAAGTATTACAATGCCCTCGATTAACATCGTTACCCAATCAGGATAAATTTATCAAGGGAATTGCACACATTCGTGGACAAACTATCTCTGTTATTGATATGAGTAAAGCGATTGGTGGCCCTGCAATTCAGCAAACTGAAAGTTCATTTATTATTATTGCCGAATATAATCGCAGCGTTCAAGGCTTCCTTGTTGCAGGTGTTGAACGTATTGTGACACTGAGTTGGAAAGAGATGATGCCACCCCCTGAAGGTGCTGGTAAATCTAGTTATCTAACGGCGGTTACTGAAATTGACGGTGACATGGTTTCTATTTTAGATGTTGAAAAAATACTCAATGAAATTTCACCTGTTTCTACAGAATTAAGTGCAGATGTAATCGATGAAAGTGTTGGTGTTGAACTAGGTGAGCGACTTGTTATGATAGCCGATGATTCAACCGTTGCCAGAAATCAAGTAAAACGCGCATTAGAGCCTTTAGGAATCAATGTGCTTCTGGCCAAAAATGGGCAAGATGCTTTAGATCAATTACTAGCCATCGCTGAAACGTGTGAACACAGTATTACTGAAAAAGTCGCGTTAATGGTTTCGGATATTGAAATGCCAGATATGGATGGTTATACACTCACTTCTGAAGTTAAAAGTAACGAACGTATGAACAAAATGCCTATTATTTTGCATACCTCATTAAGTGGCGGTTTTAATAATGCGATGGTGGCAAAAGTTGGTGCAGAGGATTTTATTCCTAAATTTCACCCAGATGAATTAGCTACAGCAGTTAAAAAGTGGCTTGGCGAAAGTACATAAACGGTTTTAAATAGTATTAATTAGGAATAATTATAGTGTTATCAAAAGAGCTCGACGAAAAAAGTTATCATCAATTTAGAACTTTTTTGGAACAACAATGTGGCATTGTCTTAGGTGAAAATAAGCAATATTTAGTCAAAAGCCGTTTAACACCGTTAATGAGTAAATTTAGTGTTAACTCACTTGGTGAGTTAGTTACTCGGACTTTGTCACCGGTTGAACGGCAACTTCGCGCCGCTGTTATTGATGCGATGACCACCAACGAAACACTATGGTTTCGTGACGACTATCCCTTTAAATTACTACAAAACAAATTGTTACCTGAATTTTCTAACAGTAAAACACCAATAAAAATATGGTCGGCGGCAAGTTCTTCAGGACAAGAGCCATATTCTATTGCCATGTCATTATTAGAATATCAACAAAGTCATCCTGGTGGGCTTGCGCGCGGTGTAAAAGTAACGGGTACTGATATTTCTACCACGATGTTAGAGCATTGTAAGTATGGTCATTACGACTCACTTGCCTTAGGACGCGGGCTATCAGCAGAGCGCAAGCGCAAGTTTTTCGAAAATGGCGATAATGGCATGATGAAAGTTAATGATCAGGTTAAAAGAATGGTCACCTTTAGGCCCCTTAACCTGCTAACTAGTTATAGCGCACTGGGGAAGTTTGATATAGTTTTTTGTCGAAACGTTCTGATCTATTTTTCTCCTGAGATTAAAGCAAAAATAATCAGTCAAATTCATGGCACTTTAAATAAGGGTGGCTATTTGTTTTTAGGCGCATCAGAGTCAATTTCGGGTTTGAGTAATGATTTTACTATGATTAGATGTAACCCTGGTATTATCTATCAAAAAAAATAATGACTAACTTAAGTAAACCCTTTTGCAGTAACTAACTAGTTTTTCAGTGAAACTACTGCAAGTACACAGCTGTACAGCTCAATCTAATCCTCTCTTCTTTTCCACTATATCTTTTTTCCTTGTTTTCCTATCGCTATATTGTTTTGTTTTTGGCATAAATATTGAATGACTATCGTTATGTGTAATTAACGGTAAGTTATTATGGCTATCGGATTTGATAAAGGGTTTGAACTTCACGCACAGGGCATGCAATTACGCTCCCAACGAGCGGAAGTGATTGCAGGTAATATTGCTAACGCAGATACCCCTAATTATAAAGCAAAAGGTATGGATTTTAACAAAGCCATGCAACAAGCTAATCTTCAGCAGCAAATGGGTATGAGCCGTACCAATTCAAAACATTTTGATACACGAATAGAGTTAAATAATAACGTTGATTTTCGTATGCCTGATCAGCCAGATACAGGTGATGGTAATACCGTTGATGTACAAGTGGAACGAAACTTGTATCTAGAAAACTCAATGGAGTATCAAGCCGGTTTACAATTTCTTAACGGTAAAATAAAAGCACTGCAAAAAGTCATTAGTGGAGGAAGATAATTATGAGTCTTTTAAATGTATTTAATATAACGGGTAGCGGTATGAGCGCCCAATCAATGCGTTTGAACACTACGGCCAGTAATATTGCTAATGCTGACAGTGTGAGTAGCAGTGTTGATGAAACATACCGCGCACGTCATCCTGTTTTTGCCGCCGCTATGCAAGAAGCTGCCGCAGGTCAAGGGAGCAGTGTTGGTGTACAAGTACTAGGTATTGTCGAAAGTAACAAGCCGTTAAATGTTGAATACTCCCCTGAACATCCAATGGCAGACAAAGAGGGCTTTATTTATAAGCCTAATGTGAATGTGATTGAAGAGATGACAAATATGATTTCTGCTTCTCGTTCATATCAAACGAATGTGCAGTTAGCTGAATCAGCTAAGAATATGTTAAATAAAACTCTAACGCTTGGACAACGATAAGCTATTAGGAGAGAGGAGAATAGTATGACTACAGTTTCAGGTGGAAGTTTATTAGATGATATTCGGTGGCAGAAAGAAGATTATAAAGTCGCTGAAGAAAATAATAACGGTATGCTTACCCAAGCAGACTTCTTTGCTTTATTAACACAAGAATTGTCAAATCAAGATCCGACTAAGCCAGTAGATAACAATGAAATGATTTCACAAATGACTGCTTTCTCAACCACTGATGGTGTTCAGCAGTTAAATGATGCATTTACAGATTTTGCCAGTTCAATGACTTCTAGCCAAGCATTGCAAGCTTCGTCGTTAGTAGGACGTAGTGTGTTAGTTGAGGATAATGTTTTTGGTATGAATGAAGGTGAATCGGTGAAAGGCAAAATAGTCACTGATACTGCAGCAAGCAACGTCAATATCTATGTTGAAAACATTGCTGGTGAAATTATTCAAACCGTCGCTGTTGGTAATGTTAGTGCTGGTGGTTCAACGTTTACTTGGGATGGTCAAACATCAAACGGTGAAGCTGCCCCTACAGGTGCATATCGCTATAGAATTGCTGGTTTAGTTGATGGTCAAGCGTCAGAATTACAAGCCATGACATATAGAAAAGTTGACAGTGTCACACTGGCTGGCGGTAATGGCAGTATTTTATTAAACCTTAATGGTGGCAACTCAATGGCATTAGCCGACGTAGTTGAAGTATCAGAAGGGTAATGTAGGTCAGGTTTTACCTGACAAAATGTTCTACGTAAAAAATTGAAAAAGGTGGTACTGAAGTACGACCTACAAAAATTATTAAGAGGGTTAAATTATGTCATTTAATATAGCACTGAGTGGATTAAACGCCGCACAAAAAGATCTTGATGTTTCATCAAATAATATTGCGAATGTTAACACCGTAGGTTTTAAAGAGTCACGTGCAGAGTTTGTTGATGTTTATGCTGCATCACTACTTTCTTCAGGTAAAACGAAAGTAGGTGACGGCGTATTAACTGCCGATGTTGCACAACAGTTTTCTCAAGGTAGTATTCAATTTACCAATAACTCTCTTGATTTAGCCATCACGGGCAATGGTTTTTTTGCAACAGTACCTGAACTTGATTCATTAGAAACGTCTTATACCCGAGCGGGGCAATTCAAATTAAACGCTGATAACTTTGTTGTTAA
>JAWUXK010000142.1:0-41559 GCA_034111385.1 Colwellia sp. | reverse complement strand
CTCATTTTTGGTTGTTTGCTGTGATTTGCTCATTGATACATTCCTTCTATTATTCATTTGGAGAATGATAAACTTTACCTTATGTAAAGCTTGCTTGTCTTTTAAGTTACCAGAACCGGATTTAAAGTCAAGCTAACTTTACATTAAGTCTTGCTTAATTGACTTTATGTCTATTGAAGTAAGAGAATAAAGATAAAACGTTACAGGAAAGGTTTTGAGTTAATTACAATCGACTTGTGCACAGAAGACTAAGAGAAAAAGAGGTAAATAAAAAAGAGATAAAAAAAAGCCTATCATTAAGATAGGCTTTTGTGAAAGCAGGCTAACGCGATTGGTTAGTCTTTAATTTCAGCATTATGATAAACGTTCTGTACATCATCACAATCATCTAACATGTCGATTAACTTTTCAAAGTTAGCTAAATCATCTTCGCCTTCAATATCAATATAAGTTTGAGGAACCCAAGTGATTTCTTCAACTTCTAAATCAAATTCAGGCATAGAGTTGGCAAATTCAGTTTTTATTTTAAAGAACTCTGTATGCGGTGCATAAACAGTAATAATTCCGTCTTCTAATTCAACATCAGAAACATCAATATCTGCCATCATTAAGTTTTCTAACACTGTTTCATCATCATCGCCTTTAAAAGCAAAGATTGCTTGATGATCAAACATATGTGATACGGTACCAGAAGAGCCAACTTTTGAATGTGTTTTAGTAAAGCATTGGCGAACATCTTTAATGGTTCGGTTGCCGTTATCTGTTAAGCAATCAATTATAACCATACAGTTACCAGGTCCGAAACCTTCATAACGTGCTTCAACAAAATCTTCGCCACCGGCGCCAGAAGCTTTTTTAATTGCATTGTCAATTACATGAGTAGGTACTTGATCTTTTTTTGCTCTATCAATTAAACCACGTAATGCTAAATTACCGTCAGGGTCTACTCCGCCATTTTTAGCACAAACGTAAATTGCTTTACCGTACTTTGAATAAACTTTGGTTTTTGCACCGGCAGTTTTTGCCATGGATAATTTTCGGTTTTGGTAAGCTCTTCCCATCTTAAATGCTTCTTCTATTGACTAAATAATAATGCCATAGATTCTACCGTTTGAATGGGCTGTTGACTAGCCCATGTTATTAACTATTGTAGGATTTTTTGGACAAAGGCATAGGTGACTCACTTGCTAATTAACAAGACTTCTCCTATTTTTAATACGTAAATCTATATGGATTAGAGGATATTATGAAAAAGTTAATTTTTTGTTTTGATGGAACATGTAATTCGCCAGAAGATTCAGCTGATTTTTTTGAAGATACTAGTATTAGTAACATACTGAAGCTGCATGCTTTTTTTGGAGGGAAACTTAGCCCGAAAAATGGTGCCAATAGTACATTGAAAAAACAACATAGTTTTTATTACAGTGGTGTAGGTACACGTGGTAATTGGTTGAAACGAAAGTTTAATGCGATGTTTTCACCGCCTTACGGTGATATGGATGATATTCTTGATAAAGCAAAAGAAGACTTAGCGGATAACTTTTCTGATGGAGATCAAATTTATATTTTTGGTTTTAGCCGTGGCGCTGCTATTGCCCGAATGTTTGCATCCAAGCTAGCACACAACATTAAATTTTTAGGTGTTTTTGATACGGTTGCGGCAACGCGCGGCTCATTGGATTTGAATCCTGATACTTATCCCGTTAGCGGTATTGTATTTGAAAATGGCACACTGGGTTCTCATATTGAAAAAGCCGTACATTTATTATCATTAGATGAAAAACGTATTCTATTTCAGCCGACACTTTTTAATCATGACAGCCGAGTTGTTGAAATATGGTTTGCTGGTGTACATTCTGATATTGGCGGCAGTTATTGGTTTGACGGATTATCGGATATAACGCTGCAATACATGCTTAATTGTGTAGAGAAAGAGTTAACGATAGTCGATGTGAACGATATTGATTATGAAGCGCTTAAAATAGCGGGTGCCCAAGATGATATTTGTATTGATGATCTCAATATAAAACCGTTAGTAACCGGAAAATTGCATACTCAGGTCAGAACTAAAACGAATTCAGTCACTTTGTCACCTCGTTTAGTTAGGGTAAATGTTGACGATGTAAAATCTAACCATGTGCCTCTTGTTCACCATAGTGTTTCTGAACGTTTTGCAAAAGTGAGTGAATATCGTCCTTATGCTTTAAGAAACTTGCACTTTAAAATAATCGACGATGAAGGTATGACTACCGATATGCCACATGGCATCAGTAGTTTGGATTAATATCATTCATTAATTCACTTGGTAGTTGTTTAGCATTTATGATTTGCTTGATATAATAGGATTTTTCACCAACAGCTTTTGGAAAACTACGCTTTCATGAATCATTCTACCTTAGACCAAAATAAAGCTCCTGATATCTCAATTGTTATTGAGTTTCTAAAACAATTACAAGATAAAATTTGCTACGCATTAGAACAAGCTGATGGCAGCGGAAAATTTATTGAGGATAACTGGAAACGTGAAGAAGGTGGCGGTGGTCGCACACGAGTTATGACTAATGGTGATGTAATAGAACAAGGCGGAGTTAATTTTTCTGTAGTTTCAGGTGATAAATTACCGCCATCAGCAACAGCACACAGGCCAGAATTAGCAGGTCGCACATGGCAAGCTTGTGGGGTGTCTTTAGTTATTCATCCAAAAAACCCTCATATTCCTACTTCACATGCCAATGTACGCTTTTTTATTGCTGAAAAAGAAGGCGAAGATCCAGTGTGGTGGTTTGGTGGCGGTTTCGATTTGACCCCTTTTTATCCTGTAGACGAGGATGTTCTTCATTGGCATCAAGTCGCGCATGATTTATCTTCTCCTTTTGGTGAGGACGTTTATAGCGATTATAAAAAATGGTGTGATGAATACTTTTACTTAAAGCACCGAGATGAAACTCGTGGTGTTGGTGGTTTATTTTTTGATGATTTGAATAAGTGGGATTTTGATACTTGTTTAGACTATATTAAAGCGGTAGGCCAAGGTTATATTGATGCTTATGTGCCGATTATGAATCGTCGTAAAAATGATGAATACACCGAACAACAGCGCCAATTTCAGTTATATCGCCGTGGCAGATATGTTGAGTTTAATCTAGTTTTCGATCGCGGTACTTTATTTGGGTTACAGTCAGGTGGTAGAACTGAGTCTATTTTAATGTCTATGCCGCCATTAGCACGCTGGGAATATAACTACCAAGCAGAAGAAAATAGCGACGAAGCTAAGCTTTGTCACTATTTAGTGCCCCGAGATTGGGTATAAACACTATAACCAAATCACTTAAAATCGCTAAGAATTAGTTATCTCTTTAGGCATGAGTTGAATTAATATTATAAATTTTTTACGTTTTCACCGGGAAGATGATTACTGCATGTAATCATCAGGTAAAGATAACGCAGAGGCTATAAGCGAGAGATAGATCTTCACTGGTTTCAGCTGCTGTAGTTAATGAAACACTGATTTTACCGGGCGTAGGTAAAGCGTGGTAATCAAGCGCCTGTTGACGAAGATCTGTCATAGTAGTTCCCAAATGAGTTTGTGTTTATACAACTAAAATTTCGGACCCCGCATATTTGCGCGGGGCCTGATCAGAAAGTTTAGAAGTCGACGCCGAAGACGAAATTTGCAAGCAGGGTAAACAGGCCAAAGGAGACCACGATGGCAACCAAGTTAAGTAGGAACCCAGCGCGAACCATATCGCGCAACTGCATCTTCTCGTAGGCGAATACGATCGCATTGGGTGGGGTAGCAACAGGCATCATAAACGCCATCGAAGCACCCATCGCTACTGGCACACAGAGGATCACTGGATCAAGCCCCAGACCCACCGCTACAGCGGCCAATACCGGAAGGAAGGTGGCTGTGGAAGCGGTGTTTGAGGTAATCTCTGTCAAGTAGACGATCGCCACTGTGACCAGCAGAACCAACACTATGGTGCTAACCTCGATCCCGGCGACGCCGTTACCGATCCACTCTGCAAGACCGGTGCCTTTAAACCCACCGGCCAACGCTAGTCCACCACCGAACAACAGTAACACTCCCCAAGGCACGTTGCGTGCCGCTTCCCAATCTAGGGCGAACTGCCCCTTTGAACGTGAAATTGGCACCGCGAACAGCACCAGCGACGCGACCAGCGCGATGATGGTGTCGTTGATCGGTAGCCCGGTCAATTCCACTAGGAACTTGCGGAAGATCCAGCTTAGTGCCGCACTAAGGAATACGATGGCAACCAGCTTTTCGCCCCGGGACATAACACCTAAAGCCGCCAGTTCACGCTGCACCACGACACTGGGATCTTTAATGTTGATTTCGTGTGAAGGGAACAGAAAACGTGTCAGCAGCAGCCAGGCGGTCGGAAGCATGATGGCTACCACGGGAACGCCAAGCAGCATCCAGTTAAAGAAGGTGATTTCGATGTTATAGGTATTTTGCAGAAAGCTGGCAAGCAGGGCGTTGGGCGGTGTACCGATCAGCGTACCCACACCGCCGATTGAGGCGCTGTAGCCTATCGACAGCATAAGCGCGACGCCGAAATTACGCACCATCTTTTTATCGTCGGTTTGCTTGTCGACGAAGTCGATCACCGATAGTCCTACTGCAAACATCATGATGGTGGTGGCGGTGTTGGAGATCCACATCGACAGAAAGGCTGTGGCCAGCATAAAGCCGAGAATAATCCTCGATGGCGAGGTACCAACCCGGCTGACAATCTGCAGGGCAATACGGCGGTGCAGACCGACGTGCTGCATCGCTGCAGCGAGCAGGAAACCACCGAGGAATAGAAAGATCAGCGGGTGCCCATAATTAGCCGCCACCGGCTTGATCTTATCGATACTGAGTAGTGGCATTACCACGATAGGCAGTAGCGCGGTTGCTGGGATTGGAACCGCCTCGGTAAGCCACCAGATTACCATCCAGCAGGCCATTGCAACGAGGTGCCAAGCGGCCAAGGGCATCCCCTCGGGAGCGGATGACAGCAGGATCAGTCCCGCCACGATGGGCCCCCCCAGTAGTCCCAGTAGTCGCAATCCGCCTATCGGCGTTCCTGATGGTTCAGGACGATTTTTGTAATCAGGATCACGTCGGTCACCTGGGGTTAGGTAGTCTTCGTCATGGGCATGAACGCCCTTTTTATGCGTTGTCATAGGCTATTTCTCCATCTTAAAATGACAGTTTTTTATAGTCGTTAACTTCTTGGTGTTTATTCAGCCGCGTGCCTAAAAGAAGCATTAGAAACGCGGCACAAAAAGTCATGTGGTGATTTATAGGTTTATGGATCTTTTTATCACGCCACATGAGTTAGTTATATATGCTTAAAATCTTTTAATTATTGCTAAGGAATCAATTCATTTTTGTAATCGGTATTAGACACTCACTCGTCTATATTGACGGTAGTTTGGTTGCCAGAAATTATTTTCAATTTGAGTTAATAATGTTTCATCAGATACTTTTAACGCATACTTTTGTTTAAAAGCAATTTTGGAAACCTCAAAAGCAATTTTTTTACTTAGTTCTACAATTGAATCTAATGGTGGAAGTAGCTCCCCTTTTCCAGTTTTTACTAAGGGTGATTCCTGTGCCAAGACTTCACTAGCAGCCATTAACATTTCATCACTGATACGACTTATATTGGCAGAAACAACCGCTAGGCCAATTCCAGGAAAAATGTAGCTATTATTACATTGAACAATAGTATGACTCTTACCTTCATATTCAACAGGAGGAAAAGGACTACCTGTAGCAACAATAGCCTGTCCTTGTGTCCATGCTATGATTTGTTCAGGTAATGCTTCTATTTGCTTAATGGGATTACTCAGCGGCAATATGATAGGTAAGGCACAATATTTTTTCATGGTTTTCACCACGTGTTCATTAAATAAGTCTGCTTGACCTGACACACCGATAAGGATAGAAGGCTTTACTTGTTGAATAACTTCTTGCAAGTTGGGGTGTTTTTCAGTAAATGACCAATCACTTACAGTAACTTCAGAATGAGCTAGCTTAAGTTGGAAATCTCTAAGATCTGACATGTTATCCGTCAATAACCCAAATCTATCAATCATAAAAATTTGGCTACGCGCTTGTTTCTCAGAAACTCCTTCGCTTACCATGGATGCAATAATTTGCTCTGCAATGCCACAGCCTGCTGAACCCGCACCAACGAAGACAATTTTCTGATTTGACAACTTTTCCTTTTTACTTCTACAGGCTGCCAAAAGTGTTCCAACAGTGACACAAGCGGTGCCTTGAATATCATCATTAAAACAGCATAGTTCATTACGATATCTCATTAATAAAGGAGTAGCATTGTTTTGAGCAAAATCTTCAAATTGTAATAACACATTTGGCCAGCGGCGTTTAACTGCCTGAATAAATAGATCTAAAAATTCATCATATTGCTGCTGTGGAATACGTTTATGACGAGCGCCCATATACATAGGGTCATTGAGTAGTTTTTCGTTATTAGTACCAACGTCAAGCGTAATAGGCAATGTATGAGCAGGGCTAATTCCCCCACATGAGGTATATAGAGATAACTTGCCAATGGGAATGCCCATTCCGCCAATACCTTGGTCGCCTAAACCTAAAATACGTTCACCATCAGTTACGACGATAACTTTTATATTTTTCTTAGATGAATTTCTTAGAATGTCGTCAAGATCTTCTTTTTGCTCATAGCAAATGAAAAGACCTCTAGAGCTTCGATAGATATCAGAAAATTGTTCACAAGCGTCGCCCACAGTTGGTGTGTAGATAATAGGCATCATTTCGGTTAAATAACACTGAATAAGTTTAAAGAAGAGTGTTTCGTTGTTGTCGTGAATAGCACGAAGATAAATATGTTTATTAAGATCAGATTTAAAATTTGAATATTGTTGATAGGCTCTAGCGGCTTGTTCTTCAATGGTTTCATACCTTGGAGGTAATAACCCTGTTAAATTAAATTTTTGACGTTCAGATAAACTAAAGGCGCTACCTTTATTTAGCAGTGGTGTTTCTAGCAATGTTGATCCCGCATAAGGAATATATAGAGGGTTGTTATCATACTTTTGAGGTGAGTTATTCATCAGTTAACCTGCAGTCCACTTTTTATAGTTAACATGGTTATAGCAAGGTTTAGACCATCAACATAATTAATATCTTTTTATTTAATTACAATAGGTTAGGTTGTTTGTGCTTGATAGGATAGCTGGGAGTGGGGGGATTTCCACACATTTATAGATAGCGTTGTGACTTAATTCACCCCTTAGATTTGGGGGAAAATCACAAACTCTAGAAAATAATCAGATGTAGAGCGCCCCTTATCAATACTCCGACCAAAGCCCCTAACATCGCCGCTTTAGCAATCGAAGCCACTCGCTTACCCGCTGCCAGCAAAATAGCTACACCGGCCACATCAAAAGGATTGACTATAAAGCCGGCAATACGATTTAGATCGGTTGCGGTCATAGCGCCCTGATTTAACAGATCAATGGTTATCCCCATCATTGCAGTACCACCGGCAATAAACTTAGTCACAATAGGTAATACAACCGCTTCAGGTAGATCGACCAATGCCAAGACAGGAGCCAGAAGCAAAGTTAGTAATTCTATTGTTCCGGTCGCTTTTAATATGTTAACAAAACAAAGCGCCAGTATCAGAAGAGGGATAGAAGCTAGTACTATTTTAACTCCTTCCTGACCACCGTCAGAAAGGATCTGAATAAAGTTTTTTTCTTCATGGTGATCTGGTGCTAAATGTTCAGCATGAACATAATCATCATCAAGCGCAGGATTACGGGCAAAAATATAGTAGGTACAAGCAGCAGCGATCATGCCTCCAATGATGGAGGTGAGCATCATCATTGGCACATCCAACCCGACCACTGCCATCGGAAATACGACATTGGCTTGTGACATTGTCAGTATAACCGCTAACGTAGCGGCTATTGCGCGCCGAGACGTGCCATCCCGATCCATAATGGCTAGCGTAGCAACTGGGGCATTAAAACTAACAAATAGTATCTGCAGCATGGCAAAAATGCCTAAACCCGGAATACCGAATACTTTAACCAAGGGATATAAATGATTCGAAATCCAGGCCAGTATTCCCTTACTTTCAAGCAGCTTCATTATCGCCAGCATAACGACCATAACAGGTAACAAGACATAAAAAGCCATATCAATAGCTGTACGACCCGATTCAAGAATCAGTGTAATTATCTGTTCCATATGTTTGTTATCAACCCAACCTTAAATAGTGATCTTTCATTTACCTTATTTATCTATGCTGAAAACCTGAGAATTATCATTAAGTTTATTAGAAATAAATAAGGCTAACTAATTATAACTCCGAATGCTTTGCAGGAGTTATATAAGTTAGCCTTTAATTTAGCGCAAATTTAATGTTACTGCTTGATTCCTTCAATATGTAGCTCAAGTTGTACATGAGTAGAGGCAGGTCCTAAGCTCTTTTTGATAGCAAAATCAGTTAGCGCTATGCTGGTAGTGCCGCTAAAACCAGCTCTATGTCCACCCCATGGATCTTTGCCTTCACCGACCGTTTGTGCATCAATAGTGATGGTTTTACTAACACCATGAAGGGTTAACGTACCGGTAACGGCTAATTGACCATCGGCTTTTTCAGTAACCGATGTGCTGACAAATTTAGCATTAGCAAACTCACTCACATCCAGAAAATCATCACTTCTTAAATGCTTGTCACGCTTAGCATGGTTGGAATTAACACTACTAGTATCTATGTTTACTTCAATATTGGAAGCTGATACATTTGCCGGATCGTAGCTAAATTTTCCATCAAATTTATCGAAGCGACCTGTTAACCAACTATAGCCTAAGTGTTTAATTTTAAAGTTGATGGATGCATGTGCGCCTTTGTTATCAATAACATAGTCGGCTGCATTGACTGCAGGCATAAACATTGCGCCAGTAATTAAAGAGGCTATTGCTAATTTAGTCATTGTTTTTTTCATTGAATTTACTCCATTTTAATTGTTACTTAATTAATTCTTCTCGTCTGCCAATCATTCTGTTTAACGTATCGTCTTTATCAATAAAGTGGTGCTTAAGTGCAGCCATAGCATGTAGCAATGAAAGTGTTATGACTGTGTAAGCTAACCATTCATGAATGAGGCCTGCTAAATCTTCTTGGTTTTCTATAAAAGCGCCAAAGCTAGGCACCATAAAAAGGTCAAATACATCAATGCCTCGATCATCACCAGTAGAAATTAAATAACCACTGATCATGATTAGAAATATGAGTAAGTAGAGTATTGAATGTATAAACTTTCCTGCTTTACGTTCTAAGTTACTGTGACTAGCTAAATGTGCTGGTTTTAATTGTGTGTAGCGCCATATAAGTCTAAAAACCATAAAAATAAACAGTAAAATACCTATACTTTCATGGAGTTTAGGCGCTGCTGTATACCATTGGTCATAGTAGCCCAAATCTACCATATAAAAGCCTAAACCAAACAAGGTGAAGATAGTTATCGCTGAGAGCCAATGAAAAAACATGCTGATATAGCCATAATAGGTTTGAGTGTTATTCATTACTTTATGTTGTCTCTTAAAAACAGTGCGTTGGTGAATAAGTAGCAGTATGCCATAAATCAAATAAACAAATATTGAAACTTTATTTATAACTTATTAACTTTTAGTTAATATGTGATGTATTTCATACGGTGAAACTTACTTTGGATAATGTTGATGACTCTTGAACAATTAAAAATGCTGAAACAAGTCGCAGAATTAGGTAGTCTTAAAAAAGCGAGCGAAAAACTGTTTAAAACGCAACCGGCTATTAGCCAAGGTATTAAACAGTTAGAGGCACAATTACGGCTGCAGCTATTTAATCGCCAAGGCTATCGGTTATCTTTAACCAGTAATGGCCAACAAATTTATCAACATGCATTACGTTTGCTTGATGAAGCAGAGCATATTGAACGGTTAGCTACTTTTTTAACAGCCGGGAATGAGGCTTCTATCACTATAGCGATAGAAGCCTCTTATGACTTAAAAAAAATATTACCTGTGTTAGAAATGACACAAAGTGAGTTTCCCCACACCCAAATTATTTTAAAACAGGAATATATTAACGGTGCGTTAGAGGCGGTAAAATCAGCTAAAGCAGATTTAGCCCTGACCACTATTGATAATTTAGCGTTGCAATCAGGAAAGTTCGAAGCCAATAAACTTTATCAAGGCTATTTATTTAATGTTGCAGCACCTCGTTTTATCGAACGCCACTCTCAGTTAAGATCAGTAACCGAGCTAAAGGATGAATATCAAATCGTTGTACAAGATTCAGGTCAAAATAGTCAAGGTATTAATTATAGTGTACAAACAGGCCAGCAATGTTGGTATGTAAATGATTTTAATACTAAAAAAACGTTGGTAATGAGTGGGATGGGCTGGGGGCGCTTACCAGACTACATGATAAATAATGAATTAGAGCAAGGTACGTTGTCAGTGCTAACGATGGACGATTTTGACACTAAAATAGCGTTGAATTATCAAGCCATAAAATTGAAATCTCGTTTACTAGGCCCAGTAGCTGAAAAATTATGGCAAAACTTAGCCTTAGTTCACTTGAGTGCATGAACAAATAATCTATAACCTATTACATTTTTATGAAATGAATGGTGTTTTTTTAAACGCTGTAATAAAAGTGTCACTTTTGAAATGCACAATAGCGACATAAGAAAATACATTCAGACTATTTATTTAAGGCGTATGCATGAGTGGCTACATTTTAGTTGTTGAAGATGAAACACCGATTAGGGAAATGATCACATTTGTTTTAGAACAAAATGGCTTTAATTCGGTCGAGGCTATTGATATAAAACAGGCTAAAGAAAAAATTGTTGAGCCTTATCCTGATCTGATTTTACTTGATTGGATGTTACCTGGTGGTAGTGGTGTTAAGCTTGCCAAAGAATTAAAACAGAACGAATATAGCCGTAATATTCCTATTATTATGCTCACGGCGCGTGCAGATGAAGACGATAAAGTGAAGGGGCTTGATGCAGGCGTTGATGATTATGTGACTAAACCTTTTTCTCCAAAAGAGCTTATAGCCCGTATTAAAGCGGTAATTCGTCGCGTGTCGCCAACATCGTTATCAGAAAAAGTTGAATTTCACGGTTTGAAATTAGATCCTGTTGCTCATCAAGTGACGATTAATGACGAATCTTTGGATTTAGGGCCTACCGAGTTTCGTTTATTACACTTTTTTATGACTCACACTGAACGCGTTTATTCGCGTGAGCAACTGTTAGACAATGTGTGGGGAACTAATGTTTACGTTGAAGATAGAACGGTTGATGTACATATCAGACGTTTAAGAAAAGCCATTTCAGGTGCCGGTCACGAAGAGTTTATTCAAACGGTTAGAGGGGCAGGTTATCGCTTCTCTGGTAAATTGACCAGTAAAGTTAAAAAGTAATTTAATCATTAGTAAGAATGGCTCACTAGTATTGAT
Organism: Colwellia sp.; assembly: GCA_034111385.1. Taxonomy (GTDB): domain Bacteria; phylum Pseudomonadota; class Gammaproteobacteria; order Enterobacterales; family Alteromonadaceae; genus Colwellia. The sequence continues at coordinate 30,028 of JAWUXK010000142.1, read as the reverse complement.
ATTAGTGACCACGAAAGAAAAAGTGCTGTTTATAAAATGAATACTCCCATCCCTATTACGCAAGATTTCCGTTTTCATTCTGGAATTGAAGCAATACCTGACGCAGCGATAATTTTATCTCCTGACTTAGTCATTATGTCAGGAAACAAAAAAGCTCAGCGGTTACTTGGTGTACGTTTCCCCGATGATGTTGGTAAACATATTGAGCAGTTACTTATTGATCCTGAGTTTTCAGATTACCTTCAAAAAGGTAAGTTTGAGACACCTTGTACAATTACATCACCTATTAATGATGAATTGCAGTTAGAAATATCGGTGATGTCATTTGGTGGTGAGCGAGTGTTACTTATGTCTCGTGCTATTGCTAAATACCATCGCTTGAAAAAAATGCGTCGAGAATTTGTTGCTAATGTTTCTCATGAATTAAAAACTCCGTTAACGGTAGTGCGCGGTTACGTGGAAATGATCCAAGAAACCGAACATGCTTTAGACCCACACTGGCATAAAGTTTTCAATACGATTGAAGGCCAAGTGTCTCGTATGGAGCGCTTAGTTGAGCAACTGTTAAGTTTATCAAAAGTTGAAAATAATCGTGATGACGAAGACATGAAACCCGTTGATATGCCGGTGTTAGTTGAAAACTTAGTGGAAGATGCTAGATGGCTTAATCAAACCAAACATCATGATCTGCGTACCCATATCACCCAAGGAGTCGGTGTTTTTGGTATTGAAACTGAATTAAAAAGTGCTTGTGCCAATTTAATTTCAAATGCTATTGCTTATACTTCTCCTGGTGGTCAAATTGATGTGAGTTGGCGACGTAACGGCGATAAGGTTATTTTTAGTGTTAAAGATAACGGTGACGGTATTAAGGCAGATAAACTGAATAGGCTTACTGAGCGCTTTTATCGAATAGATAAGTCTCGATCTCGTGATACGGGTGGCTCAGGGCTAGGGTTAGCGATTGTTAAGCATGTTCTCCTTCACCATAAAGCTGAATTAGTGATCACCAGTGAATGGGGAGAGGGCAGTGAATTTGCTATTTATTTTGATGAAGGCTTAGTTTGTTAGTCTTTTAAATTCACTACCGTTTGTCATACCATCACTATGATGGCTTAGTAATATCTACCATTAGATCATCAGCAATATGTTCTAAAGCATCAATTAAGTCATCTAGGTTATCTTCATTCATTGCGACTTGTACTTTTGCATTAAACATTAATTGGCCTGAGTATGGAGCGCTAGATTGCGAGCTCACAAGCTTAATTAAATTTCCGCCTTGGTGATGAATTACCGAGGAAACTTCTTTTACTATGCCTGCTCTGTCGTTAGCGGTTAATTCCAATACTAAATTAGAGTTTACTTGCGATAAATTTGGATCGGCTAATGCCATTTGGCAGTTTAGTCCCTCTATATTTTTCAGATCATCCATGAGTGCTTGCGTGTCTTTTTCATCTACAGTCACTTCTATTACGCCAGCAAAAAAACTGGATAGGTGGTGTAAACTACTTACCTGCCAATTTCCGTTGTGATCGTTAATAATAGTAGACAAGCTATCAACAATGCCTGTTCTATCAGGGCCAATACAAGAAATAACAAGATGATTCATTCGGTTTCCTTAAATGGGGTAATGGGGGGTATAAAATTTTAGTTAGCGTAGTAAAGTAAAATCAAGAAGTACGAGATAATTCACTTAGCTCTTTGTTTAGTTGCTCACTATCACCTAAATTCAGCTCAATTAGGCGGCGTAAGTGGGTAACGCTGTCAATATCAATAGCATTGCATTGTAAACCAGTTTCATCGTCATGCTCATGAACAACGTCAATATCCATTGTTACTTCTGATTCATCATCAGAGAGGGAAAAACGTAAAGTCCCTTGCTTACCTTTTAGTGATTGCTCAGATTTTACCGCAGTAATTAATACACCATTAAGCGAGATATCATGAATAGAGACAGGGTAGGCTATGCTATCAATAGTGAGTTGTGCTTTGATTGAAAATAATACACGGGTAAAGTGTCGTCGGTTCTCCATAAAACTTACTCATTAAAATTGATTATCGAAAAATATACCCATAGCATAGACTGCTTTTCACCTAAATGGTATAGAAAAAAGCGGTTAGAAATAAATAATATAAGAAGTGCTGTATTACTAACTAAACTTGTTGAATAAGAGGATGTTAGCACATTATGGCGAATTATTTTCCGGTACTTTATTCTATGTGAGACTACTGTCACGTCAATAAAATTATAGGATGTTTATCTTTGGGTTACTGGAGTGAATACCTAGTACAAAATAAAGTTTACGTTTGTACTAGGTTTATTTAGCAAATGTTGTTTAGCCAATTTTTTTATATTTTATTCTATGGGGCTCAGTTGCAGCTGGACCCAAGGTTTTTTTCAACCATGCTTCATAGTCAGTGAAGTTACCTTCATAGAAGTTAATTTGACCTTCATCACGATAATCTAAAATATGCGTAGCAATTCTGTCTAAGAACCAACGGTCATGCGAGATAACCATAGCACAGCCTGGAAATTCTAATAAAGCTTCTTCAAGGGCACGCAATGTTTCCACATCTAGATCGTTAGTTGGTTCATCAAGTAGTAATACGTTGCCACCAGTTTGCACAAGTTTGGCTAAATGAACACGGTTACGCTCACCACCGGATAAGTCACCAATGATTTTCTGTTGATCGTTACCTTTGAAATTAAAACGGCTAACATAAGCACGGCTTGGTATTTCAAAAGTACCAATTTGTAAAATGTCATGGCCTTGTGATATTTCCTGATAAACAGTCTTGCTGTTGTCCATGTCGTCACGGAATTGATCAACGCTAGCAAGCTTAACCGTATCGCCAATTTCAACATGGCCAGAATCTGGTTTTTCAGCACCAGACATCATTTTAAAGAGTGTTGATTTACCTGCACCGTTTGCGCCGATAATACCGACAATAGCGCCTTTAGGCACACTGAAACTTAAGTCATCAATGAGTATTCTATCACCAAATGATTTGGTTAAATTCTTAACATCAAGTACTTTGTCGCCTAAACGTGGTCCAGGTGGAATATAAAGTTCGTTGGTTTCATTACGTTTTTGATGATCTTGGCTATTAAGCTCTTCAAAACGAGCCATACGGGCTTTACTTTTTGATTGACGCGCTTTCGGGTTTGAACGTACCCATTCAAGCTCTTGCTTGATTGTTCTTTGTAAGGCATTTTCACTTTTATTTTCTTGCTCAAGACGGGCATCTTTTTGTTCTAACCATGAAGAATAGTTTCCTTCATAAGGAATACCGTGTCCTCTATCAAGCTCTAATATCCAACCAGCCACATTATCTAAGAAATATCTATCATGGGTAATGGCTACTACAGTACCAGGGTAATCATGTAAGAAGCGCTCTAACCAAGCAACAGATTCGGCATCTAAATGGTTAGTTGGTTCATCAAGTAATAACATGTCAGGTTTTTGCAACAGTAATCGACAAAGCGCAACACGGCGACGTTCACCACCACTTAATACTTTAACGACTTGATCCCAAGCGGGTAAACGTAAGGCATCGGCAGCGCGTTCAAGTACGTTATCAATATTATGACCATCGTTACTGTTAATTATATCTTCTAACTCACCTTGTTCTTTCGCTAGGGCGTCAAAATCAGCATCTTCTTCTGCATATTCGTTATAAACTTGATCAAGACGGGCTAAAGCATTTTTAACTGTGGATACCGCTTCTTCAACAATTTCACGAACTGTTTTCTCTTCATCCAGTATAGGTTCTTGGGGTAAATAGCCAATATTGGTACCGGCTAATGCACTCGCTTCACCTTCAAATTCAGTATCTAAACCCGCCATAATGCGAAGTAGGGTAGATTTACCTGAGCCGTTTAAACCTAATACGCCAATTTTAGCGCCGGGGAAAAAGGATAAAGAAATGTCTTTTAAAATAGTACGTTTAGGCGGTACTACTTTGCTAACGCGGTTCATTGAGAAAATAAATTTGTCTGGCAATGCCATGAGGATTCCGAAGAAGTTATTAATTATGTGAGTATTATTTTAAGGAACTCCTGCCGAGTTAGCAAGCGTAGAAGATATTACTTTAGAGCGGAAACTTACCCTTCATTAATTATCAGGGTAAGTACTTTTTCGTTAATATTTAAGCGATATTCTAGTTTTTTATCCTAGCGTATTTTGTGCAATTTCATGTGAAAGTGTGGTGAGTAAGTTGACTACTTCGACACTCGAACTTTCCATTACGGCTAAATCTCTCACCGCTTGTTGCATGTTACCCGCTTGCATAGCCTTTAGAGCACTTAAGCCAGAGTTATGTACTTGTGCATGAGGCGCATCAAGCTGTTTAAATGCGTTGTGATTTGCGTATTTCTCAGCACCGCCACCGGTAAAGTACCACTTGCCTAAACGACAGTTTTGGTGATTAGCAAAATTATCCGCTGATTTGTCTGACACGCCCAACATCACTTGATAAACTTCTAGTTTCCAAACAACATGATCCATTTTAACCGTTTGAATAAAGGCGTCAGCAGTTGAGCTGGTAATCACTGAATACATTTTTTTGGATACAGCTACAATATCGTTCGCTGTTGATTCAATCGTCGTTGTACTTTGGTTTATTTCATTACTTTTGTTGCCAACCTGATGTATCCCTTCAATCACCTGTTCCATTTGTTGATTAACTTGCTCAATTAAGTGGGATATCTCATTTGATGCTTCTGCGGAACGCTGAGCTAAGGTTCTTACTTCATCGGCAACAACAGCAAAGCCTCTACCTTGCTCTCCTGCTCGGGCGGCTTCAATTGCTGCGTTTAAAGCAAGTAAATTGGTTTGATCAGAGATACCTTTGATTATATTTACAAAGTCATTAATTCCCGCTGTTGCGGACTTTAAATTATCAACTGACGCTGAAGCTTCTTGGCTGTCATCACTAATTTTAGCTGTAGCAAGAGTGGTTGTTGCTAACATACTAAGCACTTCGGTAAAGAGGTCTTGTGATGATTGAAAATTATCGCGGTGACCTATTAAGTCAGTAGATGAAACAGCAAGTTCTTCTCTGATGTTGTTAACTAAATCAGATGAATTTAATAATAAGCTGTTTATTTCTTCTTGATGACGATAGCGTTCGGTATTGTTAGCCATGTCTTGCGCTAACTGTTGGCTTTCATCATTTGAGTGAGTGACGTCCGTTTCTAATGTTGAAATTTGTTCTTTTAATCGCTGATTCTCCATTTTTAATGCAGCAAATTCTTCTTTACTAGGGAAACCAAACATATAATAAATACCTAAATAAGGTTAATTAACGTAAAAACTCATTTTCATGGGCAATTATAACCTAAGCTTATAATTTGACAATTGGTATTTAGAATGATGTGATTTTTCTTGATTTAAAACATATTATTGCATCTGTTTTATGGTGATTTCATCTTCGGCCATTAAGCCTGTAATAACGGTGACCATACCATTTTTATCTTCTTTACCCAGTCTAATTATTCGGCGTTGTAGTTCACCATTAACATTAAGCCAAACAAAGTCTAACTGTCCAACATGAGCCACGTAGTTTGCAGGAATGGTTAATTTAGTTTGCTCCCCTGCGGGAATTAACATGCGTGCATACATGCCAGGTAATAAATTTTCATGGTAGGTAATATGCGCTTTAACTAAAAAACTACGCGAGCCGGTATTTGCCGCAGGGACTATTTCTTCAATTTCACCGGTGATTATTTTATTCACACTGGGTAATTCAATTTCTATACGTTGTCCGTGTGTTAATGTTAAAGCAAGTTGTTCGCGAACTTGTGCTTCTACGCGCAATGACAATGGGTTATACAATGATAATAACTTGACCCCAGGCTGAGCAGTATCGCCAGGCTCGGCAAAACGATCAACAATACGCCCATCAATAGGGGCGTTCAATGTAGCATAGCTTAAGGTTGTTTGTGCTTGAGATAATACTTGCTTAGCAGCGGTTAACTCAGCATAAATAGTCTGATAATTAGCTCGATTTTTATCCAATTCAAAGGCAGAAACTAGTTTTGTTTTAAATAATTCAACAGAACGTTCAAGGTTTTGCTTCGCTTCTTTAACCCTAGCTTGCATTGCTTTAATATTTTCTTGCGCTTGCAATACTTGTGATTGTAAGTCGTTTTGCTCTAATTGAATTAATAGGTCGCCTTTTTTTACAAGGTCGCCTGATCTTCTGTGTACTTGTTCAATTCGGGCTAAAATTCTAGCTGAAATAATGGTAGCTTGTTTGGCGATAACACTTGCGGCAACAGGCTCAAAAATAGATTCTTTACTGGCTATTACCGTATAGCGGTTGTTTTTCTCAAGAATTGCCGCGTTTTTTTTATGACTAAGCTCTTCATTTAATGCCGGTGATACTTTTTCATTAAATGCGCCTGCAAGCCATGCCACCATTAATAGAAGGACTGTTAAAGCGACTACAGGAATAAGTATTTTTTTTACAATGCTGTTATGTGATTTGGTGTGAGTCATATTATGCCTGCGCTTGTGTTGAACTTTTTAGTGAATGCGTTTTTGTATTTTGCTCATCAATTTCGCTGGATTTATTTATTTGATTCTTGTCGAAAATTAACAGGTACACAATGGGAACAACGAGCAATGTAAAAATGGTTGAAGAAATAATGCCAAAAATAATGGCGATAGCTAAACCACTAAATACGGGATCTAGCGTGATAATTAAATTGCCCAACAAGGTAGTGCCTGCGGTCAATAACACCGGTCGCATACGAACTGCGCCCGCTTGAATTAATGACTCTTTTATCGATTCTCCGCTAGTGCGTGCTTGGGTAATAAACTCAATTAAAATGAGTGAATTTCTGACGACTATGCCCGCTAAGGCAATCATGCCTATCATGGCCGTTGCCGTAAATAATACAGGGTCTGGGGCGTTGGCTATTTCACGCTCGCCAAATTGATTAAGTAAAAAGAAACCCGGCATAATACCGATAACGGTTAACGGGATTGCTGACATTATTATGCCTGATAATGCAGCTGAGCCTGTTTGAATTCTTAATACAAGGTAGATAGCGGTCAGTGCGAAGGCAAAGGCAATCCCCATGTCGATAAAAACACGTTTGGTAATGCGCCATTCACCTTCACCACTCCAAGATAAAGTTATATTTTCGGGAAGTTGCCAAAACTGTTCACCGCCACTGGTTAAAAAAGTACGTTTTGTCCAGTCATTTGCTGTGGACATAGAAGTGGAAACGTCAAGATGTTCACCTTTGACACTGGATTGCTGTAAATCACTACCTACATCAGCAATGATAGCAGCCGGTGTTCTTCCTGAAATATCCGCAGTAACATATACAACAGGTTTTAAATCTTTATGAAAGATAGCCTTATCACTGATTTGTTGCTCAAATTGTCCTAACTCACCTAATGCAACAAGTGACCGAGGGGCTATATCAATCCCTTGAGGCGTAGTTTGTTGTACAATTCCTGCTTGCCCTTTAACCGTTAAGCGGTAAAAATCGGCAAGTGCTTCTCGCTGTTCTATGGGGAGTTTTATCTTAATTGGCAGTGGTGTCGCTTCATCATCAACATGCAAGTAACCAACTACTTCTCCTGTATTTGTAACCGCTAGCGCTTGGTTAATATCTACCGTAGAAATACCGGATAAAGCGGCTTTAATTTTATCAGTAACAAAGCGAAATAATGGCTGGTCACTACCCACGGTAGAATCTACTTCAACTACATGAGGCTCTTGTTTTAATCTGTTTTCAACAATTGCAGCAGCGTGTTGTAATTCACTATATTGCGTAAATTCATCACCATAAAGCTCGGCAACTAGTGTACTTAATACTGGTGGGCCAGGCGGTACTTCAATAACTTTAATATTTACGCCATTCGTGTTAAGTGTCGCTAAGTGCTCTCTTAACCTCAGTACAATGGCATGAGATTGATGTTCCCGCGCTGTTTTATCTAATAAAATTATACGTAAGTCAGCCATGTAAGGTGCTTGTCGTTGGTAATATTGACGAACCATACCGTTGAAATCTATCGGTGATGAAGTACCAATATAACTTGCTATTGCCTTAATTTCCGGTAATTGCTGAACTTTATTTGATACTTTTTTGGCCATTGCTGCGGTTTGTTCTAAGGTTGTTTTTTCAGGCATATCAATAATAATTTGTAGTTCATTTTTATTATCAAAAGGTAACAATTTTAGTGGTACAAGTCGCATTACCGGTAACATTGCAGCAGCAATGAATAATACGAGTACTCCCCAAAGCACAAACTTGCCTTTTTTCCTATCTTCTAATAATGGCGTTAGCATTCGGCGGTAAAACTGGCTGAAGTTTTGGTTTTGATCTTTGTTTTCATTCAGCGCTTGTGTCGATTTTTCTTTGATAAACTTTGATGCTAACCAAGGAGTGACTAAAAAGGCGACCAATGTCGAGCTAATAACACTTAAAGGAACATTAAATGCCATAGGCGCCATGTAAGGCCCCATCATGCCGGTAATAAATGCTAAGGGGATAAAGGCTAAAACTATTGTTAAGGTTGACATTAACAATGGCACTCTAATTTCATTGATGGCAGCGACTATTTTATCTTGCAAAGAGCCTGATTTTTTTTTCAAATAACGTTCAATATTGTCAACACCGGTTATGGGATCGTCGACTAATAAACCCAGAGATAAAATAAGTGCGAATAAGGTAACTCGGTTAATAGTGTAACCAAAGGCTAAATCTAGTGACAAAGTAATGCCATAACAAATTGGCACTGCTAAGCCAACCACAACAGCTGCACGCCATCCTAAAAATACGGCGATAAACACCACCACAGTGAATACTGCAAAGGCTAAACTAGTGGTGAGATTATTTACTTTTTCATTAGCCGTTTCACCGTAATCACGCAGTATTTCCACATGGACATTTTGTGGAAAAACTGATTGCTGTAACTCGGATATTTTATCGTGCACCGCTTGCGAGACGGTAACAGCATTACTACCCGGTTGCTTGGCGACACTGATGGTTACAACGGGATGATCGCTATTATTTGAATAATGTTGCTGTTGGTGACCATTAGCAAAGTCAATCCAGCTGTAGCTATTTTGTTCAGCTGGACCATCTAAAATAGTTGCTATGTCTTTTAATAAGATAACACTGCCATCAATTACGTTGATTGGCGTAGATTTTAAGGTTTCAATATCACGAAATATATCACCGCTTTCCAGACGAAATGACTGATTCTCTAGGGCAATATTTCCATGACTTTGTATGGCGTTTGAAGCTTGTATAGCCGGTAAAATGTCTGCTATAGCAATTGATCGCGCGGTCATTTTTTCCGGATCTAAGTTAACTTGTATTTCTCTTGAACGACCACCCACTATATTTACTTCACTAGTATTTTCTATGGCTTGTAAAAATGTAGAGACTTCTTCAGCTAACCGGCGTAAGTGAAAGTCGTCTATTGCCGTGCTATCACTGCTCCACAAGCCCAACATAATAATGGGTACATCATCTACTTCGATTGGTTGAACACGCCAGTTAGAGACTATGGCTGGAATAATATTCGTGTTTGAGTGAAGTTTGTTATAGGTATTCAGTAAGGCCTTTTCTCGATTTTCTCCCACGTGAAATCTAAGTGTTACTCTGGTTTGGCTATTATTGGTAACAGAATAAACATGCTCAACGCCGTTCACCTGTGCGAGCAGCTTCTCTAGGGGAGTGGTGACCAAACGTTCAACTTGTTTCACATTAACGCCGGGAGCATTTACCACCACATCAATCATGGGAACCACTATTTGTGGTTCTTCTTCTCGGGGGGTGTAGTTGAGTGCCATGATGCCCGCAAGCATGGATAAAACCAAAATAATAAATGGCAGCTTGCTTGCTAGAACACTGCTAATTAAGCGTGCAGTAAAGTTGGTTGGAGTTTGCATAATTAGTTAGCTGCCCTTAAATAGATGGATCATGAGCTAATGTCTCAAAGGGGAAATAACGTTTAATTGAAAAGAATAACTTAAATATCGTCACAAAATTGTTGTTGTAATACTTCTAATAAATACTTTATTTTTTGATCTGAAATTCGATAATAAATAGTTTGTGATTCACGTCTTGTTACTACTATTTCACTTTCTCTTAACTTAGCTAAGTGTTGGGAAAGTGCAGACTGTGATAACTCTACCTGCTCATTTAAATCGCCAACCGTCAGTTCGTTGTTTGCTAAAGAACATAAAATGATTAAACGGTAGGGATTGGCCAATTGTTTTAATATTGTGGAAACGTGTTGGGCGTTTTCTAGTAATTTAGTTTTATCGCTTGTCATATAAATCCTAAACGGAATAATTATTATACTTAAGTCTACTATTGAACTTTAATTTAGTAAAGGCTAATATAATAAATAAGAAAAAGATAAATTAGGTAAAGCTAAATTAATATGGCTAAATTAGTGAATAGCTTTTTGTTTAAACATCGGCTTGGAGAGTAAAATATGACGGTCAATGAGGCACTTCGTTTTGTCGCGGGTATTATGATTCTAATTTCATTGCTGCTTACTCACTTTCATTCAGAAAATTGGGTTTGGTTTACTGTTTTTATTGGCGTAAATTTACTTCAATCATCAGTAACTAAATGGTGTTTAATGATGACAATTTTGAAAAAACTTGGTGTGAAAGACAATAATGCCAGTTGTAGTAGTTAGTGTTTGTTTATATCAAATTTTAAATTAAGGAATAATCATGTTAAAAACGATACCAGAAGTGATTGCTCAAGCGAGAGAGTCACTTAATACGATAACGGCAGCAGAGGCAGCGATTAAATGTAAGGCTGAAAATGGCCTTATTATTGATGTAAGAGAACCCGCTGAGTTTGCTGAAAAATCCGCAAAAAATACGATCAACATTCCACGTGGCTTGTTAGAAATGAAAATGCTTCAAATGCACCCCGATGAAAATTTAGCCATTTTTATTCATTGTGCAACAGGCGCAAGAGCTACTTTTGCCGCAGAGCAATTAAAACGTGTTGGCTATAAAAATGTTTGGGTTGTTACATCAATGTTAGATGATGTGTGTTGTGTTTGTTAGTTCATTATTACTGGTGTTTATTTACCGGTAATAATACGAAGGCATCGTATGAACGGACGATGCCTTCGCAATTTAATTAGGTAGATTGTTGAGTGTTAAACCCAGCTTGGCACTGAGTCAGCTTTGATGACTTCTTCGTAAGTAGGGCGCTTTCTCACAACAGCAAACTCATTCTCTTTTACCATTACTTCTGGTGCTAACATTCGGGTGTTATAAGTAGATGCCATGACTGCGCCATAAGCCCCACAACTCATGATGGCAATTAAATCACCTGACTTTGATTCATTAACTTGGCGATTTTTAGAAAAAGTATCACCAGTTTCACAAACAGGGCCAACAACATCATAAACTTTTTGTGATGTATTCGATGAATCTACGGCAAGTATTTCGTGATGAGCATCGTACATGCTTGGACGAATTAAATCATTCATGCCTGCATCTAAAATCAAGAACTGGCGTTCTTCACCTGTTTTAATGAATACTACGCTGGAAACTAAAATACCGGCATTTCCTAATAAAGAGCGGCCTGGCTCAATAACAATCTTGCAGCCTAAGTGCCCTAATTGTGCTTTAGCAATGCCAGCATACGCTTGTTTACTAGGGATGACTTCATCGCTGTAAGTAATGCCTAAACCACCGCCAATATCGATAACCTTGATGTCATGACCATCTTCTTTAAGATCTGTTACTAATTGGGCAATACGCTTGTATGCTTCTTCAAAAGGGGCAAGCTGGGTAAGTTGTGAACCAATATGAACATCAACCCCTTGAACTTTTATGTTAGGTAATGAGGCTGCTTGCTTATAAGCAAGTCGAGCTTTACTAATTGGTACGCCAAATTTATTTTCTGCTTTACCTGTCGATATTTTTGCGTGGGTATTTGCACAAACATCTGGATTAATTCGAAAAGCAATCGATGCTGTTGTATTTAAACGGGTGGCAATTTTACTGATCAATTCAAGCTCTGGCTCTGATTCAACATTAAATTGAAAAATCCCCTGAGTTAATGCGTATTCTATTTCTGATTCAACTTTAGCTACACCAGAATAGACTATTTTATTTGCAGGAATACCCGCAGAACGAGCGCGTCGAATTTCACCTTCTGATACAACATCGGCACCCGAACCTAGCTTTGCCAAAGTAGATAATACCGCTTGATTACCATTGGCTTTAACGGCATAGCAAATCAGCGTATCTTGCTCACTAAAAGCTTGCTGATAATCATAAAAATTCTGGGTTATCGCTGTGTTTGAATAACAGTAAAATGGCGTACCTACCTGTTTTGCTATCTCGCTAATGGCCACGTTTTCAGCAAACATTTTGCTGTCAATATACGGAAAGTGTGTTTGAATTGTCATGTACTGAGTCTTTAATTGCATAGTGAACTTTTAAGTGTGAATAATCTATGCTAATCCTCAGCGCTATTCAATATAAATAGCCATAATATTTTTCTCTAGTTTATAATGCATTGTCTTAGCGCCTATAGATAATGAAGAGTATTTTTATTTGAAAAGAAAACTTATACCTATAGAAAAATAGGGAAAAAGATGAAAAACAATAATTTTCTAGCACGGTTAAAAGCCTCTGTATTGTTGGTATATATTAGTTTAAGTGATGCAGTTGGTTTAGGTCTCGAAAAAATTGATGGCTTGGTTGAACTCTAACGCATAATATGTCGTTGATATGGCTGTGTAGTTCATACATCGAAGTAATGAGCTTAATGAATAAAGGTTTTTATGAGCGCAGAATATACAAGTTTAGACTGGTTGGTATTTTTCGCTTATGGCGCTATTTTATTGCTGTCAGGTTGGTGGGTTAATCGTAAAAAATCAACCAGTAGTGCGGATTACTTTCTTGGCGGTAACGCTATGCCTGTATGGATGGTGTCAATTTCTGTCTTGGCTACATCACAATCGGCAGCAACTTTTTTAGGTGGCCCTGACATGGGCTATCGCGGTGATTTATCCTATTTAGCGACGAATATTGGTGCGTTTATCGCGGCACTTTTTGTTGCTTTCTACCTTATTCCAAAGTTTTACCAATATAAAGTTTTTACCGTTTATGAGTTGCTTGAGCAGAAAATAGGCCCAAGAGCAAAAAAGCATGCCGGCATTATGTATTTATTTGGTCGCGTATTTGCCAGTGGCGCACGTTTGTATATGGCAGCTATTGCTGTCGCGATGATCTTATTCGGTGATATTGCCGCAGAAAGTATCGTTTATTCAACCATTATTATTACGGTTATCGGCTTGTTATTTTCAGTATTCGGTGGTGTACGCTCAGTGATTTATAGCGATGTCATTCAAGCGGTCGTATATATTAGTGCTGCGGTATTTGTTATTTATTTTTTAGTTATCGCCATCCCTGCTGATTTTTCAACGATTATTGCGGCGTTGCAAGATCCTGCGATCACCACTGAGGGGTTTATTCAAACTTCTAAATTAACCTTATTGAATTTTAACTTGGATTTTAGTAGTGCTGGTATGTTTGGCTTTTGGTCATCTATTACGGGGTTTTTATTACTTAATATTGCCGCTTTTGGTTTAGATCAAGATATGACTCAAAGAGTACTCACGTGTAAAACAGCGAAAGAGGGTAGTAAAGCCATGTTACTTTCTGTGGTATTGGTTATCCCTGTAATGTTGTTATTTTTGGTTATCGGCTTATTATTATTTATTTTTTATCAACGACCAGATTTAATGGGCGAGGGTGCTGTAACCGCGATGACTTCATTTGAAGGTGCGAAGGTGACTGTATTTATGTCGTATGTACTGAATCAAATTCCAGCAGGTGTTCGCGGTTTGGTAACCATAGGTATTATCGCAGCGGCATTATCTACACTAAACTCTGGTTTAAGTTCAATGTCATCAGTATTAGTGCAAGATTTGTATCGCCCGTTTAACCTTAATAAAGGTAGGCAGTTTGCTGACAATCATTATGTTAAAGCGGGCAAAGTGAGTATGATTATTGTTGCTATAGCTTTAGCTTCAATGGCAATATTATGCTTTTATTGGCAGCAGTATACCGATACGCCATTACTGGCTTTTGCATTAAGTGTGATGTTGTTTTCATACAGTGGTTTGTTGGGGGTGTATTTTACTGCGCTTTTCACGAAACGAGGTAGTGAACACTCAGTAACCGCAGCCTTAATTACAGGTTTTGTTATTACTTTGCTTTTTCAGCCGTATATCCAAACATTGTATTTACCGGCAACGTTAGTTTTTGATTTGGCCTTTACTTGGAAGCTATGCATTGCGACATTTATTTCTACTTTGGTGTGTTTACTTGGTACCCGTAACCTTGTTGAAACACCCGGTAGAAAGAACAAAAACAACCTTGAGGTGAACGCATAATGGCGTTGAAAAGCAAACACGAAATACTGGGAAATGTTAACTATATTTTAGGAATAGATGGTGGCGGTAGTAAAACTATCGCACGTTTGATTAACTTAACGACTCGAGAACAATGGCAGGCAACAGCAGGTCCATCATCGTTAACTAATGATTTTACCGGCGCTGTAACTGTATTAAACACATTAATTGATGATGTGTTTGGTCAAGCAGATTGTCAAAATATTGAAGTGGTAGCGGTATTTGGATTGGCTGGCTCAGAAAGTAGTGATGCGGTTTCAACGTTACAACAATTATTTGCGCATCGCTTTACCTCCCTTGAAATTTGTAGTGATGCGAGAACATCGGCCTACGGGGCAAATAACGGCAGCGAGGTTGCTGTAGTTGCTTTAGGTACGGGCTCTGTAGGAATGCGCTTACAGCTAAATGAGGAAGGTGAGTTAACTCAACACATAGTAGGAGGATGGGGATTTATTATTGGGGATGAAGGGGGCGGTGCTAAACTTGGCTACCATTGTGCTCGGGCGTTAATCGCTGAATTTGATCATTTTGGCCATGCGGACAGTCAATTAGCTCAAACAGTTGGTGCATTTATAAATGACTCGGATAGTTCTGTGCTCACTCGTCAAAAAATTGCAACATGGTTAGTTAAAGCCCAACCGATAAATTTTGCGCAGTTATCGCCCTTGATAACGCAACAGCATGCAGATTGTCCTGTTGCGCAAAATATCCTCAAAAATCATATTGCCAGTGTTGAAGCGCTTATCAGTGATACGCGTGCGGATACTGATTTACCTGTAGTATTACTAGGCGGCCTTGGTCAGTTTACCCAAATGTTGTTATCAGAAAAAATTAAAAGCTTTGTGATTAGCGCAAAGGGTGATGCACTTGATGGTGCATGCTTACTTGCTGAAATTACGTTAAGAAAGCGTAAGCTTGTCACAGAACAAGGCTGTTTGACTTACTAGTTCACCGTATTGCTTACGCTAAATTTATATTGAGCCGAAAGGTTTATGCATTTAATAATGACAGTGCATTTTGTAATTTTTCTATTAATTCAGGATTAGTTAACACTTGATTTTTACTATCGAAATTATCAAAAAAGCTAGGAATAGATAAACTTGCTTTTACATCCCCTGCAAAATAGGGGGCCGATGCTGTTGCTGCCGCCAATACTGAAGCTGCGCCACCGGGGCCAGGTGAAGTTGATAACAGTATCATTGGCTTATTTTGAAAAAGCTTTTGATCAATGCGAGATGTCCAATCAAAAAGGTTTTTATACGCAGCAGTATAAGAACCATTATGCTCAGCAAAAGAGATAATAATTGCATCGGCTTGGCTTAGCTTTGCAAAAAAATCTTTCGCTTGCTGTGGTTGTCCTAACTCTGCTTCTTTATCGCTACTAAATAATGGCATTTCATAGTCATTAATATCTAAAATTTCTATTTCAACACCATTACTATTTTTTACTTGTGATGCGGCATAAGTGGCAAGTTGTTTATTGATTGATTTTGAACTGCTACTGGCAGCAAAAGCTAATAATTTCATGGGGTATCTTCCGTTAGAGTTGGTCGGCAAGTTGATGATGAGTTTATATTACAAACTTCTAATGATTATTATAGTAAGACATTTATGAACAAAAGTAAGATGTTTTATTGATTTAATGGGTGAGAATATGTCTGTGTTGAGTCTTCATTATAGTGTTTTGATGCATGTTGACATCGGCTTAATAGTTGATAAAAGTCGTCTAGTTCTCTATCCATACTCGTTTCTGGAAGATAAAGGTGGTACCCCAATGCGGATTGTAGATTTTGACAATGATGTAAAAATGCGCCTATAGGCCCTGAAACTTGTGTTCCAGACTGCAAAGGGTATGGCGTAAAATCAATTTGAATTTGCTCTAATGATAATGATTGCTGTACAAAAGCAAACTTGAGCAAAGGCTTTTGCTCATGTATTAAACGGTTCGCTAATCTAGGCGATATTTGTTGTGCAAGTACTTCTAAATTAATTAAACGAATTCCAATATAGGGAAGATCTATTGTGTTGAGCCCATGTACTTCTCTAATTGGTTTTATTGCTTGAATCTGTTGCCAAGCAAGATGCCATTCACCATATATGTGCCTATATTCGAGTGTTTCGGGTGTTAATTGATAACTAAATTTCGGCTGTAAATATTTTGCCAATCCGGTAATCATAACAACAATCGCCACTAAAATAATAAACATTAATACGAGTCTTAATGTTTGCCAATAATATTGACTAACTAATAGCGTTAATAATAATAGTACCCACCCAATTAGGAGCAAAAACATCGCATGATGGTTTGCTTGCGCTTTTATATTGATAATAGGTAAGGGTGTTGCCATGATATACCAATTCCTTTAACTCATTTTAATAACCAGCTAATTGATGTTGTTACTTCGCTAAGTATAAACCTTTATTCTCTAATATGTGACTAAGCACTACGTACTGAGCCTCAAGTACTAAGTTATATGGGTAATACAGTTAATTGATTTTATCGTCGGTATTATCTACAATGCGCTCTTGATTATACCTATCTATTAACAGTAGTTAATAGTTATCTCAATGTAGATTTTAATTGATGACAAAACGTCTCCTATCTAGCTTACTTTTATCAATAGCATTAATGTTATGTTTCCATAACGTTAATGCTATTGATAAAAGTCATGCTGATTTTTGGAGTGCGGGACATACATTAGAAGAACGTTTAAGTGATATAGATAATCATGATATTGATGGAGGTTTATCCCAAACTGCGTTATTTACAGCTTACCGCTCATCAGAAAATAAAAAATCACTTCTTGTAAAAAACAATCAAAAAGAACAATTAACCTACGGTTTTATCCGCGCTCCACCAACAGAAATCCTTTAAAAGTCCACAACACGAACAAAAATCAATTAAAACTTTATAACCTTACGTTATAAAGGCTTTGGTGTATGAAATCTGTAATGGTTTATACGTTAAGACACCAGAATATTTAAACGATTTCTTTAAAAATAAACGTTTATAACGTTACTTTTTGAAGTGAACCTGTTCGAAGTAACAGTGTATTTATACTTATTAAAATCATCGTAATGGCTTCTGTAAAATTATTTTCAGTATGGCCGGCGTTGAATCGTAAATACATTGATTTTTCGGTCACATTATTGCTCCGTTAAGTGGATTACATCATTAAGAAAAAACTCGAATACCTCACACAAACATATTTCTAATACTTAAATATCAACCTTAACAGGGGAGTTAATTACATTGAAGACACTATTTATTTCATTGATTTTATATTGCTTATCGGCAACAACCGCTTTTGCATCAGAAAAAGCGGTTAGTCATTTAGACATGACATCATCAACATTAGGGTTTATCGCCTTACTCATTTTTATTCTCGGCTACGCGTTAGTTATTGCTGAAGAATTTATTCATTTACGAAAATCTAAGCCCGTATTATTGGCTGCAGGTCTTATTTGGGTTTTAGTTGCTATTTTGGCAAAGAGTCGTGAACACGGTAAAGAGTTAGTTGAGCATGCATTAAACCATAACTTATTGGAGTTCTCTGCTTTATTGTTGTTTTTACTGACGGCCATGATTTATGTCAATGCAATGACCGAGCGCAATGTATTTGAAGCGTTAAGATCTTGGTTAATCAAGAAAGGCTATAGCTACAAAAAACTTTTTTGGATCACTGGTTTTTTAGCTTTCTTTATTTCCCCTGTGGCAGATAATTTAACCACCGCTTTATTAATGGGGGCGGTAGTATTGGCAGTGGGTTCTGATAAGCCTAAATTTGTATCCTTAGCGTTTATTAATATTGTTGTTGCGGCCAATGCTGGTGGGGCATTTAGTCCATTTGGAGATATTACAACCTTAATGGTATGGCAATCAGGGCATATTCAGTTTTTTGGATTTTTCGCGTTGTTTGTTCCATCACTCATTAACTTTGTTTTGCCGGCAACAATAATGAGCTTTGCTATTCCTAATGAAACACCTAAAGCCTCAGAAGAAGAAGTCGTGTTAAAAAAAGGGGCTATGGCAATATGTTTCCTTTTTCTTTGTACAATTGTAACGGCGGTATCATTTGAACAATTTTTACATCTCCCTCCATTTTTAGGAATGATGACAGGTTTATCATATTTATTCTTTTTCTCTTACTATATAAAACTATTAGATAAAGATAATACAGGTCTTACTACTGAGTTTAATATCTTTAATAAGGTAGCTAAGGCTGAATGGGATACATTATTATTCTTTTTTGGTGTTATTTTCTGTGTTGGTGGATTAGGCACTATCGGTTATTTAGCGGATGTTTCACATTTTTTATATGATGGATTTGGGGCTACAAATGCAAATATTGTTGCAGGAATATTGTCAGCAATCGTTGATAACATTCCCGTTATGTTTGCTATTTTAACTATGAACCCAGAGATGGATTCTTTTCAATGGTTGTTGGTTACAATGACTGCAGGCGTTGGCGGCAGCTTATTGTCAGTTGGTTCAGCTGCAGGTGTTGCATTAATGGGACAATCAAAAGGAATGTATAGTTTCTTTAGTCATATGAAATGGAGTTGGGCCATCGCACTGGGTTATGTTGCCAGTATTTATGCTCACTTCTTGATTAATGGTTAATATGAAATAGCGCACTGAATTTAGTCACCTAAAAAAATGGGTGATTATTGCTAAAATCTTGTGTAATTAAAGCCACTTTGACGTTATCAAAGTGGCTTTTTTTTTATTATTCGCCGTAGTTCTGTTCAAAAAAACTTTCAATAATTAATCGTGCTGATTCAGCATCGATATTATCTTTTTTAAGATTCTTATAACCACCACGAGAAAATAATTGCTCCTTGGCATCGGCAGTGGTTAGCCTTTCATCTTGAAAGTCTACTTTCAAGCCAAAGCGACCAGCGATACGTTGACCAAATTTTTTGGCATCTAGGGTTAGTTGTTGCTCACTACCATCCATATTAAGCGGTAGTCCAACAACAATTAAATCAGGCTGCCATTCTTTTAAATAATTGGCTAAAGAATCCCAGTTGGGAATGCCATCATTCGCTTTAATTGAGCCAAGAGGGGAGGCACTCCCCGTCATTTCTTGCCCAACTGCGACGCCAATATATTTTTTACCGAAGTCAAAGCCGATCACGGTACGTTGACCTATAGGAGTAATTTTTTTTGCCACGGTATTTACCTAAATATTTTGAGATGAGGGCTAGTGGTTGCTAAAGTGCACGGTGTTGCTGATAACTAAATACCAAAAACAGAAACAGATGTTATGCATGGCCAATATCTGAAGATAAGTGCGCAATATCAATACCTAGTTTTTCCGTTGCTTTTTGCCAACGCTGTTCAATGGGTGTATTAAATAAAATATCACTATCAGCATCAATGGTTAACCAAGAGTTAGCTTGTAGCTCTGTTTCCAGTTGACCCGGTCCCCAACCAGCATAACCTAAGGTAACCATAAACTGGTCTGGTTGTTTCTCTGTGCCTAATGACAGTAAAATATCTTTAGAAGTGGTGATCATTATGTCATCACTGAGTGCAAGAGAACTTTTCCAGCCCGGTTGTGTGCGATGTAAGACAAAACCTCGGTTTTGCGAAATAGGACCACCAGAAAGCACCAATTGTTCTAAACTGATGTTTTCTTTTGTTGTCATTGTGTTTGTTTGTTCCGCGGTGGTTTCGTCTTCACTGGACTGTTCGGTATCGTTTTCTTCTATCTGTTTTAATAAGTCATGCAGGGTGATATTCACAGGCATGTTAATAATTAAACCCATAGCGCCCTCATCATTGTGTTCACAAATGTAGGTGACGGTTTTATTAAAATAATCATCACCTAATGATGGCATGGCAATTAAAAACTGATTCTCTAAACTATCCATTTTTACCTCTGTTACTGATAACGATTAAGGGTTATATCGACGACAGCGTATAATTTTTATCTAATATTTTCTTCAATAGCATCCATCAACTTACCACTAATGTTAATTGGGTAAGCCGCTTCTATTTCTCGTATACAAGTTGGGCTAGTCACATTGATTTCAGTTACTTTATCACCAATAACATCTAAACCAACAAAATATAAGCCGCGTTTTTTAAGTTCAGGTGCGATAGTGTCCGCAATAAGTTTATCACTTGGACTTAATGGCCTAGCAACGCCTCGTCCACCAGCAGCTAAATTACCACGAGTTTCCCCTTGTGCAGGAATACGGGCTAGGCAGTAAGGCATTGGCTCACCATTTACAATTAAAATACGTTTGTCACCATCCACTATTTCGGGCATGTACTCTTGTACCATGGCGTATTGTTGCCCATGGTTTGTTAACGTTTCAATGATTACACCAACATTAGCGTCATCTTCTTTAATGCGAAATATTGAAGAGCCGCCCATACCATCAAGTGGTTTGATGATAATGTCTTTTAGTTCTTGATGAAAAGCACGAATCTGCTTGTCATTTCGGGTAACTAAAGTGCGAGGAGTTAAGTCAGCAAACCAAGCAGTGAATAATTTTTCATTACAATCACGTAAACTTTGTGGCTTGTTGAGGATTAAAGTTCCTTCAACTTCAGCACGTTCAAGCATATAGGTTGCATAGATGAACTCTGTATCAAAAGGTGGATCTTTACGCATTAAAATAGCATCAAGTTCACTTAATGCGATATCTTGTTGATCAGATAATTCATACCAATGTGAGGCGTCATCAAATACTTTTATCTTTTGTGTATTCGCTCTCGCTTGGCCTTGGTCAAGATATAAATCTTGCATCTCCATGTAATAAATTTCATAACCACGACTTTGTGCTTCAAGCATCATTGCCATGGAGGAGTCTTTAGCAACTTTTACCTCAGAGATAGGATCCATTACGATACCGAGTTTTATGGGAGCAGTCGTTGTCATTTTTTTTCCTATCAATAAGTTATTTTAAATCGCCAAAGCGACATTGTAATGCGGTAATTGCGGTAAGCGCGGCCGTTTCTGTTCTTAATATTCTTGGACCAAGCAAAATATCTTGAAAACCAACTTGGTTTGCTTGGCTTATTTCTTCATCAGTTAACCCACCTTCAGGACCAATTAATAACCTAATGCTTATTTCGCTGGCGGGTTTATCCATAGGTAAGGTCATAATGGAGTGTTCAGCTTTCGGGTGTAAATTAAGTTTTAAAGCGGTAGTCTGTTCTTTTATCCAATCTTGTAAAAGCATTGGCTCCGCGACTAATGGCACAGTACAGCGGCCACTTTGCTCACAAGCACTTATCACTATTTTTTGCCATTGCTCTCTTTTTTTTGCTAAACGTTCGTTTGATAATTTAACTCCACAGCGTTCAGTAAATAATGGGGTTATTTTATTCACACCAAGTTCAACTGATTTTTGTAAAGTAAAATCCATTCTATCGCCACGTGAAATACCTTGACCTAAATGAATGGCCAATGGTGACTCATTATTGATAGCTTCTTGGCTAATTATTTCAACATTGGCCTGTTTCTTTTTAACATCGACTAATTTGGCTGTGTATTGAAATACTTCATTACCATTGTGTACTTTACCATTAAATAAAGTGACTATGTCGCCTTCATTTAAACGCAAAACTCTCACCATATGACCAAAAGCATCGTCAGATAATTTCACTGTAGTGTTTACGATAAAATCGGTATTTTGATAAATTCTCGTTTTAGACATAGTCTGTCAGGGCTTGCTTAAATTAGTCTTTAGATAGATACAAGATAGGGGTTAATACGTTAAAAAACAATGGCAGAGTTTAACTATTTTTTTGGTTATATAAATGAAAAAACCAGCAAGAATGCTGGCTTTTTATAATGCGTAGAATGAAATACAGCTTAGCTTATCACTGTTTTAAATACCTGCTGCTTGACGTAAATCATCTGCTTTGTCGGTTTTTTCCCAACTAAAGGCGATAAACGTGTCATCACCAACAGTCATTTCAAATGGTTCACGACCAAAATGCCCGTAAGCGGCAGTTTGCTGATACATAGGGTGTAATAAATCTAACATCTTGGTAATACCGTAAGGACGTAAGTCAAAGTTTTCACGCACTATTTCAACTAATCTTTCTTCGGTAATTTTTCCTGTGCCAAAAGTATCAATTGAAATTGAAGTAGGCTCAGCAACACCAATGGCGTACGATACTTGAATTTCACATCTGTCAGCAAGTCCTGCCGCAACTATATTTTTAGCCACATAGCGACCAGCATAAGCAGCACTTCTATCTACTTTTGATGGATCTTTACCTGAAAATGCACCACCACCATGACGCGCCATGCCACCATAAGTATCAACAATAATCTTACGACCTGTTAAACCACAATCACCTACCGGACCACCAATAACAAAACGACCTGTTGGGTTGATGTGATATTTAGTGTTTTCAGTTAAGAACTCTGCTGGTAATACATGCTTAATGATGTTTTCCATTACCGCATCAACTAAATCTTCTTGTTTAATATCAGGATTATGTTGAGTAGAAAGTACAACGGTATCTATCGCTACAGGTTTATTGTTTTCATAAACAAAGGTAACTTGTGATTTGGCATCAGGACGCAACCAAGGTAGAACACCTGATTTACGGGCTTCTGCTTGGCGTTCAACTAAACGGTGAGAATAGTGTAAAGGCGCAGGCATTAAGGTTTCAGTTTCATTTGTCGCATAACCGAACATTAGCCCTTGATCGCCAGCACCTTGATCTTCGGGTTTAGAGCGATCTACGCCTTGAGCAATCTCAGGTGATTGTTGACCAATTAAATTCATAATGCCACAGGTAGCACCATCAAAACCAACATCAGAAGAAGTATAGCCAATGTCACTGATAACATTACGAGTAATGGTTTCTAAATCAACCCAAGCATCCGTACTCACTTCGCCTGAAATAATAGCTACACCAGTTTTTACCATAGTTTCACAAGCAACACGGGCAAATTTATCTTGAGCAATAATGGCATCTAAAACCGCATCTGAAATTTGATCGGCAATTTTATCTGGGTGACCTTCAGAAACAGATTCTGAAGTGAAAAAGTGTGTAGACATAAATCCTCAGCAAATTGCATTTTAGCATTCACCAATAGAGTGCTTAGTAAGCGTTAAAACTCGATAAAGCACGATAAAAAGGGTGATAAAATGCAAACTTTGATAGTAATACAATAATAATGCGCAGATTCTACTCTTTTCAAAGTGACTTTTCTAGCACTTTTACGCCTAGACGTCTAAATGGCTGTTTTGAGGTAAACATTTACTTTTCTTTACATAGCACTAACATATATTTACATATAAAAAATTAAACTAAAGGCTTCACCTTAAGCAAGGCCGTTAAGCACTATGAATAAATACTTATCTATAATCATTGTTTTCTCACTTTCACTTTCAGCGTGTGGAGGCTCGAGTGAAAAAGCGGAAAATGATAATGAAGTCATTGAAGTTATACCTGAGGACGAATCAAAACCCGATGAGGGTGTTATAGTAAATAAACCGAACATATTATTAATTATTGCTGATGATCAAGGGCTTGATTCGTCAGCACAATATACTTATTCAACAGATACTCCTAATACACCAACAATTAATCAATTTGCTGAAAAAGGGATCACCTTTGATAATGTGTGGGCTACGCCTGCTTGCACTACAACCAGAGGAACACTCATTACTGGGCAGCATGGTATCAATAGTGGTATTAGTTATGTACCTGCGGTAATGGACAGTAATACTCAAACGTTACAACGTTATTTGAAGTCTCTGTCATCAAGTTTAACTTATCAAACAGCGGTTATTGGTAAGTGGCATTTAGCGGGGGCATCGCCTGATGTAAACCATCCCACAGAGAGTGGTGTTGATTATTATGCTGGTACTATTGCAGGGGTGATTGATGATTACTATGATTGGCCATTAACTCTTAACGGTGAAACGAGCCAAAGTACACAATACCATACCAGTAAAATGACTGATTTAGCCATTGATTGGCTTGATATACAAACTCAGCAAGACAATCCTTGGTTTATGTGGCTTGCTTATGTTGCCCCTCACTCGCCGTTTCATTTACCCCCTGAAGACTTGCATCAAAGAAATTATTTAACGGGAACAGAAGCTGATATTCAGGCAAATAAAAGAGAGTATTATTTAGCTTCTATCGAAGCAATGGACAGTGAAATTGCCAGACTTTTAGCATCAATACCGGAAGATGAGTTATCAAATACATTAATCATTTATGTTGGTGATAATGGTACACCAGCAGCAGTAATTGATACCAGTGTTTATAGCAAGCAACACAGTAAAGGCTCTCTATATGAAGGCGGATTGAGAGTCCCTATGATTGTTTCAGGAACCGGTGTAACCAGAGAAGGTGTCCATGAAGGGGCACTAATTAATACCACCGACTTTTATGCGAGCATTATAAATTTTGCAGGTAATGAAATAAGCCAATTAAACGACAGTTATAGTTTTGTTGACTTGTTTTCAGTTGATAGTGATGGGCAAAGAACTTATAACTATGCTGAATTTGAGAGTAATGATGTTACGGGGTGGGCGGTTCGTAATAAAGACTATAAATTAATTGAATTTGAAGATGGTACTCAAGAGTTGTACTTAGTCAGTGACGATATAGCTGAAACAGCAAACATAATATCGAACAATACTGATATTGTGAATGAATTAGACGCTTATGCACATTTAATTAGAGGCGAGGGGGATGATTCACCTATTGATATCACTAATGCAACCTTCAGTAATCGCAATGCTAATTGCGCTGAGTATGTAGAGCGTTATCAATCTACGGTGTTAGATGTGAATAATAGTCAAATATTTAACGGAGATTTATCGATTTCACTGGTTAACGGCAAGTGTATCTTTCAAACAAACAATATACCTAATCATGACTTTAATGATGGCGGCACCGCATTTCCAAATGATGTTAGTGCTCAAAATATCACGTTTGAAATTACGGCTTCACCCAGTCATGCAATCTCTAGCAGCAACATCAATCTACAACTTGATAATGCCATTTTACTGAACGGCGTGAAAGTTGATTTACTTGCTGCAGCTTGTTATGGCGTAGGAGATGGGAAAGTTGGCTGTAATGATATCAATCAACCGTGGCGCTATGACCCTATGTTTTCTGCGAATGGTTTTAGAGTCGATAGTCATAATGCCCACTCTCAACCTAATGGTAGTTATCATTATCATGGAACACCTAATGCCTTTTATAATGCAGAGAATACTGGGGTAGAGTCTCCCATTATTGGCTTTGCTGCTGATGGATACCCTATTTACGGACCATACTTTGATGATGAAGGTACCGTAAGAAAAGCATTGTCTAGCTATCAAGTAATCAGTGGTAATAGACCTGATGGTACAGGAGATCCCGGAGGAGTTTACGACGGTACTTATCGTGATGACTATCAATATGTTGATCGTTCAGGTGACTTAGATGAATGTAACGGCATGACCATTGATGGTGCTTACGGTTACTACATTACTGATGGCTTCCCTTATATTTTAACGTGTTTTAAAGGGACACCTGACTCGTCTTTTAATAAATAATACTAGTGGCAAGCTAATAATGATGTTAGTTAATAGATATTTAAGCGGTGAGATAAGGGGCTAACCATCGCTTGTATAGCATATTCCTTATGGTAAAATACGGCCCATTAAATACTCCCATTGAGAAGTTTTATCTGTGTCTACCCAATCATTATTAGCCCCTATCTTAAATTTTTTACAATGCGAAACCCCAGACTCTTGGCTTGAAGAGGCGATTAAACCCAAAAACCTCTCTGTTGTGTTGTTGGATCATTTAATCTGTGAGTTAAAAGCGGCTCAGTCGGCAATGTTTTTGATTCGTAAATATGCTGTTGATAAAGAAAGTGGTGTCGCATTGTTGAATTGGCTAAAACCATTTGAGCAATATATTTATAAAAAAGAAGGTGACTGGCGTGATCTACCAAGTAAAAATAAACTGACCAAAGCCATTGTTCCCAAGGCTAATACAAAATATGGTCAAGATCTCATTGATAAAATGGTGCTGTTAATTAAAGAAGAGTTACATCACTTTTATCAAGTATTAGAAATGATGGATGTCTTCTCGGTAACATACAAAAATATCACTTCAAGCCGTTATGCTAAAGGGTTACTAACGCATGTTAAAACCCATGAACCTGAAACCTTGGTAGATAAATTAATTTGTGGCGCCTATATAGAGGCAAGATCGTGTGAACGCTTTGCTAAACTAGCACCGCATGTTGATAAACGATTAGGGGATTTTTATATTTCATTGCTACGATCAGAAGCTCGTCATTATCAAGATTATTTAGCGCTTGCAGAGCAAATAGCAGGTAAGGATATATCAGAACGTATCGCTTATTTTGGCAAAGTAGAAGCAGAGTTGATTTTGGCACCCGACTTTGATTTTAAGTTTCATAGTGGTTCACCTGTAAAGTAGTCAATTAATTATTGCTGTTTTCTTTTTAGACTAAATGCCAAGTGATATCAGGTTGCCAATTAGTTGCCCAGTGAGGCATTTCATCTGCTGGCATTGGTTTAGCTATACCGTAACCTTGGGCAAGTTCACATCCTATTTCTAGCAGAGCTGCTCCATGTGCGATAGTTTCCACACCCTCGGCTATGACTTTGCTGTTAAATGATGTTGCCAAAGCGACAACCCCAACGACAATTGCTTTGTCTTCAGGATCAATTAACATATCACGTACAAAGGTTTGATCTATTTTGATTAAGTCTGCCGGTAAGCGCCTTAGATAGGTTAGTGAGGAATAGCCAGTGCCGAAGTCATCTATGGCAAAGTTCACTCCTAAATCAACACACTTGTGCATAATTTCAGAGACGTCCATTATGTCACCGAATGCACTGCTTTCTAATACCTCTAATTGCAAGGCACTTGGATCTATCTCTGGATGTTCGCTCAGTAGTGTGGCTAAACGGTCTGGAAAGTTTTTTTGCTGTAGCTGAAGTGCATCTATATTGACACTGATTGGTAAATTAAGCCCTTGCTTTTGCCATTTAGCCACCTGTCTTAAAGATTCATTAATCACCCATTCGCCAATTTCGATGTTGAGACGATGATTTGCTATTAGCGGTAAAAATTCTAATGGGAGCAATAAACCTTGTTTAGGATGTTGCCAACGTATCAGCGCCTCTGCACCAATAATATCACCCGTTCTCATGTTAACTTTAGGTTGATAATAAAGAACAAACTCACGCTGTTGTATTGCTGTTGCTATATCATGTATATCTTTGCTGTGCTTTTTGATCGCATCTTCAGATTCTATATCAAATAAATGATAACAATTTTTTCCTTTTAATTTAGCGATATACATAGCTTGATCAGCATGACGTATCAGTTGTTCTGGATCTACATTATCTATAGGGTAAAAGGTCACGCCAATACTCGCAGAAACTTTTAGTAGAATGTCATTTATATTAAATGGTTTTGATGCAGCTTTTAGTATTCGTTCTAAAACAATTTCATAATCCTGAGGGTTGTCTAAATCAGGTAGAATAATAACAAATTCATCCCCCCCAAAACGAGATAGGGTATCACAATCTCGTAATACTTCTTGAAGACGATATGATAGTAAAACAAGAAGCTCATCTCCAAGAGTATGACCATGGCAATCATTAACTTCTTTAAAGCCATCTAAATCCAGAAAAGCGAGTGCTATATTTTTTTTATAACGTTTACTATGGGCTATTGCTTGGTTTAAACGGTCTGCTAGCAGTATTCGGTTAGGAAGGTTTGTTAATCCATCATAATGTGCCATATGCTCTAACTGAGATTGGTGTTTTTTTATTTCGGTGATATCAGTGAAAACAGCCAAATAGCTTTGAATTTCACCTTGCTCATCATGGATTGTACTTATGTTGAGTAGTTCGGGAAAAATTTCATTATTTTTTCGCTTGTTCCATATTTCACCACTCCAATGGCCCTTATTCTTTAATGATCTGCGTAGTTGTCTATAAAATAATGGTGATTGCTGACGACGAGTAAGAATGCTTGATTTCTTGCCGATAACCTCGTGATGTTTGTAACCCGTAATAGTCTCAAAAGCATTATTAACATCAGTGATAATGCCAGAAGCATTTGTGATAATCATTCCCTCATGGGCGTGAGAAAAAACACTCGCAGCCTGTGTAAGCTTATCTTCAAGGTACTTACGCTGAGTGATTTCTTGTACCAAAGAAGAAACACCAGTTATGGAACCATCACTTTCTATGATGGGGGTATTGTGCCATTCACAAATAATGGTATGGCCGTCTTTTGTAAGGTTTTTGTTTGTATTATGCCCACCATTCTTTTGCGCTAGCAATTGCAAAAAGAGAGTATATAGTTCATCACACAGCTCAGGTAACAAAATAAGATCACTCGCTTTCTTGCCAATGGCTTCATTTTCGCTATAGCCAAAGATCTTTTCAGCTGATTTATTCCACTCAGTGCAAATTAAATTTGGATCCCATGATATACAGCCAAGAGGAGTATTTTCAATATGCCTAGATAACCTGCTTTCGCTTATTTGTAAGGATATTTGGCTCTTTCTCAGTTGATGTTCAACGCTCAATCTTGTTTTGGCCATTAAACTAAAGCTTTCCTGTAGATCGATAAGTTCAGAAGAACCATGGTGAGGAGTATTTGTTAAACTCTTGCCTAGCTCGAGGTTTTTGGTGGACTGTAACAGAGACTTCAGTGGGGTTAATACGCTTTTTTGGATGCCTTTAGTGGCGATTACAAACATGAGGAGCACAAATACAAGGATGAATCCGCCTGTTTTAACTAGGCGAGAATTAATGGCTGATAATTCATCACCAAATGGAATACCCACCATAATTTCTATATTGTTAAATTTGTTATCATTGAACAATGGTCTACTAACAAATACACGTAAATTATTATCTATCCCTTTATAGGTTTTTGTTGATGAGCCTAATGTAGATTTACTCTTGATTAATTCACCTTGAACACTGTTGATATCTAGACCTAGTAATTTGCTGTTGACAGGGTAAACAGCAATGATTTTATCTTCATAATCTGTAATGTAGGCGATGGTGTTTTTAGGTAAATGTGATTGTGAAAGACGCTTGCTCCACCAGTCAAGTGAGACCACAGCAACCGCGACGCCTTCTATTTTATTTGTTTCAGGGGTAATTACAGGATAAGCAAAGTTTATGCTAGTAACACCTGCAGCGCGGTCAATTTGAAACTCACCAATTGAAAAGTTTTTCGTTGTAAGCGCTTTTTGAATATAGGGACGATCAGCAACATTTACAGGCTTTTTTAGTGGCGTAGCATTGCAAAGAAGTTCGCCGTCTGCTCTGGGAATACCTAAATTGATATAATTGCTATTTAGCTTAAGTATATTGGCTAAAACTATGCTGCATTCTGAAGGGGAAGTCATCAGCAAGGATCTAAATGTTGCTAGGCGTTGTAAAAAAACGCTTGTTTCTTCAATTAGTGCTGTTTGTTCAGAAGTTGTGACTTCAACAATATTGATAGCCTGCTTTAAGGCGGTGTCAATGGCATGGTTTCGTTCTACAAAAGATTGGTAGATAAGGCCTGCTAACCCTGGTAAGGCAACTAATATAAT
>JAWUXK010000141.1:0-11035 GCA_034111385.1 Colwellia sp. | reverse complement strand
TTTGCAGTCTCTCTAAATTCTATACGGATTGGCGTGCCCATAATTTTTAATGATTTACGATAATAATTCATTAAATAACGTTTATATGAATGAGGTAATTTTTTAGCTGAATTCCCATGAATAACAATAATAGGCGGATTATAGCCACCCGCATGAGCATACTTTAATTTAATTCGACGACCATTATGCATAGGTGGTTGATGATCAAATACGGCCATATCTAATATTTTAGTCACCATCGCGGTAGAAATACGCTTGGTCGCGCTGACAAAAGCTTCTTCAACTGATTCATACAAATGGCCAACACCTGTCCCATGTAATGCTGAAATGAAGTGCACTTTAGCAAAATCAATGAAGCCTAATCGTCTATCAAGTTCAGTTTTAATTCTATCTCTGGCGTGTTCTTCTAACCCATCCCACTTATTCACGGCTAATACCAGTGAACGGCCAGACTCTAAAATAAAGCCGAGTAAACTTAAATCTTGATCACTGATACCTTCACGGGCATCAATTAAAAGCAAACAAACATTAGAGTCTTCAATAGCGCGCAATGTTTTGATTACGGAGAATTTTTCTACTACATCAGTCACATTTTTGCGACGACGAATACCCGCAGTATCAATTAGCGTATACGAACGGCCATTATGCTCCATTGGAATATAAACACTATCACGCGTTGTGCCTGGCATATCAAAAACAACTACCCGTTCTTCGCCCAAAATGCGATTCGTTAGGGTTG
Source organism: Colwellia sp. (assembly GCA_034111385.1). Lineage (GTDB taxonomy): Bacteria > Pseudomonadota > Gammaproteobacteria > Enterobacterales > Alteromonadaceae > Colwellia. The sequence continues at coordinate 10,296 of JAWUXK010000141.1, read as the reverse complement.
ATTTACCGACATTCGGTTTACCAATAATAGCCAATTTGATGGTATCGTTTTCTTGTGGTGCTTCAGCTATTTGCGCTTCAAGCTCTGTTTCACTGAGCTCATAATCACCATCAAACTCACCTACTTCTGTCTCATTTTCTTTAGGTTGGCCAAGTGCTTCAATATGAGGGGTAAGCGCTAAAGTTAATAATTGCGTTACACCACGACCATGGGCTGCAGCAATTTTATGAACTTCTTCACCAAGGCTTAATGCGTAAAATTCAGCGACAGCGGAATCAGCATCGATCCCATCCACTTTATTGGCAACGAGAAAGATTCTTTTATCTTGTTTACGTAAATAATCAGCAATACCATAGTCAGCTGATGTTAGCCCATCACGGGCATCCACTAAAAACAATACGGCATCAGCTTCATCAATAGCTGTCAACGATTGCTCAGCCATTAATAAATCAATCCCTTCTTCATCACCATTAATACCGCCAGTATCAATGACAATAAAAGGATGCTCTTCAACCTCTGCTTGGCCGTATTGACGATCGCGTGTTAAGCCGGGGTAATCAGCAACTAAGGCATTTCTAGAACGGGTTAAGCGATTAAATAACGTTGATTTACCAACATTTGGGCGGCCAACTAGGGCAACTACAGGAAGCATGGAAACCTCAAAAATGAAATAAAGCCCAAGTTCTTGTATTCACTACAGAACGAAATAGGGCTATTTATATAATATAAAAACAAGCAACGGCTCCAACGCTAATTGCAAAGGAGCCGTATATAATTTTAGTCTAAAAATCAATTAAAAAGAAATTAGCTTACTTTTCAATTGTAACGATTGTAGGTGTTTCAATAGCTTGCAAATCACCATCTCGTGATTGGCTATACAATATATTATCAAACACCGTTGGTGTTGAATGTATACCGCTACTGTCCACTTGATGTCGTGCAACAATATCACCGCTTTCTTGATCTAACCAATGTAAGTAACCTTCAAAATCACCGACAACGACATAGTCATCAATAATAGCTGGACCTGTGACACCACGATTTGCCAGTGTTACGTTACTCCAACGTTCAATTCCATTAACTCTATCGATCGCATAAATATGGCCGCGTAAGTTTGTTAAGAAAATTGTATTACGATAAATCGATATTTGACGATAAGATGAATATTGGCGTTTCCACAAAATTCGGCCACTTTTCAATTCTATTGCAACTAAGTTTCCTCTTGAAGATACCGCATAAATTTTATCTCCAAAAACAACGGGAGCAGAATCAACATCAATCACGCGTTCAAGCTCTGTGGATCCCGTAGGCTCGCCTATTTCAGTAGACCAACCTTGCTGACCTTTCTCTAATAAATAAACATTAACGCCACCTTTACCTGTGCCAATCAGCACACCGCCCGACGCAATGACAGGTTTACTAATACCGCGTAACGTTAAGGCTGGAACATCTTGATCTATTTGCCATAACACTTCACCATCATTAGCATTAAAAGCTTTCATAATGCCTGAAGCTGAATTGACTACGACAACACCAGAGTCAACCGCTGGCGCTGAGATAATTTCACCCTTAATGTCGGCTTGCCAAACAAGCTCGCCCGATTTTGAATCTAACGCATAAATTTTGCCATTTTCACTGCCAATAAAAACCTTATTTAAACCGGCAACTGGCCCACCCGCAAGCATTGCTGGAACGCGATTATCCCAAAAGCTTCGTTCATCATCAACATCACTTAAATCTGTGCTCCAAAGTTCTTCACCCGTTTTCACATCAAAGGCTAAAACATCACCCGCTCGACTAGCACTAAAGACGGTATCATAGGCTACGGCAGGTTGAAGACGAGAGAAATAATCTCCACTGCCATCACCAACACTTTCTTCCCATACAACATCAGGTTCGAATTGCTGATTTATTTCACTAAGCTCTGCAACCAAATCACTAGTATCTTCATCTTCATCGGTTGATGAACAACTTAATAAAGTACTCGATAATAAAAGTACAGCTAGTATATTTTTGTAATTGGTTAAAACGCGCAGACTTGTGTGTTTATTAAGTAATACCATTGAACAACCTTTTACTTAGCAGTGGGAACTGTAGAAGTTAAGTTAACTGCAGTAGCTAAATCATCTAACTTCATTTGCAAACCAGGGCTACTCGCTAAACCATCTGCGGCAATCGCAACTTGATAGGCATTACGCGCTAATTCTTTTTTTCCTTGTAACAAATAGGTGTCACCTTTTATTTCTTCAACAGCAGCGGTGAATGATTCAGGTAATGGTGTAGCTAGGGTGGTAAATACTTGTTCATATTGCTCTAATTGAACTTGAACACGCGCTAAGCGTAAGCTTGCAATACCTTTAATGCCATCAGTAGGTGCACTGGCAATGGCTGCCTTTAATTGAGTTTGTACAACAACCCAATCTTGTGTGCTTGCCGCTTCTTTAGCTAACGCTAATGAGGTTAACGACGCGTAACTAGTGGTTGAATTTTCATTAACAAATTTTGCTGCATTTTCACTGAAAGATTTTTTGTCTGTAACACTACTTTCGATGAGCGTTTGATAGCTATTTGAAATCGCTAATTCATCAGCAAGTTTACTGTCTTTATAGTAGTTAAAACCAATAAAGCCCGCAAAACCTAATACAATACCAGCAATAATCATATTGCCATTTTCGTCCCAGTAACCTTTAATCGCTTCTACTTGTTGTTCTTCTGTTTGATAAATTTCCACTTTGTCACCTTCGACTAAACGTCTTTTATTAATGTCGTTAATAAACTTGGAATTTGATCAAATGCCAAGCTTTGTTGTTCTTGTTGCCCACGTAAATATTTAATCATAACTTGCTGTTCAGCAATTTCGTTATCCCCTAATATTAACGCGATTTGTGCACCTGATTTATCTGCACGCTTTAATTGTTTTTTCATATTGCCGCCACCGCAATGGCATTGCAAACGAATATTAGGCACTTGATCTCGCCACTGCTCTGCTAGTTGATTAGCGTCAATTTGTGCATCGTCACCTAAAATCACCACATAGGCATCAACTTGTGGGCGGACATTAGACACTTTATCTAACTCTGTTAGCATTAAGACTAAACGCTCAATGCCCAAAGCAAAACCAAAGGCGGGTGTTGCTTTGCCACCTAACTGCTCAACCAAGCCGTCATATCGACCACCAGCACACACAGTGCCTTGTGCACCTAAACTCTCCGTTACCCATTCAAAAACCGTACGGTTGTAATAATCTAAACCACGAACTAAGCGTTCATTTAATTCATATTTTATTCCCGCAGCATCTAACCGAGCACAAAGGCTAGTGAAATGCGCTTGAGTTTCTTCACCAAAGTAATCGGACAATTTTGGCGCATCCGCTAATGCTTCTTGCACTTGTGGATTTTTGCTATCTAATACTCTAAGCGGATTCGTATGCATACGACGCTTAGAATCTTCATCTAATAATTCTTCACGCGCTGTTAAATAATCAACCAATGCATCACGATAATTAGCACGTTCTTCATTACTACCTAGCGAGTTCAACTCTAGTGTGACAAATTCATTGATGCCAAGTTCCCGCCATAAGCGAGAAGTTAGTAAAATAATTTCAGCATCTATGTCTGGCGTTGCAATTCCAAAGGCTTCTAGGCCAAATTGATGGAATTGACGATAACGACCTTTTTGTGGTCTTTCATGACGAAACATCGGTCCCATATACCAAAGGCGCTGCTCTTGGTTATATAAAAGCCCATTTTGATTGCCTGCGCGTACACAACTGGCAGTTCCCTCTGGACGTAACGTTAGGCTGTCGCCATTTCGATCGTCAAAAGTGTACATTTCTTTTTCAACAATATCAGTTACTTCACCGATAGAACGCTTAAATAATGCCGTTGATTCAACAATTGGCATACGTATCTCAGCAAAACCGTAATTGCTGGCCACTCGACGTAATACTGACTCGACCATTTGCCATATATTTGTTTCACCGGGCAAGCAGTCATTCATACCACGAATTGCTTGTAACGTCTTATTTTTAGCCACTTATTTATTTCTCTCTGTTGTGCTTTACTGGTTATTAATTTTTACGCAGCGCGCATTATAGCGAATAACGCCCTATACTTAAACGGGAGAATATTAACCTAAAAAATGATTAATCTACGGACTTTACATCGATTTGATTTTTTTCATTTAATCGCTCATCCATCGCGTGTGCTTTAGCGCGAATACGTTGCTCAAGCTGATCAACCAAATTAGTATTGTCGAAACGTTCTTTTTGGCGAAGGCCATCAAGATAATAGCCGCTTTTTTTATTACCGCCTGTTAACCCTAAATCAGATACCATCGCCTCACCAGGACCATTAACTATACAACCAATAATTGAAACATCCATTGGTGTCATAATATCTTCAATGCGCTCTTCAAGGGCATTAACTGTGGCAACTACATCAAACTCTTGGCGCGAACAACTAGGGCAAGCAATTAAATTGATACCACGGCTTCGTAACTTCAATGACTTTAAAATATCGAAACCGACTTTAATTTCTTCTACCGGATCGGCGGCAAGAGATATTCGCAAGGTGTCACCAATTCCCTGAGCTAATAACAGCCCTAAGCCAACTGATGATTTAACTGAGCCAGCACGTAAACCACCCGCTTCAGTAATCCCTAAATGCAATGGATTATCAATTTGCTTCGCTAGTAATTTATAAGATTCCACTGCCAAAAACACATCTGATGCTTTAACGCTAACTTTAAATTGATCGAAGTTTAATCTATCGAGAATATCAACATGACGCATCGCTGACTCAAACAATGCTTCAGGTGTAGGTTCGGTATATTTTTCTTGGATATCTTTCTCTAACGAACCGCCATTAACGCCTATTCGAATAGGTATATTTTTATCACGAGCACATTCAACAACACTGCGAATTCTATTTTCATTACCAATATTACCAGGGTTAATGCGCAAGCAATCAACACCATATTCAGCCACCTTTAAGGCGATACGATAATCAAAATGAATATCCGCAACTAAAGGAACATTCACTTGTTTTTTAATTTCACGAAATGCTTCTGCTGCGTCCATCGTAGGTACACTTACACGTACAATATCAGCACCAACTGCTTCCAATGATTTAATTTGTGCCACTGTTGCACTAACATCTGTGGTAAGCGTATTGGTCATGGATTGAACGGTAATTGGCGCATCACCACCAACAGGAACATTACCCACCATTATTTGGCGAGATTTACGGCGAATGATTGGAGATTCTTTAAACATAATTTTTTCTTTTGTAATTCTTCGTTGATCTTTATTGAGAAATTAAGGGCAATGTAAATTTGGCAATGTTACCGACATTAAAAGATGATAAATCAACAGGCTCATCATTAAAGTTAATCGTCGCCAACTCTGGCTTACCTAAAGTGACTTTTAACGGTGCTTTGCCGGTAACCGTCATGACATAACCTGACTTTTTAACGCCCCACGCAATACGTTCACCTGTCGCATCAAAAATATTGACCCAACAGTCACCTGAGAATATAAACACTGCCGTACTAATATCAGGTAATTGCTCTGTCACATTTTTCAGTTCAGCCGCAATGTCTAGTTCGGTATTAGTTTCTAGCTCGGGGTTAACCCTAAGCGGCTCTTCGTTAACAACAACCTTGGGTTCAACAATAGTTGCTTCAAGTACTTTTTGTTCGCTATTAATCGATTTCGTTATTTCAGTCTGCTTACTTGTTTCTACCTGTGGTAAATCAGGCGATATACTATTTTTTTGCGCTATATTCTTATCAGCTATGTTACCACTGGTCACTTGTTCTTGTGTTGACTTATTAAATAAATTCACTGACAGTTTTGGCTCTTGTACCCACCATAACACCACCATCCCAACCAAAAGGGCTACAATAAAATAACTAATCCACATTAGACGACTATGCTCAGCTTGTTTTTCTGTTAAATTCGAAAAGCTTTGCATTTCACTACGTTGCATTTCAGCAACACCAAGCATGTCATAAGCGCTAAGGACTTCTTTAACATCAACGCCGACTAATTCGGCATAACTACGTAAATAGCCACGATTAAATGTTGCGGGTAGTAATGGGTCAAATATATCTTGTTCTATTTCATTCACTAACTTTTTTCTGAAATTTAGCCTACTACTGACTTCTTCTTCACTTAGTGATAACTTTTTTCGAGCTTCACTGAGCATTAAGCCTGGACCAACAACTTCGATATCTTCACAAAGCTCATCCACTTGCTTAGTATTTTCGACAGCTACATCTGCTTTATTCATTTATTTCTTCACCGTCTTAGGAGCTGTTAATTGTAATTTATCATCAAGACGAATTTTTCTATTGCCGGTAAGGTTATTCCAACGGCGTAACGCCCTAATCTTAATGTTATATTTTATCGAGATACTATACAAAGTATCACCCTTAACTACTAGATGAAACTCTGGAGGCTTATCTTCTGAGGCTTTATCTTCTATAGGTTTATTGCTAACGATGTCATGCTGCTTAACTTGCGTTGAGGCACTTGTTAATGGCGATTCAACTGGCGCGGCGTTTTCTATAATTGGAGCAGGCTTTTTAACTGTATTAAATATTTCTCGATCTTCAAGTGGTATGTCATTCGCTGCTAATGCTACCTCGCCGGCTTTCTTATCAGCATTCAGCTTTTCTTCGACTATCTCATTTTCTTTATTAACAGAAGTTAATGCGTTAATTTCATCCTCTTGCTTCACTTCAGGTGCCATAAGAACAACCACGCGCTTTTCTTCCTCACTCGGATTAGTTGGTGGTTTTTCGGTTTCCTGTAGTTTAGTTTCAGACACTGGTGGGAGCTCTTCAACACTGCTCATAGTTAATGCAGCATTAATTGATGCAGAAGTCGCTGTAGATGATGCCGCAACAGTAGTTTTTGTTGTAACTGCTGCAGGTAATATCTTAGTTTGAAGTACTTGTGGATTTGCTGCTTCCGTTTTAGCGATATTAAGTTTATTCGTTGTGTTATCTGAAATTGCCTTTTTAGGTGATAATTTCACTACACGTTTTTTTGACTTACTCGCTACTTCACTCATTTGAGTTAATTGGTATCTTTTCGCTAAACTATCCGCTTCAATCAATTCAAGCTCATTCAACAGGTATTGTTGTGACTCCCATGATTGTGGATACATTTTTACTAACATTGTGCCATAATTTTTAGCGGTTCGGCGCTGCCCTAACTTCCAATAAACCTTATAAGCTAAGGCCAGAGATTCTGGCGTAAAACGTCGAGTAACTTTTTCAAAACGTTGTTGATACGTTTTAGCTTCAGTATATTTTCCCATGGCATATTGTAAACGTACCATTTGAAATAAAATAGATGAATTGCCTGGGCTATGCATAACCGCTTTATGTAAATACATTTCTGCTTTTATAAACTTATTTTTTTGCAAAAAACAAGATGATAAGTTTTCATAACTTTTAGCAACCAAAAGATATGTAGGTACTGCAATAGCTTTTAACAGCTGCCTTTCTGCCGCCTCAAGTTGATTTTGACGACATAAATACACACCATAGTTATTTAAGGTATTTGCATCATCACTCTTTAGCGATAATGCTTCCTCAAATGAGGCTATGGTTGACTCATGCTCACCAACAACTTCGTAATAATGAGCAAATGCCGTATATACTTGCACCATTTTTGGAGCGAAATGTTTCGCTTTTTCTAAATTTTGTTTGGCTTGGGGCATATTGCCCATTTTTAAATAACCTAAACCAAGTGAAATACGCGTTGCTGCCATATCATCTCTATTGGCTTGGTTTTTCACCACAGGCGTTTCATCACTTTCAAATTCTTGCGTAACACAGCCTGACAATACAACAGATAATAACGCAACAGTAAATGATGAAATTCTTTTTTTAGTCAAAGGTTTATTCCTAATGTACTAGCCAAGGTTAAGTACTATTATTCAAGTTTTTAAGATAATACCGTGATCAGACTATCTTTACTGATATTTCGTCAGCTTTCATCTGTTTTTTTTCTGTTTGTGCATTTTGTTGCATTTGTGTACGTTTTGTTCGGTCGAAAACATCACCCGCTAACTGACCACATGCCGCATCAATATCTTCACCACGCGGTCGACGAGTAATTACCGTTAAACCGTAGCTCTGTAACACTTTATCAAAACGATCAATACGAGAATTACTTGGGCGCTTGTAAGGAGAGCCAGGGTAAGGATTAAAAGGAATTAAATTAATTTTACTGGGTAATCCTTTTAATACATGCGCTAATGCATGTGCTTGTTCCGTTGAATCATTCACATGATCTAACATTACATATTCTATTGTCGCTTGTTTATTGGCTTTAGAGCCATCAATATAACGACCGGCGGCTGTAATGAATTCCTCTAATGGATACTTTTTATTTATTGGGACGAGTTCATCACGTAAAGCATTATCTGGTGCATGAATAGAAATAGCCAAAGCACAGTCAATTTTAGCTTTCAGCATATCAAGTGCCGGTACAACACCCGATGTACTCACTGTAACTCGTCGCTTGGATAAACCATAACCTAAATCATTTAACATAGTATCAAGGGCTGGGATTAAGTTTTTCATATTCAGTAACGGCTCGCCCATACCCATCATGACGATATTGGTAATGGGTCTTTTGCCGGTAATACGCGTAGCACCGATATCATTCGCAACTCGCCACACTTGACCTATAATTTCTGACATAGATAAATTACGGTTAAAACCTTGCTGCGCCGTTGCGCAAAAAGTACATTCAAGTGCACAGCCCACCTGTGATGATACACATAAGGTCGCGCGATCGTTTTCAGGGATCCAGACGGTTTCAACTTCTTGCCCCCCTTCTAAGACCAACGCATATTTAATTGTACCGTCTTTTGATACTTGTTTTTCAGAAATTTCTGGTGCTTTAATTTCACAATTACGTTGTAACTTTTCCCTTAGCTTTCTATTCAAATTGGTCATTTGCTCAAAATCACTATAACCAAAGTGATACATCCATTTCATAATTTGATCGGCTCTAAAAGGCTTTTCACCAATAGAGGCAAAATACTCACGCAATCCTTGGTGATCAAAATTTAATAGATTGATTTTGCTGCTGTCTTTAGCAACTTCTTTGACATTTTCTGTGACGATAGGGTCGCTCATACAACAAACTCTCAAAACGAATAAGGGAAATATAAATAATACTAATTGAAATAATGAATGGCTCATTCATTATTTCAATTAGTACAAGGTCGCGAATTGTACGCTTTTCAAGCAAATTTCGCAATTTTATGCTTAAGCATAAAATACAAAAAGGATTTTACTGATTACTCAGCAAAACCCTTTTCAATTAATTCATCGCTTAATCAAAGCAAACAAACTGAATTCTAGAGAACTTTATGGCGCGTATATTAATACTTACATAAAGCTGACACTGAAGTCATAAGTGTTGCAAAGATTAAAAATGAATTAACGAGTACGTGGACAAATTTCATCATCACTGAAGAAGTAAGCAATTTCACGTGCTGCTGATTCTAAAGCATCAGAGCCATGAGCTGCATTTTCATCGATGCTGTTAGCAAGATCAGCACGAATAGTACCTGCTAATGCTTCAGCTGGGTTAGTTGCACCCATGATTTCACGGTTTTTAAGAACAGCGTTTTCGCCTTCTAATACTTGCACCATTACAGGACCAGAAGTCATAAACTCAACCAAAGGACCAAAGAAAGGACGCTCACTATGTTCAGCGTAAAAACCTTCTGCTTTTTCTTTGCTCAAATGTACCATTTTAGAAGCAACAATTTTAAGACCTGCTGTTTCAAAACGGTTATAAATTTGACCAATGAAATTTTTAGCAACTGCGTCTGGTTTTACGATAGAAAAAGTACGTTCGATAGCCATGATAAGCCCTTTTAATAAATTTAAATTTTAGTGTAATTAAGTAGATTTCAAATCAAAAAACTGACATCTACAAATTTTGGCGCGATTATAAACGAAATAGTGTAAAACATCTAATATTTAGCGATGAATAATCATGTAGACTTAATATGGTTCTAAAAACCCATAAGTAGCTGAATATATGGATAATTTAATAAAATATCATTGTAGGGAGGTTATTTATTTCAATTAAATGATAGTTTACCTGTTTATTGCCCGTACATTTAACGAAAAAAGTCACAGAGCAATATGCCATGCGACTTCTAAGCTATACACTATTCGCCGTGATTAAAATGCATTATTTCAAACGAAATTTAACCACAAAACCTCCTAGCCATTAAAAGCTGATTCTACGATATG
>JAWUXK010000140.1:0-33453 GCA_034111385.1 Colwellia sp. | reverse complement strand
CTATAACTATAAACTTAACCACGCAGTTAGACATCATAACATTTGCTTTAGGTGGAAATCTAAACAAATATGATTTTTATTTTTTAAATGAAAGCAAAAGCTTCGCTAGTTTATTTTAATCAGTTATTCTTATTGTTACTACAAATAATCGAACTTCATCCATGATAAAAAGAATAGTTTTGTATCTTTTTTTTATTAGCCTCCTACTCATTGTCTTAAGTATTACTTGGCTTTATAACAAAGTAGATGGTTCTCTTCCGTTATTAAACGGTAAAGCAACGGTCTTGAATTTACAAAATACAACCATAATTGATCGTGATAACCAAGGTGTTCCAACGATCAAAGCAAAAAGCCGCCATGATATAGCGATTGCGACTGGTTTTATTCATGCTCAAGAGCGCTTCTTTCAAATGGACTTACTTAGGCGAAAATCTGCAGGTGAGCTTGCGAGCTTGTTTGGGGCTCCAGCTCTAAATTATGATAAGAGCATTCGCCGTCATCGCTTTAGAGATCGAGCAAAAACAATTATTGATAACCTACCCGATAGCCAACGGTTATTATTAAAAGCTTATACCAGTGGTGTGAACCAGGGCTTAAAGTATTTAGGAGCAAATCCTTTTGAATACTTACTTCTGCAACAAGAACCAATGCTTTGGAGTGAAGAAGATTCTATTTTAACCATTTTTAGTATGTATGTTGATTTACAATATCACGATGGTCAACGAGAGCGTTCTTTGGGTTTAATGAAAGCCATACTTTCAGCAGATGTCTATGCTTTTTTAAACCCTGAAGGCAGTATTTGGGATGCAGCGATTGACAACAGCCAATTCCAACCATCACCTTTACCAACAAAAGCATGGCCTTCAGCTTCAACCACGTTAACTTACCCTACACCTACATCCGCTTCACAAAATATTGATGTTGCCAAAAATAAGTATCAAGTGAATGAATTTCCTGGCTCAAATAGTTGGGCTATTTCAGGTGAAATCAGCAGCACTGGTAGCGCTATTATTGCCAATGATATGCACTTAGGTATTCGTGTTCCTAATACTTGGTTTCGCGCTAGTTTTGAGTACTTAGTAAAAAATTTACCCGTAAAAGTTACGGGTGCTACCCTACCAGGAACCCCCAATATAGTCGTGGGTAGTAATGGTAATATTGCTTGGGGCTTCACTAATAGTTATGGTGATTACAGTGATATTGTTATTTTAAACACAATAAATAATACAGAACAATACCTTACACCAACCGGTGTTAAAGACTTTAAATACCATAAGCAACTTATTACAGTAAAAGGAGAACACCCTGTAGAGATCACCATTAAAGAAACAATTTGGGGTCCTGTTATCGGCGAAAATCACGAGGGAAAGTTATTAGTGTATCGCTGGGTAGCTCACGATAAACAAGCCGTCAATATTAAAGCGACTGAGCTAGAATTAGCACAAACAGTTAAACAAGCTTTTTTTATTGCTGCTCAAAGTGGTATACCTTCACAGAATATGGTGATAGGTGATAAAGAAGGTAATATTGGTTGGACAATCATGGGGCCTATTCCTGAAAAAAACGGTAATGTAGGTGAAACACCCGTTTATTGGGACAATGATAAAAATAATTGGCGGGGATACCTAACACCCGATAAATACCCGACTGTTATCAATCCTAACAACAATCGTTTATGGACTGCAAATTCACGAGTTGTAGGAGGTGATATGTTAACAAAAATAGGTAATGGTGGTTATGCTTTAGGAGCCCGAGCTAAACAGATTAGAGATAATTTAAATTCCCTTAAAGCATTTGATGAAAAAGCGTTACTCAATATCGGATTAGATGATCGAGCACTATTTTTAGCACGCTGGAAAGATTTCTTATTAACTAAAGTACTTACCCAAGCCAATTTAACTGAACACAAAGACTTTATTCAAGTACGAGAATTATTATTAAGCAATGAAGAATTGGTCGCTAGTATTAATTCCATCAATTACCGATTAGTAAGAAATTTTCGCCTTAATACGAGAAACTTAGTTTTTAGTGAGTTAAATAACAGCTTTAGCAATATAGATGACGGTTATCATTTTCGAAGTATCCGCCATCAAGTTGAAACACCGTTATGGCAACTGATTAATCAACAGCCTGAGAATTTCTTAATGCGGCCGTTACAAAGCTGGTCTGCCCTATTTAATGAAGCGCTACAACAAACAATTCATGACATGACTATAGTAGAAGCCAATAAACAACAAACATTAGTTGAAGCCACATGGGGGCAACAAAATACTTCAGCAATAAAACATCCGTTAAGTGATGCTATTCCTTTCTTGGGGAAGTGGCTAGATATGCCTTCAAAAGCACTATCTGGTGACAGCTATATGCCTAAGGTTCAGGGAACATCTTTTGGTGCTTCAGAGCGTATGGTTGTTTCGCCCGGGCATGAAGAGACAGGAATATTTCATATGCCCACTAGCCAAGCAGGACACCCTTGGAGTCCTTATTATGGTAAAGGACATAGTGATTGGGAAAAGGGTATTGCCTCTCCTTTTTTATCTGGTAAAACTAAATACACATTGACGCTATTAAATTATTAGTTGCAAGAGCAATAATCTGTACATCAACAAATACAACAGGAATAACAATGTTAACATTAATTTGGTGCTTGTTTATTGCAACACTACTACCCTATTTAGCAAAAGGCCCTGTCGCTTATGCTATGAATAAACTGGGCGGTTATAACAACCATCACCCACGTAATCAACAAAGTCAACTGACCGGTTTTGGTGCCCGTGCATTAGCAGCACACCAAAACGCCTTTGAATCATTAATAATTTTCGCTCCTGCCGTGTTAATCGCAATTACAACACAAAATACTGGTGAAAATATCGAATTACTTGCCATAGTCCATGTGTGTTCAAGAATACTATATAACGTATTATATTTAACCAACATAGATAAACTACGCAGCTTGGTTTGGGGTATAGCTACGTTCAGTAGTTTTAGCATTATTTGGCAATGTATCCCCTAAAGTAGAGTAGTGAAATAAAACAGTCTAAATAAACTGTTGACAGAATTCAGTAAAGCTAGATAGAGTAGCAGCTCTAGAGAATTAAAACCTTCCATGTTGAAGGTTTTTTATTGACTAATCCACTCATAGCAAAACAGGAAAATACAGTGAGCGAAAAATTAGATTTAAACGAAATACGTAAACAAATAACTAAATTAGATCAAGATTTACTAAGCTTATTTGCTAAACGTCGCGCACTAACACTCAATGTTGCTAAGAGTAAAATACAACAAATCCGTCCTATTCGAGATCAGCAACGTGAACAAGAGTTGTTAATCCGCTTGATAAAGCAAGGAAGAGAATTAGGTTTAGATGCTCATTATGTCACCAGTATTTTTCAAACTATCATTGAAGATTCAGTACTAAATCAGCAAGCTTACTTACAAAGTTTAGCTAACCCAAATACTCAAATGCCAACCGTTAGCGTTGCTTTTCTGGGCGATAAAGGCTCCTATAGTTATTTAGCGAGTCACCGTTATTTTTCTCGACGTTCAGAAAAAATCATTGAATCTGGCTGTCAAACTTTTAGTGATATTCTTCAACAAGTAGAATCAGGTCAAGTAGATTATGGTATGTTACCTGTTGAAAATACGAGTTCAGGTAGTATCAATGAAGTTTATGACGTGTTACAACACACCAATTTATCTATTGTTGGTGAAATCACGCAACCGATAGTGCATTGTTTACTCACATCAGTAAAAACCAGTTTAGACAAAATAAAAACGATTTATGCTCATGGTCAACCTTTTACACAATGTAGTAATTTCTTAGATAAACAAAAGGATCTTCGCATCGAGTATTGCGAAAGTACTGCCGATGCCATGATGAAAGTGTCAGAATTGCAAGATGACACTGTCGCAGTAATTGGCAGTGAAGAAGGTGGTCACTTGTATCAATTACAAGCACTAGAAAAATCAATAGCTAATCAAAATGAAAATCATACTCGCTTTATTCTAGTCGCCAGAAAAGCCGTTGAAGTTGCTGAACAGATACCTGCCAAAACCGCTATTATTTTAGCAACTGGGCAAAAAGCGGGCGCCTTAGTAGAGTGTTTATTAGTGTTAAAAGAAAAAGGTATTAACATGTGTAAGCTTGAGTCTCGCCCTATTCAAGGTCGTCCTTGGGAAGAAATGTTTTATATTGATGTAGAAGCGAATTTGAAAAGCTTTGCCCTACAAGAAGCCATTAGTGAAATTACTGAGCATACCAATTTTATTAAAGTTCTCGGCTGTTATCCTATTGAGCATATTAGCCCGACAAGTGTGCCAAGTAGCGCTATATAATGTTCCAAATCTAACTTGTTCATAACATCACAAGCCGTTACCCAAGTCAGTAACGGCTTTTTTATAGTAATATAATAAGTCATTAACCCCTTAAGCAAGAAAGAGGCTCCCATTGAATAAACTCGCTGTTTTAGCTTTTACCATATTAGTGTTTCTGAGCACTATCCTTTGGTATTTAGCCAATGGTTCATTAAATGAATACCTGAAAAGCCAAATTGAATTACAAGGGCTGCATTATAGTGGCCAAAAAACCAGTGTTGATTCAGCTAATTATTCCGCAAAAACAGGAACTGGCGAGTTTAAAAAGTTCAACTTGCTAAATTTAAACGATCACCAAGCAAAATATGCTGTGATTGCTGATGAAGCACATATCCAATTAGTGAGTCAACCGTCTCAACCTTTATTAACTACGATAAAAACAATAACAATCAATAAACTTATCTTAAATAGTGAAACTAATTCAGGCCAAAAAAGTAATATTGAGCAACTGATTGACAAAATAACGAGTAAACTTGCCCAAGATTACCCTGAGTTGTACCCTAATATAAGCGCCGCAATATATGCTAAAAACAACCCTGAACTCAATGCCGTGGAATATGCCCAAAATAATCCTCAAGCCGGTCCAATTATTGACCACACAACACCTAAAAAGAAACGCGGCAAGCCTGAAGCTAAAATAAATATTTCCGCTATTACAATTAATACTGTAGAGTTAAATATAATTAACAATGGGTTAGCTAAAAAAATATCGCTTCATGATGTCAATATTACAGCAATAGGTGGCGAACAGGGTATTATGACAAATCAGTTAGGCGGTGAAGTATTACTCGCTTTATTGAAATTGGCCACTGAAAGCTAACTTACTAATAACTTTAATTTAATACTGCTATTACTTGTATTATAAGGTAAGCAGAGTAAGCTTAAACTCAACGATAATAATAAAGCATTACAAAGCTGACGATTAAATAAGACAAAGGAACGTTCAACTATGCCCTCATTGAAGTTTTTTTCTCATTTCAACAAAGTATTGATTACTTTATGTTGTGCACTATTTTCAATAAACGCTCAAGCGGGTGATTTAGAAATAACACCTATGTTTGGTCATACTTTTAGTCCAAAACTGAACAGTGGTGATAATACAATAGAGTTACCAACAACGGATGAATCCAATGTTGCTTTAGCATTTTCATGGCAAGATTCACCCAAAGGCCAAGGACAAATTTTAGTCAATTTTGTTTCTCGCGACTTTACCGATAATATAGACCAATCAACACACACTTTTGATACCTTATATGCTCATTTTAACGGTGTCGCTTTTTATAGACAGCGAAATTACATCACTACCTTTGGAGTAGGAATTGGTGCGACTTACTTCAAAAGCGACTTTGATAGTGTCGTCTACCCTTCAATAACCATTGCTTTAGGTACTCGCTATAAGTTTTCAGATAATTTAGCATTTATCACAGAGCTAAGAGCTTACGCCACTTTAACAAAAGATGACGATACTGTTTTTTGTCAAAATGGGACTTGTGTAGCAAGTTTTGATGGGGCGGTTTGGCTTGATAGCCAAATATCAATTGGTCTAGCGTACAGTTTCTAGAACTTAGTACTTTGAGAGTTTGAGTAATAGCGTGTTAGATAATTTGACTAAATAACACGCTAGTAGGCTAATGTTTTTTTAACTCATTTGCCTTTAATAACATGGTTTTACTTTCTGCCAAAAAGTCATCAGCATAATCACCAAACCAATGTGATACCTGCTCAAACATTTTAACAAACGCTTCTTTATCTCCCATTTCCACATCTTCTAATAATTCAAGAAAGCGATAGGCAAAACGTTTCATCATAGAAATATTATCCGGATTCGCAAAAATAATATCTGAGTATAGAATAGGGTTTTGAGCAAATAATCGCCCCACCATAATCAACTCTAATCGATATATTGGTGAGCTCATATTGACCAAATTTTCAATATCGGCCCCTTCTGCCATCAAATGATATCCGTATGCAATAGTGGAAAAATGTCGCATTACTTGAACCATAGACATTGCTTTATCATGGCCATGGGCAGGCACTTGATAAGTTTTGGCTCCCCACACTTGAAACTGTTTTAACAGCCATTGATATTGAGATTCATCACGTCCATCACAAACAATAATAGTTTGTTTAATTAAGCCCGTTACATCTGGGCCAAACATAGGGTGTAAACCAACCACAGGGCCAGAATGAACTTTCATCATCTCATATAAAGGCGACTCTTTTACGCTGGTAAAATCCGCTAAAATACAATCATCAGGTAAATTGTTTAAATGATGAATAACCTGTGAAGTTAACCGAATGGGTACAGAAACAATAACCAAACTAGCATCCGCTAAAATAGCAGCACTATTCGGCCAATCATCTTGTCCAATAATAGCTACTTGATAACCCGAACGATTAAATAAATCAACAAAAATACCACCTAGCTGTCCTTTACCACCAACAACCACAACTTTCTTGCACTCAGGATTAACGCATTGATAACCGCTAGCATCTTGACTTACGTATGAATCACGCATTAAACGGCGTAAAACATCCTCAATTAAGTCACCACTTAAACCCGCTTCTTCAGCTTGCTCTCTGCGTTTACTAATTAAAGTGGCCTCACGTTCAGGTGCAAAAATAGGCACACCTTCAATCTTTTTAAGCGCACCAACTTGTGTTGTTACCTTTAAACGTTTTGCCACTAAAGCAACTAACTGGCTATCTATTTCATCAATTTCATCGCGTAAAATTTTAATGCTTTCATCAAAATTACTCATAGTTTCTCTTATCAAATAATGAACTATTACTATTTAATACGTTGCTTCAATATATCATTAAGCATTGCATCAGCCTCTGTCAGTAAAGCTTTTGTGCTATCTAAATCAATACACGCATCAGTTACCGAAACACCATACTCCATCTCATCAAAGGCTAAATCACTACTTTGATTACCGGCTTTGATATTACTTTCTAACATAATACCAATAATCGATTTGTTACCTTCACAAATTTGGTTAAAAACATTGGTGGCAACAAGCGGCTGACGACGATAATCTTTATTTGAATTACCATGACTACAATCTACCACAATACCTGGCTCTAACTTATTTTTTGCTAAAACTTGCTCACATTCACTAATATTAACACTGTCATAATTAGGTTGCTTACCGCCACGTAAAATGACATGTCCATCTGGATTTCCCGATGTTTTAACTAGCGACACCTGCCCTTGACGATTAATTCCCATAAAGCGGTGTGAAGAAGCTGCAGATTGCAAAGCATTAATCGCGACATCTAAACTACCATTGGTACCATTTTTAAAGCCGATAGGCATAGATAAACCACTAGCCATTTCTCTATGGGTTTGTGACTCGGTAGTACGCGCTCCAATAGCCGACCAACTAAATAGCTCTGCTAAGTACTGTGGACTAATTGGATCAAGTGCTTCAGTAGCAAGCGGCAAGCCAAGTTCAGTTAAAAAAAGAAGCAATTCACGCGCTTTTCTCAAGCCCGATTCTACATCAAACGAACCATCCATATGAGGATCATTGATTAACCCTTTCCAACCAACTGTGGTGCGAGGCTTTTCAAAATACACACGCATAACAATATATAAAGAATCTTGATGCTTATCATGCAACTTTTTCAGTTCTAGGGCATATTCTTTAGCTGCATCAACATCATGGATAGAACAAGGCCCACTAATCACTAATAAGCGTGGATCACGCTTATGGATAATATTCGAAATAATAGTACGAGCTGACTTAACAAATTCTCGACCTGGCTCTTGTAGCGGTAATTCATTTCTGAGTTGCTCAGGGGTAATCAATACATGTTCTTCATTAACATGGATATCATTTAAGGTACTTTTATTGGCTGTAGACGACATGATTTATTCCTCATAAACGAGTGATTAAAAATGCGTAGGATAAAAACAAGATTTGCAGAAAATATTCAAAAATCAAAAGTACAGTTTTAAAGGGGCTGCAGCTTGAAGTGAAACAAGAATACAATATTGTAAAGATTTAATTACGCTGTTTGTAAGGTTATTTTTACACATAAATTTTACTGAGTACAGTACCTTTTGTAAAAAGATACTAGAGAGTTACTTCCTATGACTACTTAAGTAAAAACTAACGTTAATTGAACATAATTCACCTCAATGAATACTCCCACCAACACTTTAGCCATGATAAAAATTCGTTGTCACAAAAGTGTCATAAATCGTTCACTTTGTTGTCACATAAAATTTCTACACTGCACACAGTTAAAAAATGAGCTTAAACATAGACACAATATTCAGTCTAAAAATTATTAATTCAATTAAAAATGAGAAATCATATGAACACATTTACTAATAAGATGAATTTGAAGAAAACAATAATAAGCCTATCATTAGGTTCTGTTGCTTTAATGAGCTGCTTTGCAAACGCGAGTAGTCGTGACACAATCACTGCAGTAGGCTCATCAACTGTCTACCCATTCTCCACCGTTGTAGCTGAGCGTTTCGGTAAAAGCACTGATTTTAAAACGCCAAAAATTGAATCTACTGGTACTGGCGGTGGTATGAAGTTGTTCTGCGCAAGCAACGGTATCGACACACCTGATCTTTCCAATGCTTCTCGCCGCATGAAAAAAAGTGAATTTGACATGTGCGTTAAAAACGGCGTAACAAGCATCACTGAAGTACTCGTTGGTTATGACGGTATTGTAGTTGCTAACTCAAATTCTAGCGATGCAATGAAAATTACTCGTAAAGAATTATTTCTTGCTTTAGCCAAAGACGTACCTGCTAAAGATGGTAGTAAAACATTAGTAGCGAATCCATATAAATTATGGAGCGAAATTAACCCAACATTACCCGCAAATAAAATTGAAGTATTAGGTCCACCACCCACTTCAGGAACGCGTGATGCATTTGCAGAACTAGTTTTAGAGGGCGGTTGTAAAAAATACTCTTGGATTAAAGCAATTAAAAAGCAAAACAAATCTAAGTATAAAGAAATTTGTCACAGTGTTCGTGAAGATCACGCCTACATTGAAGCGGGTGAGAACGACAACTTAATAGTACAAAAATTAACAGCTAACCCTAAAGCATTTGGTATCTTCGGTTTTAGCTTTTTAGACCAAAACAGTGACACATTACAAGGTTCAATCATCGATGGTCAAGGACCAACATTTGAAGCAATTGCTGATGGTTCATACCCTGTTTCTCGTCCATTATACTTCTATGTTAAAAACTCTCACGTAGGTAAAGTTCCTGGAATCTTAGAGTTTTTAACTGAATACACCAGTGAAGATGCAATGGGTGAAGAAGGTTACTTAACAGATAAAGGCCTAATTCCTCTAGGTGAAGATAAATTAGCTACTGTTCGTAGCAATGTTTTATCACTGACACCTTTAGCATTGAAATAATAAATTAAAGTAAATTAAAATCAGTTACATAAGTTAACTGATTAGGCGAGAATTTTTATTCTCGCCTTTGTCTTTTCTGAAACTTGGTCTTGAAATATGAATTCATCCTTATTGTTTATTGTTTTACTTTCTCTTACCTTATTTAGCTATTGGTTTGGCATTAAACGTTCATTAAAAGTTGCCGGAGGTTCCGCATATAAAAAGGAGCTAACCTGCTTACCGTCACAGTTTGGCTTACTCACTGCAATGGTATGTGGCATACCAGCTTTAATCACACTACTAATTTTTAACAGCGTTGAACAAATTGTTGTTGAGCAACTACTCACTAGTACCTTATCTACAACAGTCCAAGCACTTTCATCCATTGATTTAGGTTTATACCTTAACAACATTCGCTCTTTAGCTTCTTCTGACACGGCTCAAATGTTATTACAAAGCATGAACAATAGCAGTGATGTTGCTGTACAAGGTCAGTACCAAGCAGCATTAACTTTACAAGAGTTATATCAAAAATCCACATGGTTAAAAACTGCGCTAGTACTTATTATAGCGGTTGGTAGTGTCATTATTTTGGTGAGCAAGTTTACGCTAACGTTTAAGGCACGCCAAAAATCTGAATCGATAATAAGAGCATTATTAGTTGCTTCATCAGCGATTGCCATATTAACCACACTTGGTATTGTCGTTTCAGTGTTATTTGAATCAATTCAATTTTTTAAAAGTGTTCCACCGACCGAGTTTATGTTTGGCACTCAATGGAGCCCTCAAACAGCAATGCGAGTTGACCAAGTAGGTGGTTCAGGATCGTTTGGTGCTGTTCCCCTTTTTGCGGGTACTATGTTAATCACCTTTATTGCGATGTTATTAGCAGTTCCTGTTGGATTAATGATTGCTATTTATTTATCTCAATATGCCAGCGCTAGACTACGTAGCTTTGCAAAGCCAATGCTTGAAGTATTAGCGGGTATTCCTACGGTTGTTTATGGATTTTTTGCTGCGTTAACCGTTGCGCCTGTGATTAGAAACATTGGTGAATCTTTTGGCTTAAGCGTTGCTTCTGAAAGCGCCTTAGCAGCAGGTTTAGTAATGGGAACAATGATCATTCCTTTCGTTTCATCATTATCAGAAGACGCGATAAGCGCAGTACCCAATGCATTAAGAGAAGCCTCTTTAGGGATGGGGGCGACAAAAAGTGAAACCGTGTTAAAAGTATTAATACCTGCCGCATTACCTGGGATTGTTGGCGCAATTTTATTAGCTATTTCTCGTGCCATCGGTGAAACAATGATAGTGGTAATGGCAGCAGGCATGGCGGCAAATTTAACCGCGAACCCTTTAGATTCAGTAACCACTGTCACCGTTCAAATAGTAACATTACTGACTGGCGATCAAGAGTTTGATAGCCCTAAAACGTTAGCCGCATTTGCTTTAGGTTTAATGTTATTTATTACCACGCTCGGCTTAAATATTTTAGCCTTAAAAGTCGTAAGAAAGTATCGAGAGCAATATGACTAATTCAAAAGATAATTCCACCGTGAGTAACACTATGTCTAAGACTTCACTCTCTACAACTGAGAAGGTATCGTTAAGCCTTAAAAAACGTCATCAGAAAGAAAAGCGCTTTAAAAGCATAGGGCTTTTTGCTGTGCTTTTTGGTTTCATGCTGGTCGTCGTTTTGATTGGTGACATTACCTCCAAAGCCCTACCCGCTTTTCATCAACACTGGGTAAAACTTGATGTAAATTATCAAAGTGATTGGTTAAAAATTGATGATGTATCTGAAGAAACTTTGAAGAAAGCAAACTATAGAACGGTTTTAAAGAAATCAGTTTACCAAATGTTTTCAACGCCATCGGACAAAAAACTTTCACGAAAAGATAAGCGTGAATTATTTAAATTGTTTTCTACTAATGCAGAATTTACGATAAAAGATAATTTAATTGCTTCGCCAGAACATTTCAATACACAAACAAGTGTTTGGGTAAGGCTTGACGATGATGTAGATAGTTACTTAAAAGAAGGTTTTGCTCAAGGTGAAGCCGGTTTACGCATCAAGGAACAGCAAGCTCAATGGTTAGTTAAACTATCAACTGAACAACGTATTGAAAGTCGTTTTAATTTTAGTTTTTTTACGGCCAGCGATTCTCGTGAACCTGAACTAGCAGGTATACGAGGCGCATTAATGGGCACAGTGCTCACTATGTTTGTTACGTTATTATTATCCTTTCCACTAGGGGTTGCCGGCGCACTTTATTTAGAAGAATTTGCGCCCAAAAACCGTATTACTGATATTATTGAAATTAATATAAATAACCTAGCAGCTGTACCTTCTATCGTTTTTGGTTTACTCGGTTTAGCCGTTATTATTAATGTATTTGGTTTACCACGTTCAGCACCATTAGTAGGTGGTATCGTGTTAACACTAATGACATTACCCACCATTATTATTGCGAGTCGAGCAGCAATTAAAGCGGTACCACCTTCTATAAGGGAAGCGGCTTTAGGGTTAGGTGCATCAAAAATGCAAGTGACATTCTCCCACGTTTTGCCACAAGCAATGCCTGGTATTATCACCGGTGCTATTATTGGTGTTGCCCAAGCACTGGGTGAAACAGCACCATTATTAATGATAGGCATGGTGGCATTTATTGTTGATGTACCAACAAGTGTTGTTGATTCAGCAACCGTATTACCTGTTCAAATATTTTTATGGGCAGACAGTCCAGAACGCGCTTTTTTAGCAAAAACCTCCGCAGCTATTTTAGTATTACTAAGTCTGTTGTTAGTAATAAACGTTACAGCAACCGTATTACGCAGTAAATTTGAGAAGAAATAACATGAACAATACAAACTTAATACAAGACGACACCACACCAGTTGAATTAAATCAGGTAGAGCTAACCGAAACGGTTGG
Organism: Colwellia sp.; assembly: GCA_034111385.1. Classification (GTDB taxonomy): domain Bacteria; phylum Pseudomonadota; class Gammaproteobacteria; order Enterobacterales; family Alteromonadaceae; genus Colwellia. The sequence goes on along the minus strand of JAWUXK010000140.1, from coordinate 20,765 downwards.
TAATATTTATGCTGATGATGCCAAAATGACCATTCGTGGTGCTAATGTTTTTTATGGCGAAAAACAAGCTATTCATAATGTAAGCTTAGACATAGCCAAAAACCAAGTAACCGCACTTATTGGCCCGTCAGGTTGTGGTAAATCAACGTTTTTACGTTGTTTAAACCGTATGAATGACACCATTGATATTTGTCGAATTACTGGTGAATTAATGCTTGATAATGAAAACATTTATGATAAAAAATTGGATCCTGTTCTTTTACGAGCACGTGTTGGTATGGTATTTCAAAAGCCAAACCCTTTTCCAAAATCTATTTATGACAATGTTGCTTACGGTGCTCGCATTCACGGGTTAACCAACAATAAAGCTGAATTAGATGAAATTGTTGAAACGAGTTTACAGAAAGCCGGTTTATTTAACGAAGTCAAAGACAGACTTAATGATCCAGGTACGGGATTATCGGGTGGGCAACAACAGCGCTTATGTATTGCGAGAACGATAGCGGTAAGCCCTGAAGTGATCCTAATGGATGAGCCTGCCTCTGCGCTTGATCCCATTGCAACCGCCATTATTGAAGAGTTAATTGATGAGTTAAAAGAAAAATATACGATTGCTATCGTCACCCATTCAATGCAACAAGCAGCGCGAGTATCACAACATACTGCCTATTTTCATATGGGTAAATTAGTTGAGATGGGGAAAACAGAAGATATTTTCACCCGCCCAAGTCACAAATTAACTGAAAACTATATCACTGGCCGCTTCGGTTAAATGGAGAAGAAAATGACAACAACAGATAACACCAATACCCCTTCGGGCTTTACTACAAACCTTCACTTAGATAAACATATCTCTCGTCGTTTCAACGAAGAGCTAGAGCAAGTGAGAACATTAGTCATGGAAATGGGTGCGTTAGTGGAACAACAAGTAAACGATGGCCTTAATGCCGTATTAAATGCTGATTCAAAGCTCGCACAAAAAGTCATTGAACGTGATCACGAAGTCAATACCATGGAGTTAGATATTGACGAATATTGCACACAAATTTTAGCGCGTCGCCAGCCCGCAGCTAGCGATTTACGCCTAATTGTGAGTGTCATTAAAAGTATTACTGATCTTGAACGTATGGGCGATGAATCAGTAAAATTTGGTAGAAATGCAATCAAACTCGCTAAAGGAAATTTTGCTGAAGAAGAAGGCGCTAGACCTTTAGTTGAATTAAGACACTTAGGTAAACATGTCTGTGAAACACTAAATAAAGCGTTAACAGCCTATGCTCAAATGGATGTTGCTGCCGCCTTAGAAATTATCAAGAATGATGATATTGTTGATGAAGAATTTGATGATATTTCACGTTTACTCGTGACTAAAATGATGGAAAATCCACGTGAAATTAAAAATGCCCTGCGAGTCACTTGGTGTGCCAGAGCGTTAGAGCGTATTGGTGATCACACCACTAACTTATGTGAATACATCGTTTATTTAGTCGAAGGGCGAGATGTTCGCCATGCCAGTATTGACGAAATTAAAGCCAGCATAAAAAGTTAGGTTTTTACAAATCATATGAAATAAAAAGGATATTTAACTGATAAATATCCCTTTATGTATAGAAAAAATGAGTAAAGTACACCAAGATATATTGCCTCTTTATTGATGTTGTAAGTAGTCATCAGAGTTCTCCGATGACTACTTCATTAATGCAACACGCCAAGCTTTAAATAATTATCGGCTAATAACCACTGCCATTGATTAGTAAGTGAGTCCCAATACTAGCCACATATCCAAGCGCAATAACGGGTGCCCATTTAAGATGAGAGGCAAAAGTATAGACGCCACGAGCTGTACCAAGCAAAGCGACACCTGCAGCTGAGCCTATTGCCAACATACTTCCTCCAACGCCTGCGGTGAGTGTTACCAATTGCCATTGCGCTAAAGGCATATTCGGATCCATAGTCAACACGGCAAACATAACGGGGATGTTATCTACAATGGCAGATAATACACCGACAAGAGTATTAGCCCATGTGGCTCCCAAATCGCTATACATTAATTCAGAAACGATAGCCATGTATCCAAACTGACTTAAGCCAGCGACACACATAATAACACCGTAGAAAAACAGCAAAGTATCCCATTCGGCGTGGGAAACACGTTCCATGATATCGAATTCCTTCACGTCTGATCTGTTTCCTGACATATCTTCAAATAATTCTACCGAACCTACCTTCTGACCGTTATCATCAGTAATGGGGGCAGCACTAAACATTAAATAAGCGCCCGAATCACCAATGTTTTCGAAGTAATTAGCAGCATCATAAGACGAGCCTTCTATCTCGTTATCACGATATTTCCCGCTGTAATGCTGTCGAACACCATCAGCTGATTTATCATTTAGCACAATATCTGCCAAAGTTGGGCGTTCATCTTTGTAAAACGCTTTCCAATGATCTTTAGTGCCTATCATGTCCGCCGCTTTGTAACCGGTCAATTCTTCTAAAGATGTATTCCAGTGACTAACTTTGTGATCGTTGTCCAGCATAAAGGCAGGATATGGTTGATCGTTCAAATGCAAACCGATATTCTTACCATAAGATTGCAACACATTAAGAGGATTACTATGGGCTTCAGTACGTCCGCCAAATATTGAGTCAGCCATCATAGTTCGGCCTTCCACTCTTTTGAGATAAAACGAATACAATCCAAGATAACCTAAACCAAACATCATACCGGCTGCTGGTGGTAAATGTAAAAAGCTATGGAAGCATACAGCTGTGACGATAGTAGCAAGAAAAAGCCCTATCATGACCTTTGCACCTAACTTCATTTCTGATTTTTCCTGAGTAGCCTGAGGTGTACCTTTTGAAATTGCAAAACTCATGATAAAGGCAGGCACTAACCAGTTAACCAACGAAGGTATGAACAGCGGCAGGAATTGTAAAAACTCCACTTTGCCCTTTTGCCAAACCATTAACGTAGTAATATCACCAAAGGGTGAAAAGGCACCTCCAGCGTTAGCAGCAACAACAACATTGATGCACGCTATAGAAATAAACTTAACATCCTTGCCGCCAACGGCCATTACAACAGCGCCCATCAACAGAGCAGTTGTTAAATTATCGGCAATAGGCGAGATAACAAATGCCAAGCCTCCGGTTACCCAAAACACTTTTTTAAGTGAATAACCACGAGAAATAAGGTAGGAGCGAAGTGCTTTAAATACTGAGCGTTCTTCAAGAGCATTGATATAGGTCATTGCCACCAATAAAAACAGGAATAATTCTGCGTATTCAATGATAGCGTGACGAATAGCGTTGTGTGCTAAGTCAGAAGCGCCAACACTATTAAATGCTAGTGCAACTAAAATCCAAATCAAGCCAGCGGCAAACAAAACCGGTTTACTTTTAAGTAAATGAATTTTCTCTTCAAAAGGGACAAGTGAGTAGGCTAAGATAAAAATAGCAATACTGGCATACCCATAAAAAGTGGCACTTAATTCAGGTATTTGGCTTATCGAAGCCCCCCCTCCTGTTTCCGCTAAGGCGGTGAAAGGGAACACCAATAAACCTATAATGATGCTTAAAAACCTTAAACTGAAAGGTTTTCTTATAATGCTAATTAACAAGTGATTCATATCTATATCCAGTGAAAAATTTATCTTGCCCAAATTGTGTTAGAAAAATAACACCATACGCAAATTTTGACTATTACACTTTTGGCGTAGACTATTACACTTTTGGTATAGGTAGAATAATAAGAAATGTACATGAATGGTCGCGTTAATGACTATATTTATAACTTATTCGGTACCATTTTACTCAAACAACTTAACTGTATTTGAGTAAATGTGATTTAACTCAAATCAAGCGCAAACGGTTTTAATAGTTCCATTGGTACTATTTCAAGCGCTTTAATATGTGTTCTTTTTAAGTAAACTCTAGGCGCCCTTTCATCGTTCAGCGCTTCCATCCATCTAGCAGCACATAAACACCAAGTATCACCAACGCTAACGCCTTCAAAACCAAATTCAGGTATCGGAGTAGAAAGATCATTCCCTTTAAAACGTGAATATTCTAAAAACTCTTTGGAGGCTTCAATACATACGGTATGTGATCCGGTATCTTCCGCACACGTATTACACTTACCGTCGCGGTAAAAACCTGTAACGGGATTTCCCCCACAAACTTCTAACGGCTCACCAAAAACATTAACTGATTCTTCCATTGTATTTCCTCATTCTGTAACGGTAAGTAATTCTCTTACATTAACGGTTATGAAAAATTTCATTGGCAAAATAATACCTTATGCTTTTACATAATGACACTTAACGTTTAACAATTGACGTTAAAATTCAAGCATAAAAAAAGCGCCTTTCAGCGCTTTCAATAATTTATTAGCTAAAAACTAAATTATCCCTGATGAATAATTCGATTTTTAATTAAGTCATTTACAACTTCAGGGTCAGCAAGCGTTGAAGTATCACCTAAGCTGTCTACATCATTTTCAGCAATTTTACGTAAGATACGACGCATAATTTTACCTGAACGAGTTTTAGGTAGACCTGGAGAGAATTGAATGTAATCAGGCTTAGCAAAACGTCCTAATTCAGCAGCAACAAACTCTTGAAGCTCTTTAACAAGTCCATCAGTAACTTCTGCATTGTCCATCAAAGTAACGTAACAGTATACACCTTGACCTTTAATGTCATGTGGGTAACCAACAACTGCAGCTTCAGCAACTGATTGATGATGTACTAACGAGCTTTCAATTTCAGCAGTACCAAGACGATGACCAGATACGTTCAATACATCATCAACACGGCCAGTAATCCAGATGAAACCATCAGCATCACGTTTAGCGCCATCACCAGTAAAGTAGTTACCAGGATATTGACCTAAATATGTTTGATAGAAACGATCATGATCGCCATATACTGTTCTTAACTGTCCAGGCCAACTAGCAGTCATTACTAATAAACCTTGGTTTTCACCTTCAAGGGTATTACCGTCTTTATCAAATAAAGCTGGTTGTACACCAAAGAAAGGCTTACCAGCACAACCTGGTTTCATATCAACAGCACCAGGTAGAGAAGTAATTAAAATACCACCTGTTTCAGTTTGCCACCAAGTATCAACAATTGGGCAGTTTCCTTTACCAATAACTTCATAATACCATTGCCATGCTTCAGGGTTAATAGGCTCGCCTACACTACCTAAAATTCTCAATGATGAAAGGTCACATTTCTCAACAGGTGCATCACCGCCTGCCATTAATGCACGAATTGCTGTAGGAGCAGTATAAAAAACATTTACTTTATGTTTTTCAATTACTTGCCAGAAACGTCCAGCATCAGGGTATGTTGGAACACCTTCAAATACTACGCTAGTTGCGCCGTTAGCTAATGGTCCGTAAACGATATAAGAGTGACCAGTAATCCAACCTGCATCAGCCGTACACCAGTAAATTTCGCCTTCTTTATAATCGAAAACATACTTATGAGTCATAGCTGCATATAGAATATAGCCACCACAGGTATGAACAACACCTTTAGGAGTACCAGTAGAACCTGATGTATAAAGAATAAATAATGGATCTTCAGAATCCATTACTTCAGGCTCACATACTGGAGACTGTTTAGCTACTGCAGCAGCATATTTAATATCTAAATCGTCATTGTAAGCAATATCACCACCGGTACGCTCTACTACGATTACAGAAGTAACTAAAGGACAATCAACAACAGCATTGTCAACATTAGCTTTAAGTGGAATGCTCTTACCACCACGTAAAGATTCATCAGCAGTGATGATTACCGCACATTCAGCATCAACTACACGTGCTTTGATTGATTCTGTAGAGAAACCGCCAAAAATAACAGAGTGTATTGCACCAATACGAGCACAAGCTAGCATTGCGTAGGTAATTTCAGGAATCATTGGCATATAAAGACAAACACGATCGCCCTTTTTAACACCACGTTCTTTTAATAAGTTAGCTAAACGACATACATGGTCATGAAGTTCTTGATAAGTAACACTTAGGCTATCGTTAGGATTGTCACCTTCAAAAATAATAGCCGTAGTATCTGCTTTAGTTGCAAGATGACGATCTATACAGTTATAACTAACGTTTAATTTAGCACCTGTAAACCAGCTAATTTCCGATTTTGTCATATCGACTTTACTAACGGCATCCCAAGGTTGATACCAGTCGATAAATTCCTTCGCTTTTTCACCCCAAAACACGTCTGGCTGCTCAATAGATTGCTTATACATAGCATCGTATGCCGCACTGTCAATAAAAGTATGTGCCTTTGCTTTTTCTGATACAGGATAACGAAGTTTCAATTCATTCATAGAAGTTCCTTAGGGGTTATTTTAAACTCAATGTTTATATTTTTATAAAAAATAAGGTTAACTTAATGCTAAAATCTTTGTGGTTATTTTCATATACGCCTTTAGTCTTATTTTAGCTTGAGCCTTTAGTATCAAGGAGAATTAGCGCTTTAACTACGAAACTTGGTAGAGCAACAATTAAATATTGTTTTATAGAAAGCTATAGCGCTTTCTCTAAGGTTTTATCAACCATTTAAACCTGAGAATTATCACCTCTTACATTGACCCTTCATAAAGTGTGTGAATAGCAAGTATATAAAGATTGATTAACTGCAAGACAAAAAAAAAGCGTCCGAAGACGCTTTATATAAATTTTGATTACCGAAGAATACTACAAGTTATAACCTGACTCTTCATGTTCAACTTGATCTAAGCCATTGGATTCTTGTTCTTCATCAACCCGTAAACCGTTTGTCATTAATCCAACAAGTTTTAATAAAATATAAGTTACCACCGCGGTATATACCAAGGTTGAAACAATACCAATAAGTTGCACGCCAACTTGTTCTGTCATGGTGGCAATTCCCTCGGCAAAACCGAAGCCACTAAAGACACCTAGAGTGGTCGCTGAAAATACCCCTGCTAATAATGTACCTAAAATGCCACCTACACCATGCACAGGAAAAACATCTAATGAATCATCAATTTTCAATTTCTGTTTAATAAATACCGTTGAATAAAAACAAACAACACCTGCACTAATACCAATAACAAGTGCGCCTCCAGGACCAACAAAGCCCGATGCTGGCGTAATAGTACCTAAGCCTGCAACCATACCAGTAACAGCACCTAATACACTTGCCTTACCAAATTTTTTCCACTCAATAGCAGCCCAAGTTAATGTACCCGCAGCTGCTGAAATGTGCGTCACTAACATCGCCATTGATGCATCACCATTTGCCGCTAGAGCACTACCGCCATTAAAGCCAAACCAACCGACCCAAAGCATACCTGCGCCCGTCACAGACATTGTTAAGTTATGCGGTAACATTGGTGTTTTTGGGAAACCGTTTCTAGGACCAAGCACCATAGCAGCCACAAGCGCCGCAGTACCGGCTGTGATATGAACAACAATACCACCAGCAAAATCGTAAACGCCCAACTGGCTTAACCAACCGCCACCCCAAACCCAATGGGTAACGGGAGCATATACGGCTAACAACCATAATGAGCTAAAAATTAATACCGATGAAAAGCGCATACGCTCAGCAAACCCACCAATAATAAGTGCAGGCGTAATAATAGCAAAAGTCATTTGAAAGAGCATAAATAAACTTTCAGGGATATCGCCTGACAACACATCTTTACCAATGCCATTCATCATCACTTTAGAGAAATCACCAATAAAGCCGTTACCTTCACCAAATGCAAGACTATACCCAACAACAAGCCATAAAATCGACGCTATCGAACCGATAGAAAAACACTGCATCAATATAGACAGTACATTCTTTTTACGAACTAGCCCGCCGTAGAAAAGTGCTAAGCCAGGTAAGGTCATCAGCAAAACCAAAGCTGTTGAGGTTAAAATCCAAGCAGTATTAGCGCCATTAAGTGCCCCTTCATCGGCAAAAACAGCCGTAGGCATTAATAACAATATAAAAGGGAGTATAAATGAAAGTGTTCTTGTCATCGTTTAGTTCCATGTTGGTTTATTGAAAATTTGTTAAGTATCGGTGCAGAAAAAATGTGCAATTCAATTTAACCAAATTCGCTTTTTAATTCCCACAAGGTATGCACAAAATAAGCCAGTAGATTTTATCCTTAAAAAACAGCAGGATGCAAAACAAACGCTTCATAACAGCTCATCATGCGCACAACAATAGTGAAAACAACAACTCATTACGCACCATAATGGTTCATAAGATATACAACAGTGCAATAGTGCTGTCCGGAAAAACGGCAAACCCAAACTGTTCATATGAAAAATCTATAACAAACATCATAAATATAAATGGAATTTATGACCTTTGTGATAGCTTAGCTATATCATTTTTTCGAGTTTTTGCTAAAATCCCGCTGAAATTTAATATTAAGCTCTTCAATCACAACTTGAGAACTGAAATGAAACAACTATTATTTATATTACTAGCAATGCTAGTCCCTAGTATTGCATTTGCATCTGATGCTGTGCATCAATCTGTCGACTTAACCAGCCACTGGGTTGGCTTCGCCGCTATTGCTATTTTTGTTGTAGCATATTCCTTAGTTATTGTTGAAGAACAATTACACTTAGCAAAATCTAAACCGGTATTGCTCGCTGCTGGCTTAATCTGGGTTCTTATTGCTGCTTACTACGTCTCCGCCGGCATGCCGCATGCCGCAGAAGTTGCTATTCGTCATAACTTCTTGGAATACGCAGAGTTATTCTTCTTTTTGCTTGTTGCCATGACATACATCAATGCCATGTTAGAGCGAAATGTTTTTGATGCACTTCGTGATTGGTTAGTGGCTAAAGGTTTTAGTTACAAAGCCTTATTTTGGTTAACCGGTATTCTTGCTTTCTTTATCTCGCCTATCGCGGATAACTTAACAACAGCTTTAATTATGTGTGCGGTTGTATTAGCCGTTGGTAAAGATGAACCTAAATTTATCGCGCTAAGCTGTATCAACATAGTAGTTGGCGCAAATGCTGGTGGTGCGTTCAGCCCATTTGGCGATATTACTACGTTAATGGTTTGGCAAAAAGGGATGGTTCAATTTTCTGAGTTCTTCCATTTATTTATTCCTTCAGTGGTTAACTTTGTTATTCCTGCGGCGATTATGCAGTTTGCAATTCCTAAAGGAAACCCAACAGCACAATCAACCGAAATGACGCCAATAAAACATGGCGGTTTGGCTATTGTTGGTTTATTTATTTTAACTATTGTTACTGCAGTATCATTCCATAACTTCCTTCATTTACCACCAGTTTTTGGCATGATGTTAGGTTTAGCTTATTTGAAACTTTTCGGTTACTACATTAAGAAGTCAGGTCACTCTAAAAAAGATATTACATTAATGCCTGGACACAAAGAGAAAGAGTTTGATGTTTTCGATAAAATAGCTGGCGCTGAGTGGGACACGTTATTCTTCTTTTACGGTGTAATTCTAGCGGTCGGTGGTTTAGGGTTTATCGGCTATTTAGGTATGGCTTCTGAATTTATGTACGGTGAGCTAGGTGCAACAAATGCTAACATTTTAGTCGGAGTTCTTTCTGCTATTGTTGATAACATCCCGGTCATGTTTGCAGTATTAACAATGAACCCAGATATGTCACACGCACAATGGTTACTAGTAACATTAACTGCAGGTGTTGGTGGTAGTATGCTATCTGTCGGCTCAGCAGCCGGTGTTGCATTGATGGGCCAAGCACGTGGTTACTATACGTTCTTCAGTCACTTAAAATGGACACCAGTAATTGCTTTAGGCTATGGCGCTAGTATCTATGTTCATATACTTATTAATGGTAGTTAATTTGTAACCTTTTCAAATAACTTAATTGTTATAATACAAACATTTTATTTGTTATGATTAAAAGCTTCTAAATAACTTTAGAAGCTTTTTTTATTTATACTCAGGCCGCTTTATAAAACATAGGACAAAAATGAAATTTTTAAGTGACTTAACAACCAATTCAAGACCTTGGTTATTATTAGCATTATCAGCATTAGGGCTAGAGCTCTGTGCATTGTTTTTTCAATATGTTATGAACTTAGCACCTTGTATTATGTGTGTTTATCAACGCGTTGCTATCTTAGCAATTATCCTTGCTGGCTTTATTGGATTTTTCGGCTGTAAGTTTTTAGTCGCTCGCGTTATTGCTTATGGGTTTTGGGCAACAGGTGCAATTTGGGGATTATTTATTGCTTTAGAACATGTTGAGATGCAGGCTAACTCCGGGTCACTTTTTTTTAGTTGTGATTTTATTCCAAACTTTCCTACTTGGGCACCTTTACATGAGTGGGTCCCCGCATTATTTGAAGCAACAGGCGATTGCGGTGAGATCAGTTGGCAGTTTTTAGGTTATAGCATGCCGCAGTGGATGGTTGTGGTATATGGTGTTTATAGTGCCGCTTTTATGCTGGTATTCATCAATAGGCTTATTCAGGCAAGAAATATATAAGCCCTATCTCAAACCAAAGAACTAAAGAACTAAAGAACTAAAGAAAGGTTAACCATAATTTATAGCCTTTCTATTATCATTTATCTAACAATGGGTGCACCAACTCCTGCTGCTACATAAGGAATAACTTGTTTTATCACGCCAGCAATATCAACATGACGGTCAAAATCATTTTGTGCAATATCAATTAAAGCATCACTCGATGACATAGTAAAAACAATAGTTCCCATGGTGAAATGTAATCGCCAAAACATTTCTTCTGCACTTAATTCAGGGTAAGCTTTTCGAACAGCTTGAGTAAAACTAGTAATAACCCCTGGGTATTGCGTCGTTAGGAACCAACGTAAAAATCCCTGACTATCAGTATAACCTCTGCCCAATAACTGTAAAAAAATCGTAGTCCCATTCTCTTTAAAACTATTTAAATGTAATAAGGGCTCGATAAAAGCTGAAAAAACATCGATTAATGTTGGCTGACGTTCTTCAAGACAAAGTGAATTTAAAGACAATTCTAGTCGAGGTGATAGTTCATTCATATAGCGTGACATAACAGCTTTGATTAATTCTTTTTTTGAACCAAAATGATAGTTAACCGCAGCCAAATTAACTTCTGCTTGACCTGTTATCTCTCTTAACGATGTACCATTAAAACCTTTATCAGCAAAAAGAATTTCTGCTGCATCTAAAATTTTAGTTTTTGTACTCATACTTTTATTACTCACCGATTAGAAATAACAATTCAAACACACGTTTAAAGTAGCTTACTTTCTGTAATAAGGTCAAGGGTATTCACCTAACAACGGTTTTTTATTTTGTTCTGAACAAAATTTAAACTAACTTTTATGTAAAGCCCAAAAGGCTAAATATTTAATAAAACTGCAATACAATAAGGATATAGTTTCGCGTCTTCTTAATTTCATGATTAAGACTCTAAATACCAACACCGTAATAACACACGTAAATAGGAGTAAACTAAAATGCACTTTCTTGAAAAAGAACTCAGTTGGCTGTCTTTTAATCACAGAGTTTTACAAGAAGCACAAGATGATAGCGTACCTTTGCTTGAGCGTTTTAGATTTCTAGGCATTTATTCAAGTAATATGGACGAATTCTATCGTGTCAGAGTAGCTAATGTTCGTCGTAAAGTTTTATTATCAAATAATAAACAAAATAAACAAGCTTCAAGTTTATTTAATAAAATTCAAGACAAAGTCATTTCCTTACAAATAACCTTTGATGAAACCTATCAATTACTATTGCAACAATTAGACGAAAACAATATACACCTTATCAATGAATTACAACTTTCAAGCAATCAATCAACATGGCTAAATCAGTATTTCAAAGATAAAATTCGTCGTCATATTTTTCCACTTATTTTAAATGAACATACAACCTTATCCGATCATATTAATGACGATGCCACCTATTTAATGGTAGCAATGAAAAAGGATGATCGGTGCCAATATGCATTAGTTGAAGTACCGAGTAATAGTGTATCGCGTTTTCTTATTTTACCAAGCGATAAAAATGACGAAACTAAAAGCGTCAGTATCATTTTACTCGACAACATTATTCGACATTGCTTGACACAAATATTCATTGGCTTTTTTGATTTTGATAGCATTTCTGCTTATTCAATGAAGCTCACCCGAGATGCCGAATTTGATCTGAGTAATGAATTCAACCAAAGCTTACTAGAACAAATGTCTTCCAGCTTAAAGAAACGAATTACCGCTGAACCAGTACGTTTGGTTTATGATAAAAAAATGCCGAAAACCATGTTAGATATCTTAAAAAAACAATTTGCCATCACTTCTAATGAAGGACTGATTTCAGGTGGAAGATATCATAGTTTTAAAGACTTTATAGAATTTCCAAGTATTGGTGACAAATCATTAGAGCACGAAAAACTACCTTCGCTAGAAGAACACTATTTCACTCGTTATAACAACGCTTTCAGCGCAATTAAAGCGCGTGATGTTATTCTCTATTATCCCTATCATAAATTCTCTCACTTTACCGAGTGGTTACGCCAAGCTGCTTATGATCCTAGGGTTAAGAAAATAGAGATTTCACTTTACCGCGTAGCTAAAAAATCCCGAGTAATCGCAGCGCTTATAGAGGCGGTTAAAAATGGTAAAGAAGTGTCAGTTAATATTGAACTACGCGCACGTTTTGACGAGCAAGCAAACGTCAACTGGGCCGAAGTACTTTCTAATGCTGGCGCTAATGTGACCTTTGGTATATCAAGCCTAAAAGTACACGCGAAAATATGCTTAATCAGTCGAAACGAAGATGGGAATTTAGTTCGCTATGCCCATGTTGGTACAGGAAATTTCCACGAGAAAAATGCCAAAATATATACTGATTTCAGTTTATTCACTTGCCAGAAAGAAATTACCGATGAAGTAGCACAGGTATTTGATTTTATTAAATACCCTTACCTACCTTTTACCTTCAAACACCTCATCATATCGCCTATTAATAGTCGAAGTGCTATTAATGACTTAATTGTTCAAGAAATAAAAGCAGCTAAAAAAAATCAACCCTGTGGCATAACGCTTAAAGTTAATAATTTAGTCGATCATGATTTAATAGAGCAACTATATAAAGCGAGTAATGCCGGTGTAAAAATACAGTTAATTATACGTGGTATTTGTTCACTGGTTACGGGTGTTAAAAATCAAAGTGAGAATATAACCGCAATTAGCATAGTCGATCGTTTTTTAGAGCACCCAAGAGTATTTATCTTCGAAAATAAAGGCCAGCCAAAAGTCTATCTTTCTTCTGCAGACTTAATGAACCGTAATTTAGACCAGAGAGTAGAAGTAACTTGCCCTATTTATGATAATTCGGTAAAACAGAATATTATTGATATTATTACCATACAATTAAATGATAACATTAAAGCAAGAAAGCTAGATACAGATCAGGTAAACCAGTATCAATACTTTGCCGATAGCCCTAAAACAAGAGCTCAAGTTGCCATTTATCATTACCTTAAAAAGCAACAACTAATAAAAGTATCAGCATTTACCCAAGAAGAAATATAAATTAAGAATTTACATGGATAAACATACTAGAGCCAGAACGAATCATTTAGTTGCAATCGACCTTGGCTCAAATAGCTTTCATTTAATTATTGCCCGTGAGCAAGCAGGTTGCTTACAAATAATGTACCGACAAAAACAAACTGTCAGTTTGGCTAAAGGTTTAAATAAACTCAATTACTTAAGTGAACAAGCAATGGCTACGGCAATAGCATGCTTACATGAATTTAATTTATCCATTGCAAACATTCCCAACAATGCAATACGCATAGTGGCTACACAGGCGTTACGTCAAGCACATAACAGCCAGAAATTTATTCACTTAGCAAAAAAAGTATTGCCCTACCCCATAGAAATTATTTCAGGTAAATTAGAAGCAGAACTTATCTATCAAGGTGTCGCTCATACTCAACCTTTAAGGGGCAGTACTTTGATTATTGATATAGGGGGCGGCAGTACTGAATTAGTGGTTGGTCATAACTTTTCTACGTCACTTACTGATAGTTTACCTATGGGGTGTATTAGTGTTCAAAAGAAATTCTTTCTAAATGGTAAAATTACAGAAAAAGCCATGCGGGAAGCGAAAAAATTTGCTGTCAAACAACTAGCTGGGGTAGCCGAAAGCTATAAAGAAGCAAACTGTCAAACACTGCTAGGTACTTCAGGATCTATTAAAGCTATAAGTCGAGTGATGCTTGAACTTTATGATGATAATCAAATAACAAGAAAGCGTTTAGAACGTTTAGTGACACAGCTTATTAGCTGGCAGCACTGTGATAATATATCATTGAGTTCTTTGGATGAGGCTAGGCGTCCCTTATTAGCAAGTGCTGTTGCTATTTTATCAAGTTGTTTTAATGAACTGGGTATTGAACAAATAAACTTTAGTGCTGGTGGCTTACGTGAAGGCGTTTTATATGATTTAAGCCAGTCTCGCACAGATATCGACATCAGAGAAAGAACTACCCATAACCTAATGCGCTTACATCATATAGATATAGCTTTTAGTCAGCGTGTTTTACAACAATTAACCTTAATCAATAAACAGCTAAAAACTACCGATGCTAAGTTAAACCGTAAAGAGTTTACTCTCTTGTGCTGGGCAGCACAATTACACGAAATAGGAATTTCAATAAACTCGAAAAAACGTCAACATCACGGTGGCTATATTCTAGAACACAGTGATATGCCCGGCTTTAGTGAAAGCGAAAAACATATCATTATATTATTAGTGCGAAACCACAGAGGCCAAATAAACCTAACTACCGACGATCAACAACCTAAAATATCAGACACATCAAGAACTCACTTCTTAATACAAATATTACGTCTTGCTATCATCCTTACACTGGGGCGTTTACAGCCAATTGACACCCAAATAAAAGTCTCACATGATGACAATGCACTTATTATAGAACTACAAGCTCAGCCAGAATTAACAATTCAACTGACTAAAGAAGTTGAAAGACAATCCAGCGTTGGTTTAACGCTAAAAATTAAAGAATAAACAAACGCAAAAGATAGGGTTATATCTAGCTATTATTTTGCGTTTTATACGTATCTTATCCACAAAACCATCTACAAACTCTGCAAAGTATCACTAACTAATAAATAATAACCCTATACGATAAATTTTTTAGTACTACTAAAGAGTCACTTATTTTTCATTCATTATTCGCTAATGTTATAGCGTTATAAGTTTTTATTAGTTTGCAAATCACAACTTAAAGGCGAGTAAATATGAAAAATATAATAATTGTTCAACTTAAAGCAATAGTGTTAATTTTCAGTTTATTAACCGCTAGCTCAGTAGTTCAAGCCAGTTGTGTTGATAACGTTGTTCTTGTTCATGGAAATGCAGGCGCAATATCAGATTGGGATAACACCTATGACCTATTACTGGCACAAGGATACAATAGTAATCAAATATATCGCCCATCATGGGGAAGTAGCTACCCATCAAGTAATAATCACTACGGCTCTGAAGAATTACCCGTTAAGAATGATATAACCTCTGCGCTTAATACATCCTGCACAGGAAAAATTGATGTGATTGGCCACTCTATGGGTGTTACGTTAGCTGCTCAACAAATTATCAAGCTCAATAAAAGTAGCCAAGTTGATACCTTTGTAGGTGTTGCAGGAGCTTATCGTGGCCTTTGGACTTGTGGCGCATACCCATGGAATATTTGGACAGCAACTTGTGCTAGCTTTGGTTTATCTGTATCCAGCCCTTTTCTTGACTGGTTAGATAATAAAGTGATTGCTAATCGGGTTTACTCAATTAAAAGTTGGAGTGATCAAGTAGTGTGTGGCAGTGGCGTATGTACTGTCGGTGGAATTCACTCAAGCCAAATACCTAATGAAATAGCTAGCTTCACTTATGCGCTTGGTCACTTTGGTTTACAAACGAATACAGCGAGTAAACAAGTCAGTTTAATTACCTCAAATTAGCATTTTTATTCACTGGTGCTTACAGAGCTATTTTGTGGCTTTTTGAGTGAAATGATATTTACCTAAAACCACCATTAAAATACCAGTAAGCACCACAACAGCTGAAATAATAAGGCGCATTGTAATTGTTTCAGAAACAAATAAAACACCACCAATAGCAGCAACAACAGGTACAGACAATTGAATAACAGCCGCTTGAGTTGAAGACAATCCTCTAAGGGCTATATACCATATTGTATACCCTAAACCCGATGTTATAGCACCAGATATAAGGGCCAATATCATGCCTTCTGGTGAAATTTTTATATTTTGCAGAGTAAAAACAGCTAATAACACGACTAAGGGTATAGTTCTTATAAAGTTATACGTTGTATCCATAAGTGGGTTTTCAGAGCTTCGCCCTTTTAACGTATATATGCCCCATGAAATTCCAGAAACAGTCATCAGGATAAAACCGTTAAATGAAGGTGTTGTGATATTGGGTAAAACCAGATAAATAAAGCCTGTGAAAGCGACCATAACCCCTGACCACTCGATGATATGCAACCTAGTACCAGAAATCACAGACAGCATGATCATGGTGATCTGAACAGAACCAAAAAGAAGAAGTGCTCCTGTCCCAGTATCAACTGAAAGATAAGCATACGAAAATGTTATGGCATAAAGAAATAACGCAAAACTAGCACTCCAGCTGCCTTTAGAAGAAGTTCCTTTGACACTTCCCTTGTTAGATCCGTTAAAACTTCCTGTGATGATTAAAATGATAAAAAGCGCGATAGCGCCCGATAATAGACGAATTACCGTAAAACTTGATGCATCAATGGCTTCATTACCTAATGCTAAGCGACATAACACCGAATTAGCTGCAAATGCAATTAACGCCAAAATCGTTAACAAGCTTGTTTTAAATAAGTTATTACTATTCATATTTCCATTAACTTTCACAGGAATAATTACTCTTATAGTTATTATTAGTGCCCGTTAGTGTATACGAGCTAATAATGTACGATAAATTCGCTTTATCGGCACTTATTGTAACATTTTATGTATAATGATTATGTTTCTAAATAATCAGTTGATAGAGTAATTATTGTAGATGTTTTTTCGTAGTATAACGACAAACATAATCATCATCACCTTATTCACTATAATCTTTAGTGGGTACAAGTATATTTTATCTCACGTTACAGGAACACGAAAACCTTTACCGGATACAGGTAAAAAAAGATCTCACTGCGCTTAGTGCTAATTTATCTGATGATCTAATTAAGATCATGGCTGAAGAAGTTGATAACTTTGAGTTAGCAACCTTACTTTTACGTTTAGATAAATATGAAAATATATATTTGGCTAAAGTTTTTGATAAGAACTGGCAGCTTATTGAGCAATATCACGGAAAAGTATTCGCTTATCATCCTACTGTACATAAAAAAATGACAGCGCAATTATTTCGTAATTCCCCTCTAGGAATTAGCTATTTATCTGAAAATATCATTTCTATTCAACGTGTCGGAGATCGTAAATTTCCCCTTGGATACCTGGTTGTTGTTAAAGACTACCTAGACCCAATTAACCAAAGTAAAATGTTGCTTTTTTATAAAGTATTACCCACTGCTTCTTTGATTATTGCCTTGGCGTTAATTTTTTTATTTTTTAAACACTACAAAATGTTATCTCCTCTTACTAGGTTAAGCCGCTTCGCTAAAGAAATTAAAAGCAGTAAAGACTACAGTTTAAGAATTGAACAACATGGAGAGTATGAGATAGCTGACTTAACGAGTAACATTAATCGTATGATGGAAGCTATTGACTCAGAGATTAATAAGAATCATCAAAATACAAAAAAATTATTAACTCAGCAACAAACTATGGAGCACATGGCAAACTTCGATGCCCTAACTGAACTGCCAAATCGCAATTCATTTATGCAATCACTTAAAACATGTTTAGCCAGTGCTGAAAATACCGCTAGCAACCTATCTTTAATGTTTATTGACTTAGATGGATTTAAAGATGTAAATGACAATTACGGTCACTCAATCGGCGATAAGCTCTTAATTTATGTCAGTAAAAGAATGGAAAAGTGTTTAAGGGATGGTGATATTTTATCTCGTTTGGGCGGAGACGAATTTATTATATTATTAGCCAATAATCCTGATAATAATACTGTAATGAGTATTTCAGAACGTATACTTCTTGAGCTTAATTACCCATTTCATATTGACTCTTGGTCTATCAACATCAGTGCGAGTATTGGTATTTCTAATGCTAAGGACTCAAGTTTTGATATTGGAAAAATAATTACCCAAGCTGATATCGCCATGTATCAGTCTAAGTTGAGAGGAAAAGGGACTTTTACTACCTTTTCTATTGATATGATGGAGAAAAGCCAACGTAGTTTTCAAGTTGCAAACTCGATAAGTTATGGCCTTGAACATGATGAATTTTATCTTTCTTACCAGGCTAAAGTAGATAAAAATCAAAAAGTTGTTGGTTTTGAAACGTTAGTTCGCTGGACTAGTAAAGAATTAGGGGTTATCTCTCCTGTGGAGTTTATTCCATTAGCTGAGCAGAATGGTAAAATTTACCTCATCACAAAATGGGTAATTCTTCATCTTTGTATGGAATTAAAAGACTTATTAGCTTTACACAAAAACCCCCTTATAATTTCGGTAAACCTATCAGCGAAAGACTTAAAAGAACCTAGCTTAATTAATTATATCAAAACGCAATTTCATCGCTATAACGTTGAGCCGTCAATGATACAGTTTGAAGTCACGGAATCAGCCTACTTAGAAAATTTTGATCATGCGAATATCTTTTTTAAAGAACTAAAAGCGATAGGCTGCACCTTAGCGCTAGATGATTTTGGTACGGGCTATTCATCGTTGAGTTATTTAACTCAAATTCCCTTTGATACGTTAAAAATTGATAAGCAGTTTATAGACTATATAAGTATATCCAAGCGCACCAACTTGGTGACAAATACTATTATCCTCATGGCAAAAGGTCTCGGGGTTAAAGTGTGTGCCGAAGGTGTAGAAAGCTGGGAACAATTTGATTATCTCATCGCAGCCGATTGCGATCACATTCAAGGCTATTTATTTAGCAAGCCTCGCTCTCTAATCAAGATGCAAGAGCCTACCCCCTCCATCCCTCAAGATAATGTGGTTAACCTAAAGTAACATTAAGTAAAGCGCATACAAACCTCTTAAACCCAAACGTTATTAATTGAATATTACTAACGTTTAGAGGTAAGTGGTTATGGTTTTATTTAGAGTGATTTAATCAGTCGAATAGACAATAGTTAAGTCATCAGGGACTATTGTATCTCCAGACAAGTAAGCGATAGAGCCTTTATTTTTCAAGAGAAATTCAATGATAAAGCCTTCTGATTCAATCTCCATTGGCTCAACCTTTCGTCCACTAAATCGCATCTGAGCCCAATAAGATTGGATTCTCGACTCGGTAAGACCAACAATTTTAGTATTAAATAAAATTCTTAGCATATGCTCTTGAGGTAATATAACGGGCTCTAATTCATACTTAAAAGCCCTTCGCATAAACAAGTTTTTTACTTGAACTTTAGTTAAGGTCAAGTCTTTCTCATTAGTATTCGCGACTATTATCAAGTCATTAGCCGCATGACTGTATGCACTTGGTAACAACATCAAGAGACTTATCAAGATGGCGAATCTAGTCGACTTTAGAAAACCCATTCTAGGCCTACCTGGAGTAAATTGGTTCTCTGATCTTTTGCGTTACTTTCAACAGGGATTAATGATGCAGGAAGTTTACTTTTAAAAGTGGTTAAGTCGAATTTCAATGCACAATTAGCTTCTAAATCCCAACGAAGTCCTATCGTCAGGCTATCCGTATCTACATCTGAATAATTTAAGCTATGAATGATAGTTTTATAACCAAACAGTAATTGGTCTAATTGAGGGGTCACGCCAGCAGGTATTTCGTTAACAGGTTTTGAAGTTTTAGCGTTGTTAGTCGCAATAGTTAAATGGACTGTAACAGGCTGAAAATGATAGCCAAAAGTTGCATATGCAGCTGTTGCTTGTGGCACAAGAGGAATATCGCCAGTGATTTGAATCAATTCTACTATTGTAAAGTATTTTAAGCCGTCATAAGTCAACCCTGCTTGATAAAACTCTATATCACCACGCCCACTTAATGATTGTGCACTCTTATCAAACCCTAACTGTGAAAGTGGTATAGCGACGTCATTTATAAAGTCAGAATCTAACTCGACAAAGCCTGTATGATAGGAAACTCTATAGCTCAGATTGTCATCAACAATGGTAAACACTGCCCCTTTGAGATCGTCGACAGTGGTAGGGAATTGATATCCATTAAGTGTTAGAACGCTATCAAATTGTCCCCAATAGCCCTCCAAACTATAGGCTAATCGTTCATCCGCAAAATGATAAGTAGCCTTTGCCCCTTCAAAACTAGAAAACATATACTCTTTATATACTTGCCCTGGTGGGCTTATCCAAGGGTAAGCTAACCCTACATCAATTACATCACTGTATTGGAAAAAAGGGCTTCTCATCTTACCAAGCGTAAAATTTAATTTTTTGTTATGCTGATAACTTAAGTAAGCCCACTCCAAACCAGAATCACGATTATCAGCTGGGTGATATAATAACTGTCCTGTGGCTGAAATTTTATCAGTAAGTTGACCATCGACTTGAACGGCAACGAGTGACTCTTCACCAAACTGTATCTGATCATCATAACCATTAAAT
>JAWUXK010000139.1:0-17808 GCA_034111385.1 Colwellia sp. | reverse complement strand
ATATCTGGATGGCGCTCTTGTGCTAACGATAAGTTCACCATCGTTGGGGCAATATAAGTTAAGTTATCACCACCGTCTAATGCTAAGTTGTCACCCGCTTTCTTCTTAAACTGTTCAAGTGTCCGTTCATCATCGCAAGTGCACCAACGAGCCGTTGCTACGCTAATAGGCTCATAAATGGCATCCACTTTATATTCGGTTTTTAATCGTTGCACTACTACTTCAAACTGTAATACACCAACCGCGCCAACGATCATATCGTTATTGATGAAAGGCCTAAATACTTGTACAGCACCTTCTTCAGATAACTGGATTAACCCTTTTTGTAATTGTTTTGCTTTTAATGGGTCGCGAAGGCGAATACGGCGGAACATTTCGGGTGCAAAGTTAGGAATACCACTAAACTTCATCATTTCACCGGCAGTAAAGGTATCACCAATTTGAATGCTACCATGGTTATGCAAACCAATAATATCACCGGCATAAGCCTCTTCAACGTTGGATCTATCACCTGCCATAAAGGTTACCGCATCGGCAATTTTTACGTCTTTACCTAAGCGTACTTGTTTCATTTTCATGCCTTTCTCATATTTGCCTGAGCAAATACGCATAAAGGCGATACGGTCACGATGTTTTGGATCCATGTTGGCTTGAATTTTAAACACAAAACCTGAGAACTTATCTTCCTCAGCGACGACTTCTCGTAAATCAGTTTTACGGGGTAATGGCTTAGGTGCCCACTTTGTTAAACCGTCGAGCATATGGTCAACACCAAAGTTGCCTAATGCCGTACCAAAAAATACTGGTGTTAGTTCACCATTTAAAAACTCTTCATGGTTAAACTCGTGAGAAGCACCTTGCACAAGTTCAAGTTCTTCACGTAAATCATCGGCATAACTGCCTACAGCGTCATCAAGTTCAGGGTTCTCTAGACCTTTAATTACACGTACTTCTTGAATCGTGTGACCTTGACCTGATTGATATAAAAAAGTTTCATTGGTGACTAAGTTATAAACGCCTTTAAACTCTTTACCCATGCCTATCGGCCAAGTAATAGGAGCACATTTGATTTTTAAGACATCTTCTACTTCATCCATCACTTCCATTGGGTCGCGAACATCACGATCCATTTTGTTCATAAAGGTGATGATAGGGGTATCACGTAAACGAGTGACTTCCATTAATTTAACGGTACGTGCTTCTACACCTTTGGCAACGTCGATAACCATTAAGCAAGAATCTACTGCGGTAAGTGTTCGGTAAGTATCTTCAGAGAAATCTTCATGACCCGGAGTATCTAGTAAGTTCACTAGGCAATTATTATAGGGAAACTGCATTACAGAGGTAGTGATTGATATACCGCGATCTTTTTCCATTTCCATCCAGTCCGACTTAGCATGTTGGCCTGATTTTTTGCCCTTTACCGTGCCTGCTTTTTGTAAGGCTTGACCAAACAATAATACTTTCTCGGTAATCGTGGTTTTACCCGCATCGGGGTGAGAGATAATGGCAAAAGTGCGTCTAATATCTACGGCTGCAATTTGTTGGCTGGTCATTATGTTAAATATCTCTTAGTTGTACTTACTGGCGCATTTAACATGCTTTCTTAACGTTGAAGTGCAGTGTTTAATGGCTGTTTTAAATTGGGTCTTGAACGGAAAAAATTACGCTCAAAATAAATGCGCGCATTGTAACACAAATTAAAAAGCCAAATTAGAGACTTTTCTTCTTTTAATGGTGAAAATCATTAAAAAATTACTAATAGAAATGTTGTTCAGTCTTAACAAGTTAAGCACATTACAATGGCGTCTTCATAGCCGAAACCACGATCACTAGGGTAATACCCCGTTCGACGGCCAGTTTCAATAAAACCTACATTCATGTATAACATTTGTGCAGTAATATTTTTAGCACGTACTTCTAGCCATATTTTTGCAGCGCCTTGTGCTTTTGCTTGATTGATAAATTGTGTTAGTAGTTTTTTACCCAAACTTTTACCTTGGTGGCTTGGGCTTACACAAATATCCATTAGTGTTGTTTCGTCAATAACATGTTCAGCAATATAAAAGCCAATAGCATGGGATTTTTCGTTTGAGGCTTCACTGATTTTCTCCCCAAAGTAACGGCCACCAATACAGCTGCGAAATGTTTTTTCACTCCAAGGGTGAGAATGACACTCCTCTTCTATTCGCATTAATGGATTTATGTCAGCAAGGGTAATTGTCGTAAAGGTTAAAGAGTTATTCATAATTTCACATTAATATTGCTGTTTATAGCAGGTGAGTTGTTATCGCTTGCCAAAGTTGTTTTTTTAAGGCCGGAGATTTTCGAATCAGCTCGATACTTGGACTCACTAATTTATTATCAGAACAATGAATTGATGAATCTTTGCTTTGTTCTGCATAGAAAAACCAATTAAATAAACCTAAATCTAGGTGATCTTTTTGGGCTGTTACTTCACCAATAGAAAGTTTAAGGGTGAGTAATAAATCGGTAAAAAAAGTTTGTTCAGTTAACGCATTTAAGCTATCGATATCTTGTTTAAGATAATGGCTGTCAGCATGTTCTTGAACAACAGAGGCATCGTGAAAGGTATCGGATCTAGGTTGCCACAAGCTAATGCCCATTTCAGTTAATTGCTGATATTGTCGTTGATTAATGCTCATAAGGTAATAATGACAGACTTGAGTATTATTGAACAGTGTTTGAAATAGGAAAGAGAAATAGGAGAAAGAATGGCAGGGGTGGAGAGACTCGAACTCCCAACCATCGGTTTTGGAGACCGCTGTTCTACCAATTGGAACTACACCCCTGCAGTGGAAGTGAATTATACTGATGCCTAAGCAAAGGTAAAGAACAAATGGTTAAAAAGTTTGAATTGTTTGACTGTTCGGCTAATTTATAAACAAAGGCAGTAGCGAGCAAAGTTTTTATACTCGCTACTCGCAATTTAATTACTTGCTTGTTTTCTTCATTTCACAAAACCTAAATTTATCAGGGTAGGGGTAAACGTCTTCAAAAATACCATCAGCAACTTTTTTCTGACATTCTTTCCAATAACTTGCCGTTAATAAATCTTCATGGTGAATTTTAAATGCTTTTAAATACTTTGGATTAGCAAGGGCGAAAGTGCCTAACTCTTCAGGAAATATATCGTTAGGGGCAACGGAATACCATGGCTCAGACGCAAAAATTTGTTCCTCAGTAATCGCTTCAGGTTTTACTCTAAAATTAACTTCGTTCATGTAAGTTATTTCATCATAATCATAAAAAATCACTCGGCCATGTCGGGTAACACCAAAGTTTTTTAATAACATGTCACCAGGGAAAATATCGGCAGAAATAAGTTCTTTAATTGCTTTGCCGTAACCATATAAAGCGCTTTCTATTTGTTCATCACTCGCTTTGGCTAAATAAAGGTTTAACGGCTCCATGCGGCGTTCAATATATAAATGCTTAATAATTAGCAAGTCATCTTCATAACGAATCAGCGACGGAGCAACTTTGGTTAATTCCTCTAAAAGTTCATCATCAAATCTGTCTTTAGGAAACGCTACTTCTGAATATTCCATGGTGTCGGCCATACGACCGATTCTGTCATGTAGTTTTACTAACCGGTATTTTTCTTTTACGTCAGCACGGGTCATATCTTTGCTAGGTGCAAATCTATCTTTAATCACCTTAAAAACATAAGGGTAAGAGGGCAGAGTAAATACTGACATCACCATACCTTTTATTCCTGGGGCTAATGCTAATTTGTCATCGCTGTCATCAAGGTGATTTAAAAAGTCACGATAGAATTGAGTTTTCCCTTGTTTATGAAAACCGATAGCGGAATATAAGTCAGCCTTGGTTTTATGGGGGATTAAACTCTGTAAAAAGTTTACTAATGCATAAGGATGAACACAATCAACGAAGAAATAAGCACGGGCAAAACCGAACACTACCGCCATATCTTCACTTTTACTTAATAAGGCATCAATATACAAGCCACCCTTTCCATTGTTTAATACCGATACAATAAAAGGGGTTTCACCCGCCGGAGATAATACTCTACCGATTAAATAAGCCCCTTTATTACGGTAAAAAGTAAAATCTAACATATCAAATTGTAAATCTTCTAGCCTAAAGCGAGTTTTATGGGCTTTACGTCGAAAAGCTCGGATCAAAATATCAACATCACCGCTTAAATCTATAAAAGGAACCGTGCTAGTGTGAGCATTTATCATTTCGTAAATGGTTTTTTTTAAGCCCTTTATTGCGGGCTTATAACTAGTGTAAATACTTGGTGTAGGTCTGTCATCAAGGCGCTGAGCAGTGCTTTCTACAAAGATATGATCATTATGATAGTATTTTCGTTCAAATAAGTGACAAAAAACTGAGTTATAAAAAGTTTCAGCTAGCTCTGGCTGTAAGTGATCTGCAAGTAACTGAACATATTCTCGTTTAACTTGAGGCCATAAATCATCATTAAGTGAGTCAATGGAGAAATCTTGTTTGATAGTTTTGTAGGTTTCTTCCACCCTTTCTTCATAAAAGGTTGTACGTGCTTTAGCAGCTTTTTGTATTTCACCCCATTGAGATTGTTGATAGCGTTGCTGGGCTGATTTGGTTATTTCTATAAATAGGTGAATATGGCGATCGAAGCCATTGATAATAGTGTTGGCTATGTCGCCGGCGAGATTGTTCATAAAGGCCTACTAACTAAATGGTTTTACTAAGTTTAAAAGCATACGCTAAAATAATGATTAGGTGATATTTAATCTAAAAATTTAAAAATGATTATAACGCGCGATATTGCTCTTTAATATTAATTCTTCTCGTAAAGTCATAAAAAGCGAAATTAATTTTAGCTAGGTCAGTCATCAAAACGTTGGCGTAGAGCTAAAGGCACTTCTTCGATTACTAGAGCCATACATGGGTGACTTTGTTGTCTCTGATAAATATATGCTTGTTGTGGTTTGGCTAATTATTAGTGTTATTTCTCAGTATCACTTCATTTTTGAAGCGTCGATACAGAGAAAAAAATCTATAAATCATCACGCTTTTACTATAAGTTGAAAGAGATCACTTTCTGAGGATAAAAAATGACTATAGTTAGAACATTCCCCGTACAGCTTCTGCTCATGATATCGCTGTTTTGTCTATCTGGCTGTGCCACCCTAAATACTGTTTATGAAAAGCCCAGTGTCGAGTTAGTTTCTTTTAAAGCTCTACCGGCGGATGGTTTTGAACAAAATTTTGAGGTTGGCCTGAAATTAACTAATCCCAATAACTTTGACTTGCCGTTCAATGGCATTAGCTATCAACTGAGTGTGGCTGGAGAGACCTTAGCACATGGTGTTGCCGCGAATATCCCTACAGCAGCAGCTTACGGTGAGTCTCGTTTTGTCGTTCCGGTTTCGGCAAGTTTAATAGAGGGATTCAAGGTGATAAGAGCGCTATTAAATAGTCAGGGAAAGGATATAAGCTACCAACTAAAGGCCAAGTTAGATATCGATATCCCGTTGGTGCCAAAGTTAACTGTCATTCAAGATGGCATCATTCCCCTTGGCCAGAAGACTCGATAACGACGTTAATAGGTTAATTTTAGCGGCATTAATTGGCGGTTAATAGCTAATTAATGCAAAGTGTTAAAATTATTATCGTGTAATTTATTCTCATTTTCTGTCGTTGATCTCATTATTTATTGCGATCTACATATCAGCTGTTCATTACTGAAGTAAATTTTCTTATTTAGCTTGCTATCAAAGGCTTCGGGCACTAAAATCACGCGTCTTAATAATACTATACTTACAGATCAAGGCTCTTTTTAATATCATCATGCGTGTATCTGACTTTTCTTTTGATTTACCTACTGAGCTTATTGCTCGGTTCCCTAAAGCCGATCGTACCGGTAGTCGATTAATGCTGCTTGAAGGTGACTCTGGTGCAATAACTGATCTCGGTTTTAAAGATATTCTTGCGCAATTAAATGCTGGCGATTTAATGGTATTTAACAATACCCGTGTAATTCCAGCGCGTATGTTTGGGCAAAAATCTTCTGGCGGTAAAATTGAAGTATTGGTTGAACGTTTAATCGATAAAAACACTGTTTTGGCGCATATTCGTGCCAGTAAATCGCCCAAAATAGGTGCTGAGTTATTACTTGAGGGGCAAGCTAAAGCCACTATGGTTGCCCGACATGGAGCACTGTTTGAGTTGAAATTTCATGGTGAAAAATCGGTATTGTCAATATTAGATGAGATTGGCCATATGCCATTGCCGCCTTATATAGACAGACCTGATGAAGATAGCGACCGTGAGCGTTATCAAACGGTATATAACGAAAAACCCGGTGCTGTTGCGGCGCCTACAGCAGGTTTGCATTTTGATGATGCATTGCTTGAGCAAATAAAAAATAAAGGCGTTGAACTCGCGTTTGTTACCTTACATGTAGGTGCAGGTACTTTTCAGCCAGTAAAAGTAGAAGAAATTTCTGATCATATTATGCACGCTGAATATGTTGAAGTGTCGGCCGAAGTTGTAGCGCAAATAAAAAAAGTTAAAGCAAATGGTGGCCGTGTTGTCGCTGTTGGTACTACCTCTGTTCGCTCGTTAGAAAGTGCTGCTAAATCTGCTGAAGCGGCGGGTGAAGAATTAACCGCTTTTTATGGCGACACCGATATTTTCATTACGCCAGGGTATGAATTTAAAATAGTCGATGCTTTGTTAACAAACTTTCATTTATCAGAGTCCACGTTACTAATGCTTGTTAGTGCTTTTTCTGGTTATGAAAATATTATGACAGCCTATCGCCATGCGGTTAGCGAACAATATCGATTCTTTAGTTATGGCGACGCAATGTTTCTGACCAAACAATCATTATCGAAGTAAAATATTTAGTTAAAAGTTACTGGGTCAACAACCATCAGCCTGTTTCGCTGTTAGGAAAATTTATGAAGAACAAAATGAAATATGAATTAATTAACACTGACGGCAAAGCGCGCCGTGGCCGTTTAACTTTTGACCGTGGTGTAGTTGAAACGCCTGCATTTATGCCGGTAGGAACTTATGGCACAGTCAAAGGGATGAAAACGGAAGAAGTTGAGGCAACCGGTGCCCATATTATTTTGGGTAATACCTTTCATTTAATGCTACGTCCCGGCACCGACATTATTGAGCAACATGGCGGTTTACATGAGTTTATGAATTGGGATAAACCAATTCTTACCGACTCCGGTGGTTTTCAGGTATTCAGTTTAGGAAAAATGCGCAAAATTACCGAAGAAGGTGTTCGCTTTAGCTCGCCAGTTAACGGTGAAAAAATAATGCTAACACCTGAACGTTCTATGGAAGTACAACGTAGTTTAGGCGCAGATGTGGTGATGATTTTTGATGAATGTACACCATATCCGGCAACGCACAAAGATTCACAAGTTTCTATGGAGTTATCACTTCGTTGGGCACAGCGCTCAAAAGATGCCCATGGCGATAACCCTTCTGCACTTTTTGGCATTGTGCAAGGTGGCATGTATGAAGATTTACGTGAAGTGTCTATTAATGGGTTAAAAGCGATTGATTTTGATGGTTATGCCATTGGTGGTTTATCGGTAGGTGAGCCTAAAGAAGATATGATCCGCATATTAGATCATACTGCCCCCTTGATTCCAGAAAATAAGCCCCGATACTTGATGGGAGTAGGTAAACCAGAAGATCTAGTTGAAGGTGTTCGTCGCGGTATTGATATGTTTGATTGTGTTATGCCAACGCGCAATGCTCGTAATGGGCATTTATTCGTAAACACTGGTGTGGTAAAAATCAGAAATGCGGCTAATAAAACTGATACTGGGCCACTCGATCCAAGTTGTGATTGTTATACATGTAAGAATTATTCGCGCGCGTATTTACATCATTTAGATAAGTGTCGAGAAATATTAGGTTCTCAGTTAAATACCTTGCACAATTTACATTTTTATCAAAAAGTAATGCAAGGTTTGCGTGATGCTATTGAGCAAGGTAAATTAGACGACTTTGTTGAGGAATTTTATGCGTTACGTGGTTTACCTGTACCGCCATTAGCAGAAGGTAGTAAGCAAGTTTAGCTTAACATCGAAATAAAAACAGGTTTACGTACAAACATTATCGAAGTTTATTAAATCTTGTGGTTTAATATTTTCTTTCTATTACGTTTTATTGAACAAAATAGAAAGAATATAAAAAATCACTAACTAAATATAAAAAGAAGTAGAGGAATTTATGAGTTTATTTATCAGTACAGCCCATGCCGCAGCCGCTCCAGCCCCCACTGGTGGTGGAATGGAAATGATCATTATGTTAGCGGTATTTGGTTTGGTTTTTTTCTTCATGATTTATCGCCCACAAGCGAAGCGTGTTAAAGAGCATAAAAACTTAATGGAATCATTAACTAAAGGCGATGAAGTGTTAACACAAGGCGGTATTGTTGGCAAAATCATTAAAGTATCTGATGAAAAAGAATTTATTGTTGTTAGCATTAGTGAAGGTACAGAAGTAACTGTACAAAAAGGCGCGATCAACGCGGTACTTCCTAAAGGCACAATGAAAGCTTTGTAGTTTACCCCTTGTTATTTGGTTTTTTTATCATCAAAAGTACAGGTTAACTGTTGTTAATGCTGTGCTTTTTTTCTCGAATTAAAGCCAACTAACTTAGCTAACCTTAGTAAATAGTTAAGTTAAGTAGGGTGATTTTTACTCACCCGAAAAAGAAATAAAATAAATAAAAAGGACACATTGTGTTAAACAAATACCCTTTATGGAAAACATTGATGGTGGCATTTATTGTTGCTATTGGTGCGCTCTATGCCACACCGAACTTATACGGTGAAGATCCTGCGGTACAAGTATCAGGATTACGTGGTGTTGAAGCGAATGTGGCAACGCTTGATACCATTAAAGCTAACCTCACTGATAACAACATTGCCTTTACTAATATTGTTTTAGAAAAGGGTCAAGTCTTAACCCGTTTTAAAAATACTGAAGATCAGTTAAAAGCCCGTGATGTGCTTGATGACAAACTAGGTAACAAGTATTCAGTGGCACTTAACTTAACACCGGCAACCCCTGATTGGTTGGCGACAATTGGTGGAACGCCAATGAAGTTAGGTTTAGATTTAAGTGGTGGTGTTAGCTTCTTGATGGAAGTAAACATGAAAGAAGCCATTAACAAAGCCAAAGTGGGTATGGTGAGCGATTTTCGTGGTGATTTACGTAATGAAAAAATTCGTTATCGCAGTGTAAAAGAAGATGGCAATACCATTGTTGTTAAATTCCGTAAATTGGAAGATATGGAAAAAGCAAAATCGTTATTGAAAAAGCGCTATAGAGATTTATTGTTAACTTCTAACGACGATACTTTAACGCTTAATGCGAAAATGACAGAGCAAAAATTAAAAGAAATTCGTGAATACGCTTTACAACAAAACATTACTATTATTCGTAATCGTGTTAACGAACTTGGTGTTGCTGAGCCATTAGTTCAACGTCAAGGTAAAAAGCACATTGTCATTGAGCTACCTGGCGTACAAGACACCGCAAAAGCGAAAGAAATTCTTAACGCTACCGCTACCATAGAATTCAGACTCGTTGATGGTGAAGGCGATTTAAGTGCGGCATTAAATGGACGAATTCCTGCTAGCTCAATTTTATTAAGAGAGAAAGACGGCAAACCTATTCTATTAAAGAAACGTATCATGCTAACGGGTGATCATATTACTGATGCTAAATCTGGGTTTGATGAATATTCACGTCCACAGGTAAATATTTCTTTAGACAGTGCTGGCGGCAGTAAAATGTCTAATGGCACTAAAAGCAATATTGGTAAGCCGATGGCCACTGTATTTATTGAATACAAGCCAACCGATAAACGTGATCCTGAAGGCAATATTATTTTTGAAAAAGTACAAGAAGTTATCTCTGTCGCCACTATTCAATCTCGTTTGGGTAAAAGCTTTAGAATTACGGGTGCTGGTTCACAAGCTGAAGCACATAATTTAGCTTTATTATTACGAGCAGGTGCTTTAATTGCACCTATCACCATTGTAGAAGAACGTACTGTAGGGCCAACGCTAGGTGCTGAAAATGTTCAATTAGGTTTTCAAGCTATCTTGATGGGCTTTGGGTTAGTCTTTATCTTTATGATTATTTACTATCGTGCTTTTGGTGTGGTGGCTAACTTAGCACTGGGTGCTAACTTAGTGCTAATTGTTGGGGTTATGTCGCTTATTCCAGGGGCAACCTTAACGCTTCCTGGTATGGCGGGTATTGTATTAACTGTTGGTATGGCGGTTGATGCCAATGTACTTATATTTGAACGAATTCGTGAAGAAATGCGTGCAGGTAAAAGTATTCAACAATCGATACATCAAGGCTACGATGCTGCATTTTCAACCATAATAGACGCGAATATTACTACGTTAATTGCTGCACTTATCTTGTTTGCTGTGGGCACGGGACCAGTGAAAGGTTTTGCTGTAACCCTATCAATCGGTATTCTTACTTCAATGTTTACTTCTGTTGTGGGTACGCGTGCAGTAGTGAATGCTATTTGGGGCGGTAAAAGCCTTAAAAAGTTATCTATATAGACAAGACGGAAATTTAAACTTATGCAAATTTTACAATTAAAAGAAACCGTCGCTTTTATGAGCTATCGCAAAGTTGCGATGGCTTTTAGTGTGTTATTAATGATAGCGTCAATCGTTTCATTATCGATGAATAAACTGAACTTTGGTTTAGATTTTACCGGTGGTACCCTGATTGAGGTGGGTTTTGAAGAAGCCGCAGATCTAAAAAAATTACGCCAAATAATGGCTGAAAATGGTTTTGATGATGCGAAAGTACAATTTTATGGTAGTAGTCGTGATGTTGTGATTCGTTTAGGCTTACGTGAAGACGTCAAAGCTGAAATGTTAGGCAATGAAGTGTTGGCTATTCTTGAGTCTGGCTCAGGTCAAAAAGTTGATATGCGCCGTATTGAATTTGTTGGTGCCAGTGTTGGTGATGAATTAGCAGAGCAGGGCGGTTTAGCTATGTTAACTGCGCTGATATGCATTTTAGTTTATGTGGCATTTCGGTTTGAATGGCGTTTTGCTGTAGGCTCGGTAGTGGCATTATTTCATGATGTATTGTTAACGCTTGGGCTATTTTCAGTTTTAAAATTGGAATTTGATTTAACCGTGTTAGCGGCAATACTTGCGGTTATTGGTTACTCTCTGAATGATACGATTGTAGTATCCGATCGCATCAGAGAAAACTTTCGAAAATTACGCGAAGTGCTACCTGAAGAAGTTATTAATATTTCATTAACACAAACCTTAAGTCGTACTTTTATTACCTCAATAACAACGTTATTAGTACTTGCTGCTTTGTTCTTTAAAGGCGGTGCATTAATTCACGGTTTTGCAACTGCATTGTTATTTGGTGTGTTTGTAGGTACCTATTCTTCTATCTATGTTGCTTCATTAGTGGCATTAGGCTTAGGGATATCAAGAGAAGATTTGATACCGGAAGTGGTAGAGAAAGAAGGTGAAGATCAAGAGTTAATGGCACCATAGCAGTAAATTTCTGCGCTATTCGTTAAAAGTAGTAAATGAAACAACTGCAAAAGCCAAGTGGTGTAAACTACTTGGCTTTTATTTTGCCTGAAAAAGTAATTTCTTTGCACTAAACTTGTCCTTACTGTATGCTGCACGCCTGCTACTAGCACTATACTTGCTTCTCAAAATATAATATTTGAGCATCGACATTCGACCCCTGTAACTTCTTACCAAGAGATAATTTATGAGTTTAATTTCTGCAGACTCTGCTGAAAATACAATAAAGATAAGCTTTAACGATTTAGGTTTATCTGAGCCATTACTAAAAGCAGTTCGTGATCAAGGTTACGACACGCCTTCTCCTATTCAGGCTCAGGCTATTCCTGCAGTAATTTCTGGTAGAGATGTGATGGCGGCAGCACAAACCGGTACAGGTAAAACTGCAGGGTTTACTTTGCCGTTATTAGAACGTTTATCTAAAGGTGGGAAAGTACAAAGTCGGGTACAGTCAAACAATGTTCGTGCGCTAGTGTTAACACCAACAAGAGAATTAGCAGCACAAGTTAGCGATAGTATTGCTACTTATGGTAAGTATCTAGAACTCCACTCAACCGTGGTGTTTGGTGGCGTTAAAATAAACCCACAAATGATGCGCCTTCGCCAAGGTGTTGATGTACTTGTTGCTACGCCTGGGCGTTTAATGGATTTGTATAATCAAAATGCGGTAAAGTTTTCACAGCTTGAAGTGCTGATTTTAGATGAAGCTGATCGTATGTTGGATATGGGGTTTATTCGTGATATTAAAAAGATTATTTCGCTATTACCTAAAGAACGTCAAAATTTACTTTTCTCAGCCACATTTTCGCCTGACATACGTGCCTTAGCGAAAGGTATGGTGAATAAGCCGTTAGAAATATCAGTGAATGCTGAAAACTCAACTGCCGAAAAGGTCACCCAATGGTTAACTGCGGTTGATAAAAAGCGTAAACCAGCGGTATTGACGCATTTAATAAAAGAAAATAATTGGCAACAAGTCTTAGTGTTTACTAAAACTAAGCATGGCGCTAATAAGCTAACTAAACACTTAGAAGCAGAAGGCCTAACAGCAGCGGCAATTCATGGTAACAAAAGCCAAGGGGCACGTACCAAAGCACTCGCTTCTTTTAAAGATGGTAGAGTGCAAATTTTAGTTGCTACGGATATTGCTGCCCGTGGTATTGATATTGATTTGTTGCCACAAGTGGTTAACTTTGATCTACCTAATGTCCCTGAGGATTATGTTCATCGTATCGGTCGTACGGCTCGTGCGGGTAATACTGGCCAAGCTGTGTCTTTAGTTTGTCAAGACGAATTGAAATTGTTGTGGGATATTGAACACGTAATACAGCAACATATCGAGCGTAAAGTGTTAGAAAAATTTGTGCCTGTAAATGAGCTAGGTGAGTCTCGAGCGATTAAACCATTAAAGCATAAAAAACCGAAAAAGTTGAAAAACCCCAATCAACCAAAAGTTGAGCATAAAGATGGTCAACATTTAAATAAGGGGCATAAGCCTCAATCTAATAGAAGAAGTGCGGCTAACAAGCCTGACAATACTGGCAATAGAAAGCGCCGTTCAAAACCTTCTCATAGTAACAAATCAACTAATGGTTAACTCAAAAACCAACGAAAGTAACCATTCTAATTACAACCAGAGTTAGCTAACTCTGGTTTTACTGCAATATATCAAATATCTTTGATTCGTTTATTCCACTAATTCTTTTTTCGGATGTTAGTTAGGTGAAAAATAGCCTAAATTAGTCATGTTTTGTGTTGAGAAAACATCGATGACATTTCCAATAACAATTAAACTAGGTGGTTTTATGTTGTGTAACTCTACTAACGCTTCTAAGTTAGACAGGGTGCCTTTTACCACTTGTTGATCACTATGAGTACCTTTGCGTATTAAAGCAGCGGGAGTGTTTTTATCTCGACCCGCAGCAGTTAATTGCTCAATGATCACGGGAATACTTTTTATACCCATATAAAACACTATAGTCTGTTGAGCATCATTTAAAGTATGCCAAGGTAAATCGAGTGCACCGTTGTCTTGCACGTTACCTGTAATAAAGGTGCAACTTCTTGCGACTTGTCGATGAGTGAGTGGAATACCTGCGTAGCTAGTACAAGCTGATGCGGCTGTCATCCCAGGGACAATATGACAAGCAACGCCATGAGCGAGTACAAACTTGGCTTCTTCACTACCGCGACCAAAAACAAAAGGATCTCCCCCTTTAAGCCTTAATACTTTTTTGCCTAATTTGGCATGATCAACCAATAACTGGTTGATACCATCTTGCGGCACACGGTGTTCTGCTTGTTTTTTACCGACATATATTCTTTCGCATGTGCTAGGTAATAAAGCCATTATTTCATCACTAACAAGGCGATCGTATATAACAATATCGGCTTGTTTAATAAACCTAAATGCTTGTATGGTTAGTAAATCCGCATCACCAGGACCTGCGCCTACTAATGCGACTTCGCCAGAAATAAAGGCTTGTTTGTTTGTACCAATGTTTTTCACTATTTATTACCATTTCTATTTATTGAACTTAATTATAATATGAATAAAGCAAAAAAAGCGCCAATAGGCGCTTTCTTGTAAAATAACATATCCATTAGCCGCTAAGGTAATTACTTACTTAACGCGTCACCTAAATGAGGGCGAATATCTTTTAAAATTTCTTTTAATAAACGCGTACTACTGGCAACGATATTACCGGATTGAGTATGATTATGACCACCGCTAAAGTCGGTTACTAAACCGCCAGCTTCAATTACTAATAACTCACCTGCGGCAGTGTCCCAAGGTTTCAAACCAATTTCAAAAAAGCCATCGACACGTCCTGCCGCGACGTAAGCTAAATCAAGAGCGGCAGAGCCAGCACGGCGCATATCGGATGTTTTCTCAAAAAGAGAAGTGAACATCGCCATGTAAGCTTTAGTATGTTGTCTATTTTTAAAAGGAAAACCGGTAGCTAATACCGTGCCTGATAAATCTTTATGTGCTTTAACTCTAATGCGCATGTTATTTAATTGAGCACCTTTACCACGGCTCGCAGTGAATAATTCACCACGAATAGGATCGAAAATAACAGCTTGGTCAAGTTTGCCTTTTACTTTTAACGCAATAGAAACAGCAAAGTGAGGAATACCTTTAATGAAGTTAGTCGTGCCGTCTAATGGATCTATTATCCATTGATAATCATCGTCACTACCTTTTAATATACCTGACTCTTCACCTATGATGGTGTGATTTGGATATGATTTACGAATAGTCTCAATAATTGCTTCTTCAGCGGCAGTATCAGCACTAGTAACAAAGTCGTTAGAGCCTTTTGATTCAATTTCAACTTTATCAAGTTGCTCAAAAGAGCGGATAATAACTTTTCCTGCATTGCGAGCTGCGCGCACAGCAATATTTAGCATTGGATGCATAATAGAGTACCTATTTGTAAATAATTTTTAAAAGAACGACGTTGACCCAAACACTACGTAAAATAAGGGCAGAATCAAGCGCGCGGAGTATAGCAAAATAGTATGCCCTTGGCGACAGTATTCTTAAATAAAGCTAATGATAAACCTTGCCTTCACAACTGCTATTCCTATCTTTATAGAAAAATAGACTAATTAATAATAATTTACCATAGCAATAATCTCCTATTTAGTGTGATTTTTGTTAAGCACAGCAGTAATCTTCTATGTTAGAATTGCTCGCATAGAAACGAGTTATAACTTAAGTATTGTATAGAGAAATAAATGTCAGATTCAGAAAATAGCAAATCAGCAGGCAGCCTTTTAGATAATGTTCGCATTATATTAGTGAATACGTCAGATTGTCGTAACATTGGTAGTGCAGCACGCGCAATGAAAACCATGGGGCTAAGTCAATTGGTTTTGGTTGATCCTATTGAAATGCCTAATGGGCAAGCGCAAGCGTTAGCGGCAGGAGCAACGGATGTTTTATCAAATGCAAAAGTGGTTAGCACGTTAAGTGAAGCTATTGATGATTGTGGCTTAGTTGTTGGCACAAGTGCTCGTTCGCGTACATTACCTTGGCCTATGCTAGAGCCACGTGGGTGTGGTGAAAAAATGATAACTGAGGCGGGCGAATATCCAGTGGCTTTAGTGTTTGGTCGCGAAAGTAGTGGCTTAACAAATGAAGAATTACAGCTATGTCACTTTCATGTTCAGATACCAGCCAATCCTGAGTACAGTTCGCTTAATCTTGCTATGGCAGTGCAAACATTAAGTTACGAAGTACGCACAAGTTATTTACTTTCATTAGATGATGATAAGCAAGAGCATAGTACCGGTAATGGTGCTTATATAGGAAAAAATAGTGGTGGTAACAATACATTTAACGCGAAAAGCGAAGATGATGAACTTTACCCTGTAACCGAAGAAACGGAACGTTTTTACCAGCACTTTGATGATGCGCTTAAAGCCACCGGCTTTATTGGCGACAAACATCCTGGTTTAGTGATGACTAAATTAAGACGCTTATTTAACCGCGCTAGACCTGATGTTAAAGAAATTAAAATGATGCGAGGCATTCTAGCGTCAATAGAAAGAGCCTCAAAAAAAGAGCAGCAATAGTAATTATTTCTGTTGAAAAACTAAAAAAGAATAAAAGGAAATACTATGTTTAGCCGCACTATTGGCCGAATGAAAGAAGATATCAACAGTGTTTTTGATAGAGATCCTGCTGCGCGTACAACGTTTGAAGTATTGCTTAATTACCCAGGATTACATGCTATTTGGATGCACAGGCTGAGTCATCGATTATGGCTAGCAAACTGGAAACTAATTGCGAGAACAATATCTACTTTCTCACGTTGGTTAACGGGCGTTGAAATTCACCCTGGCGCTACTTTAGGCCGACGTTTTTTTATTGATCACGGTATGGGCGTTGTTATTGGTGAAACCGCTGAGATAGGTGATGATGTAACTTTATATCACGGCGTTACGTTAGGTGGTACCAGCTGGAATACAGGTAAACGTCATCCAACATTAGAAAATAATGTGGTTATTGGCGCAGGAGCACAAGTACTCGGCCCTATTACGATAAGTAAAGGGGGGAAAGTTGGTTCAAATTCTGTTGTGGTAAGAGACCTACCTGAAAATGCTACAGCGGTTGGTATTCCTGCGCGTATTGTTAATAGTAAAGATACAGACGGTAGTTCTTTGCTTGATAGTGATTCAGGTGAAAAAAATAACGGTGAATTAGGCAAAGATTCACGTGATGAAGCCGCGAAAAAATTTGGTTTTGATGCTTATGCGGTATCAGCTGATAATCCAGATCCCGTTGCTAAAGCTATTGGTCGTCTGCTTGATCATATGCACCTGATGGATGATCGCGTTTCAACACTATGTAAGGAAATAAATAGCCTAGGTGGTGATATTTGTCCTAATGACCTACCTGAACTGCGAGTTGGCGAGTTCGTTGAAGATGAAAAAGCCGCCGCTAAACGCAGAGAAAGTAAAGTTGAAAGCTTTGATCCTTATATCTAATAAAAGGTCTTTTTAGCTTAAAAAATTAATTTATATCAAACAGAAAAGCAATAGTTGACTAAAATACTCAACTATTGCTTTTACTTTTTAATTATTAGCGTATAATACTTGAGTATATTACTCGGGTATATATTTGACTATTTTGTAGGGATATGTAAAATTGCACCGAATTATTTTTGTGACAATTTTTATTAATACAAAAAGAACAAAATAATCACCCAATGGCATGTTATAAATTGAGCATATTATGAAACTAACCTCTAAAGGACGTTATGCAGTGACAGCAATGTTAGATGTCACTATTCACGCCTCGCACGGACCAGTATCATTAGCGGATATTTCAGAGAGACAAGGCATCTCTTTGTCATATTTAGAGCAGTTATTTTCTAAATTACGCAAATATGGTTTAGTGACAAGTATTCGTGGTCCAGGTGGCGGTTATCGCTTAGGCAAATGTTCAGCACAGATAGCTGTTGCCGATGTCATTACTGCTGTTAATGAAAGTGTAGACGCCACTAAATGCCAAGGCCAAGGAAATTGCCAAGGTGGAGAGCAATGCCTAACCCATTCTTTATGGGAAGGCTTGAGTGAGCGTATTGAAGAATTTTTACAAAATATTACTTTAGCAGAGCTAGTTGCTAAAAATGATGTACAAACTGTTTCTAAAAGACAAAATGATATTCATGGCAGAAGTAATAAA
>JAWUXK010000138.1:0-20473 GCA_034111385.1 Colwellia sp. | reverse complement strand
TTCTTTGTGGCATTGGCATTGAGATACCTGAGCTTATTCCATTAATCATTTTTACTTCTCCTATCTTTGTTTTCTTTGTGGTGGCTTATGATTAGTAAATTCTTCGTTACTTATAACGCCATTTGAGTTGGTATCAATTGTGTCAAAAATAGTTTGATGATCACCGTGCGGAATTTTATGGGCTGAAAACTCTTCAAAATCAATTTCACCATCAGCATTAGTGTCTATTGATTCAAAGGTCGGTCTTTGATGTTGCCTGTTATTATCATGTTCAGCATTTCTTGCATGAACCAGACTAGTTAATGAAATAGAAAGCATAATAGCTAAGGTTAGCTTGACGTAATTACTCATAAAAACTCCTGTTATTTTACAATTGATTTTCAACGTAAGACTAACAACAGAAATTGCAAACAATGTGCAAATATAAAGGAAAATGAATGTTTTTTTATGCGTTGATTTACAGCACTAAACGATAGCCCGTACCGTACACCGATTGTATCCAGTCTTTTCCGTCACACATATCACTGAGCTTTTTACGTAATTTTTTAATGTGACTGTCAATGGTTCGGTTATTAACAATACGATGATCAGAATACATATTTTGCATTAACTGTTCTCGAGTGAAAATCCGTTCGGGTTGGTTCGCTAATGGTTTTAATAGCTGAAATTCAACGGAAGTTAACGACACTTTTTGTTGGTGAAAACTAACCGTAAAACGATGCTCATCTAGTATGAGCATATCGGGCGTGTTTTCATGTGTTTGTGTTCTTCTTAATACCGCTTTTACTCTGGCAACAACTTCACGAGGGCTGAAAGGTTTACAAATATAATCATCTGCACCTAATTCTAAACCAAGTAATCGATCGATCTCTTCAACTTTTGCGGTAACCATTAAGATAGGGACATTTGAAAACTGTCTTATTTCTTTGCATAAATCGATACCATTTTTACCCGGCAACATAATATCAAGCAAAATAGCGCTAGGTTGGTTGGCTTTAACCCAAGAAATAACTTCACTACCGTGATGTATTAGGTGAGGGCTATACTCTGTTAAATTGAAATAATCTGCTAATAAATTAGCAAGCTTAACTTCATCTTCCACTATTAAAATTGAATTAGGCATAAATATCTCTACGATAAAGGTAAGGAAATCATAACAGCTAAGCCCCCTAAACGGGATTTGTGTGCTGAAATGTCGCCTTGATGGGCTATGGCGATATGACGACAAATGGATAAACCTAAACCGGAACCACCTGTTTTTCGGTTTCTAGAATCTTCTACACGATATAGGTACTCGAATAAGTGAATTAATTGGGCTTCTTCCACACCAATACCGTTATCTTCAAAGGTTATTATCACGTTATTATGGTTTTTAATCGCTGATTTATCGATTAACTCCTCAAACGTTACCGATATGCAAAGCTGGGTTGCAGAGGAATATTTAATGCAGTTATTAAGAATATTTTCAAATAGTTGAAGTAACCTCGTTTTATCGGCATAAATGTAGGCTTCTTGTTGCTTAAACTCTAGCGTTAGTTCAATACCCGCATCAGCTAAATAACCGAAATATTTTTCAGCTTCGCCTTGTATTAAGGCCACTATATTTTCGTCTTGTTTACGGTAGCCCATGCCACCGATATCTGTGCTGGTGAGTAAATTTAAGTCATCAATTAGCCGTTGGAGGTGTTTCACTTCATCATTTGCCGATGCAATATTACTCGCAGTGAGGGGCCTAACTTCATCAAGCATAGCTTCTAGTTCACCACGTAAAATAGCTACGGGCGTTCGCAGCTCATGAGATATATTGGCCAACCAACGCTTTCTTGCTGATTCATTCTCGGCCAGGGTTAAAGCGAGCTCGTTATAATCTCGGCTTAATTCACTCAGTTCATCTTGACGATTAAGTTCAATTGACTGATGGTAATCTCCTTGAGTTAATCTATGCATGCCTTGAGTTATCAATTTTATGGGTTCAACAATGTGTCGAGCAAGCGGAAAGGTAACTAACCCCACTAGACTCATTACTAATAGCGCAATGAACCATAGGTAGTGCTGCTGTTGCTCAATAAAATCAACTTCATATCCTTCTGTTAGCTTATTTCGATTAGACACAGCGAAATAGCCGATAACAATATCATTAATTTTTATGGCCGTTTTGGTATAGTCCAACTCATCAATATAATTACCTGCTATAAGTTTTTCGTCAGCATCAAGTAAGGCATATTGTCCTTCAGCTTTGTGGGGTGGCGGTTTATCACCGATATGTGGTGGCGGCGGTCTTCTTTTAGCATCACTAGGCGGAGGCGGTCTGTTATGACTTGCGGGTGGCCGCATATCGTAGGGTTTATCAAATCGCCTACGTTCTGGTGGTCGTTGTAATTGATTATTAGCTGGTCCGAAATCACTGCCGGCAAGTTGCTCTAGAATCAGGTAACGTAATCTACTATGTTGTCCAGACATTGAAGCCCAGCTATTATCACGCTGATATTCTTTAGAAAGCTGGGATATCACGGGGTTAAGTGTTTCAATTTCTTTAGACGCAACATATTCAACCATGCCTTTACCAATACTCCATTGCATCAATAAGACTAAAATGGTGACTAGTACTAAGCTAAAGCCAAATAAAAACAAAAATAGTTTGTTTTGAATTTTCATTGAAAAGTTAATAACCCTATGTTTAAAAAAGAAGTTAAATAATAAATCATGCTCGATATTAGCATAACAAAACAATGTGCAAAAAATATGGAAGAATTGAAAATAGCGCAGACTAATGAATTTTATGAACGATAAACTGTTTTGTGAAAGTTAAAAAGTTTTACTTGGAAAATTATAAGGTGATAAAAAAAACTGAACTCGGGAATACTAGAATTCAGTTTAAGTGTTTACGGTAAAGTTAGGTTATTTCGTTTAGTGGCAATGATAGTTAATTTTTTCCTATACACACTAATACTATGATCTTTTGCTAACTGTTTAAAAAGACTATGTTGGATAACGGCTTTAATGCGATATAAAAAACTCACGCTATATAGCAGCCGTACTTCTTTGTGATCATTAGGGATACAATTGGTTAGGTACCTCATATTTCCAGCATGGATATAACCACTGTAATTTGACAGCCATGATTTGATTTTTTCCCCGAATGTAGGGATTAATCCAACAATGAAAGAAAGTCCAGACATTGTAATAGATCCCGGAGGCAGCATAGTTACCGAATCGGCGGCATTAACCAATCTATAAATCGGTGACTTAATACGATTAATCCAATCTTCGTTGCCAACTCTTGGTGAACCGAAGCTATAAGTTGCCGCTATTTTTATTGGTGATCTTAAATCTCTAGTTGCTATGGTAGCGATAGCGCCGCCTAAACTGTGGCCAGTAATATATAGCGGTTTATCTTTTAGCTTTTCTGATTTTAAACGCTCATTTATTGTGTCTGCGACACTATCAAAAGCTTGTTGAAACCCTTCATGAACGAGACCTTTATATTTACTCGCAATGAGTCTTGCTTTTGTGTCGGTTCGAATGTCCTTAA
Source organism: Colwellia sp. (assembly GCA_034111385.1). Classification (GTDB taxonomy): domain Bacteria; phylum Pseudomonadota; class Gammaproteobacteria; order Enterobacterales; family Alteromonadaceae; genus Colwellia. Next base: position 16,941 of record JAWUXK010000138.1, on the reverse strand, counting down.
TGCTGGTTGCCTCTGTTCCCCTAAAAACTAATACGGCAAACTCATCATTAAATGCGATAAATGCTTGTGTATCTGTAACGGGATCTGATATCCATGATATTTCATTGTCAACTTGTAAAGAAAAATCAGTAAGCTCATTAATTAACGTATCCTTACTATCATCGTGTCCTTTAAGTAGTGATACAACAAAATCAGTTAAAAATTTTTGATTGTTAGAATTAGATAATTTGTCTATTACATTGGATTGAAATTTATCAACAACATCTTCAGTCAAGCCAGAATACCGTGATTCCCATACTATGTAGGATAACTCACATAAAGAAGCCATTAAAAAAGCGGTTTTATCGCTATAGGCTTTTCGGTAATGGGGTAATTGCAAGTTGATTATATTTTTTGCGACGTCTTTTTCTTCATTCGAATAATTATTGTTAATCATTTTAATTCCTATTTAAAATTTTTATTTTTCAATAAATTTGCATTGTTCGTCACACGAGTTGTTTTGTAAATTATTTCTAATGAAAGCTGTTTAAACTTTGACAGTTTTACTGTTGGCTTTTTTAGTGCGTTTGATGAACCTCTTGTAACGATAGTAATTGAAAATTTCCCTGTTTTATACACCATAAATTATTACTCAAAACACTAATAAATCAAGTTGCACGATAGAGTAAATGTTTGAGTGATAAATTGAATAGCAATCATAGCTATTTTGATTTTATGGGAGGGTTACAACGATACGTTAATTCCTTAAGTGACGAGCCCACTTATGAAGTAATGATTTACTGACATCTATAGCTTGTGATACTTCGACTACTGACTAGCCTTGTTAATGATTAATTCAAGACATTCTATTCTGGATTGTGGAGAGAAATAGGTTTTTTTTTATCATAGTGTCACCTAAACTTTGATGAGGCGTATGATAATACCGCTAATAAGGTGGCCAAATTAACTATACTACAAAGGGGTATGTGCATGAAAAATATAATTAAAATTGTTAATCAGCACATTATGTTTGAGCACTTTCCGGTATTTGCACTAACTCTATTGCTGTAAATAATTTTAAACTTCTGTATTTTCTACATACCATTTTCGCAAACTCTAAAGAATAGAAAGAGCCAACAAGGTATCCTTTTCCGCCAGTATTAGGGCTTAAAACTAATTCGGGTAGTAAGCTTTTAATAAGATCTTCTTGATCACCACTTTGGGGGGCAATAACTACTTCATATTGTAAAGGATTAGGCTGGTCATTTGCGTAGCCGTCAAGCATTGCATTAATTTCGTCTAGAACGAACGTTTCTTCCTCAGAAACATTTTTATCTACTTTTGCTAAAGCATTTAGTACATCTCTAAGGTGGGAGCTTTGCTCTACAGGTGGTTCTATATTCAGGTAATCTGCAACGCTAAACCTTAGTTCTATGTAACTCAACTCAGTGGAATTTGATTTTTGCTGGGCGGATAAACTACTGCGGTCAAAAGGGATATTCCAAGATTTTGCGAAAGTCTCAATAAACAAAAACTCTTTATCGTCTATTCGGTTATCAATTAGTGCAAGCTGCTTAAGAATATTTAACATTTTGTCGGCGCCAGAAGGCATCAACATTGCCTTAACTAAATCACCAGCTTCTTGCTTTTCTAGCTTAACTGCTTTTTTAAACTTTACCCAAAGGCTTTCGCGTTTACGGTTACTTCGCACCCAATAACCACTTCCAATTAATAAAAATATACCACCAGCAAATATACTCACTAATGCTTTTAAAGCACCTTTATATTCTGCATCTATAAAACCATATTTAATTAAGAAGGGGACAGTGGAAACTATGCCAAGGATAGCGGCAAAAACAGAAATACTTTTGGCAACATTTTTATCACTTTTTCTGCTCCAAATTTTATTCAACGTTAAATAGGTGGTTAGCAGACCAATACCTACAGAGGCAACAACAAGCATCTCTATAATTTGGTTAAAATTTGTCATTTTTCTCTCTTATTTTTATACTTCGTTTGTTTCGTAAATAAAGCTTTTATTTCAGAATATTAGACTGTTTTTCGATTAATGTAACTTAATTTTTATAATGGTGTTAATTAGTAACGAGAACTATCAATCAACATGTAAATATTGTTCGGGACACGTTTGACGAGCATCACTTTTATTCTTCATACAGCTTTCAGCCTCGCTATAAATTTTTATTGATGTATTAAATAACATGGCGTTAATTGCATATTTGGCCCAACCAAAAGGGCCTATCGCAACAAAGTTTTTTCCATTATCAGTAAACCAAGCAGCAACTAACTCTCGACTTATAAATTGGTGTACTAATAGTAACCCTGTGTGTAAATCTCTAATAGTAACAGAGCCCATTTGAGAGTCTGCAATTAGGATAAAACCAAACTCTTCATTAATGACTAGTGAGTTTATTTCTGAAAATTCTTCTACGGTCTTCTGGTTTAACAGCGGCATATTATAAATGGTATTAAAAACATCAACCTGAAGCTTTCTAATAAAGCCACCACCGGCTATCACCATAAATTGGTTATCTGAGGTAATATAAAGTTGTTCAACATCATCAATATCGAGACGTTGGATTTGTTCTCCTGTCGCTGTATCAAAAATATAAAGATAGCCCGTTAAATCTTTTGCATAAAAGTTCATCACAGCGAAGGATTTATCAGGGCTTAACCATGCTCCTTTAATTTCAGGCTCTCTGAAGTATCCTCCATCATTAATACCTTCTAGTTTGGGTAAATTAAGTTGATAGTTAGCAATTTTAGGCCAGTCATTTAGTGCTTCAGACTCATCGATAACTTCTTCATTTACTACGTTGGTATTGGGTAACGCTGACATATCAAACCATTTCCGGTCAATACGATCGTTATAGCTTGAAGGTTCCTTTAAACAAACTTTGGTTTTGGCTTTGCATGAAGTTATTTTTTTTAATTGTTCATACCCTTTTAAACGAGGTGTATTTAAGAGTCTACGACTCTCTCCGTCAAAACCTATAGCCATCACTTCATTGAATTCAGTTATAGCGGTGATTGAATCGGATGGGCCAAAAGTTGCAAAATTTATATTGGTATATTTTAATTCAGGTTGCCATTTGTAAATAAAGTCCCCGGTATTGCCTTGATATAGTTGAATACTTGAGTCGAGGTTTTTATTAACATTTAATATATATTGGCAATCATTTCGAAACATTACATTAGAAAAACTATTTTTTCCATGATCAGTCTTAGGTGTTTTTAATTGTTTAGACTCTATATTAGGGCTATTTAGATCAAAAGTTTGAGGGCTAACACTTGAGGTAAACATAAGGGCATATTGATGAGAATAAAGAATGGCTTTGGCTTTATCAGAATGACAATAGGCATGCTTTGATGTTTGGACAATATTTTTAGTGTTGTCTTGATCAAAGGTAAAGTGGTGCTTGGAATCAACACCCATAACACCCACGGTACCCAGATGATATTCCCCATTGAATTCATTCACGAGGGTCGTTAATAACCCACCTCTTTTATGGAGCACATCATCGACTTTCCAAGGTGGGCTATCGGTAAGGTCTTCCAACTTTGGCCATTGGCCATCCATTAATAAAGTACTTTCATCGCCAAAACGAGATGCGACTAGGTATTCGAAGCTATCAAAGGGGTTTAGGCTTCCTTTCCAAATAGCAATTGAAGGGTGATAAAGTGTATCTCCATACCAAAAGCTAGTGCCTGTTTGCCTATCTAATCCGCCCATGGATGGATCAAAATTAAAGGTAATATTATGGGGTAATGTAGAATTAGTTTCGAGATCCCATATTCTGGTATTGTCTGCTTCAATAAAACGACCTGAATGACTAAAACTAATAGAATTAATAAAGTCATGTTTCTTATCTGCAAAAAAATCTGATTTGGACAAAAGTTGTTTAATTGGCTGGCCTGTAACAGCATCCCAAATGAATATGGAGGTATCGCTGGCGATTGTAGCGGCTGTTCTACCATCATTTGAAAAGGTTATTTTACTGATGCTACCTAAGTGACCGTTTGAGTGTTCAAGTAATGTTGAACCGCTTAACGACCAAGCTGACGCTAATGTTCTGGCTGTTTTATCCATAGGCGCATTAACAAAGGGAATATATTTAACGGCATCGTAATCAGATAAACGTTGCTTTGCTCTTATCGCCATTTGAATTGCTGCTTTATAATTACCCTCGCGTTGCAATTGTACTGCTGATTGTGCAATGCTCAAATCTCGCGTTTTTATTGCATTATTCCAATTAGATACAGCTATAGCTGATATTAACCCAAGTGTAAAAACGCTCACTGAGCTGATGACTAAACGAATTAAGAGTTTACGTTTCCTGATTCTTTCTTTTCTATTCCATAAGTCATCAAAATCTACTCTCAATAAACCTGCAATAATACGTGTGATGACACGATTAAAATCTTCTTTGCGTACGTCAGGTGCGAGGGGTTCAGTGGCAACATCAGACAATGTACCGTCATTGTTAAGCTCTCTTCTAAGTGTGAGAGGGAAGCACTCTAATTCTGGATTTTTTGATTCACTGGCATTAGGTTCACCGGCTATAATGATGCCAAATACCTTTCCTGTACTATGTTTTACTTTAAAATCTAAGACTTCTTGCTCTACCCATTTTGACTGAGTGGCATTAGGACTACAGATAACTATTAACGATTCTGATTGGGTTAACACTTCAACTAGAGTTTCTTTAAGACTAATAGATCCAGCGAGTTCATCGTCATCACGAAAAACTTTACCTATTCTTCGCTTTTTATCTAAACCTTCCACAATAATTCCTGAAGGAATTGAATAGTTTTCAAGGGCTGTATGGATCCTCTTTGCCCACTTTACATCTTTTTGAGAGTAACTAATGAAAGCTTTATATTTAAACATTGTATGATGAGCTATCCCAAAAATAATATCGTTAAAGTGATTCTAGAGTATCTTTATCTATTTTAAATATTCAACCCTAAGGTCGAACGCGCTGCAAAGATGGGGTTCGTGAGTTTTGGTTGCCTAAACTCATCCTACCGTTGCTTTGTAGTGAAAATCAACCTGTTATGGAAATAATTATTGTGTGGAATTGTGATTTTTAATGTCAGTAGAGTGGACGAAGCAAACATTAAGTGTTGTTGACCAAACTTAAAGAGAGAATATACTAGTATTAATTTTTACACGAGGTTCCAACTTTAAGATGCATAGATTAACCAGAGAAGCTCTCTTAAAAATAAAGCTTATTCACTTTACCTTTTTCGGCCTCGCTATATTGTTATCGGCATTGTCATTCAATACGCTAGCATCACCGACTGAGTCTGATTTTGAACCTTGTGTGAAAATTGCAGTTAAATCGTTGTCTCATTGTTTGGCATTAAAACCAATTAATAAAAGAGAGCAGGTAAATGAGCTTGATCATAATTGCTGGAAATCCTCAAAGAAAAATTATGATGTTTGCCTAACCCGCGTATTACAACGTTATAATCCTGATGTGCAAAAAAGAAAACAAGTAGAGCAACAACGTATTGAAGAAGTTAATAAATGATTACAAGATGAAACTGATGGCGAATAAACATGTTTAGCTATTAAAAATACTTTTAAACTGAGGATGATATGCAGCCAGTACAATGTGAAATAGTTGAAAATAATCACTTAATTAAAGCACTTACTATTGAGAAAGAAACTGATATGACCTTTTACTTTGATATGTTTCAAGGAATAAGGCATTTTAACGTAAGCCAACAGTATATAGACTTAAAAAATAGTAATAGACTAGAAAATCAGCAAATATATGAATTATTTTGCTCTTACCTAAAATTTGGGCAAATGGAACAAGAGAAAAAAACGCTTACCGTTACCTTAAGAAAATAAGCGCTTTTCACAAACGAGTTACTAAGGTTTGAGCGGAAAGCCTAATGTTATTAGTCTAAGGATTGAAAATATGTCCATTCATGCTCTATTTTATAACTAGAAATTTCGCTATACATCTCCTTCATTTTTCTCACTAATGCTGGCTGTAAACTCACGTTATGTTTACACGAATTATAATAATTATCCCAAGCTAATCTCAGTTGATAATAAGCCAAACCAATATATTCTTTTTTCTCAATAGGCTCAGTTTTTTTAATAGCGCTTTGTTCAAGGTTAACTACTTTTCTTGCAATCGCAAGTTGATGTAAAGCTGCGTCGCCAATAAGGGCGTTACAGGTTGAAAAATGTTCTGACTTTAGCTCGTTTTGCCATTGTTGCGTGGTTCTATAATGCATTGGTGGCGGTGCTATTATCGATGGTTCACTATCAAAAAAAACAACTTCATCGACAATAGTTTCTACTTCACGCATCACCATCGAGGCTTTATAAATATGTGTATTAGCTAGACCTTGTGACGAAACCTTTAGTGTATAGTTTTTTAGCGCATGCCCTACCAAAAGTAGTTTAGCTTCTATTTTACTGTAAGCGTCTATTTCAAATTTACCTGCTTTATCCGTATAAGTGCTAGCGACATTATTATCGTTATATTGTTGAGTCACCAATCACATTGGCTGCTGGAGTTAATGAAGCTACATCAATCACAGTGCCTTTAATCGTGGGTGTTAGGTAGATGGTTGAAATAGTGCAGCCACTAAGCAAAATTAAGCCTGAATACAAGAGTAGGCCAGAAGATAAACGCAGAGATTTAATAAAGGTTAGTGCTTTTGTTTTGGGTGTGTTTTTCAATGATGTAAGCCTTAAATAATAATGTTATCAATACAGCAATTGACTGATAAATAAATTGAAAGTTGTAAACTGAAACTAAGTAAACTATCCATAGTAAGGTGAGTAATAATAATATTCTTGTTAACTGTTTAAGTTGCGGGTAAGTGGCACATTTCGCAAAAAAATAATAATTAAAACCTAAACCTATTATCAAAAACAAACACATCAATATTTCTTCTAACCACAAAAACCATGGCGCAAAACAAATACCGGCTTCGAATAAATCATTCGGACAGATAATGGGAACTATTTGAATATATAGCCATAATGAGCTGACTAAATACAAACTGTTGAGTAACAACAATATCAATAATTTACCAAGGAAATTAAAAAAGAGAATGGGTATTCCTTTATTGGCAGCGCCATATTTAAGTGCCTATAATAACGATTAAAATCCTTTCTGCGCAAGTTAAATGCTGAGCAAAGTAATGTACTTAATCATCAAGTCGAAAAGCATTATTATTTGAGTTGATGGATTACAGTAACTATTACTTAATATTTAGATCTCGTTACCACTACTACAATCTTTACTGTATAATCCGGCACATTAAACAACTGCCTTAGCAATGCATTGAACTTGCAATAAAGACAGTTAAACCACCATTTATAAATATAAAGCTTTAACCTATCGGTTCTAAGCCAGTTAAAGCCGCAGAGTAAAATATGGCCGTAGAACAATTCAATCCTCAAACATCTAAGAAAAGCAGTAATTCTGCTGGAAGCCAAACAACGACTTTAGATTTCCAACTAAAATCATAGAAGAGCAGCATCAAGAAACTGTTACTGCTAATTCAGGTTCAAATCGTGCTGCGAAGGTGGGTTTTGTTTCTCTTGGCTGCCAAAGGTAGTTAAATTGCATACTCAGAAAGAAAGCTTCAAAAAAACACCCTCGCAATACCAGTTACATTAGACCATTACAAACTATTAAATTGTCATTAGTTGGTTTGAAATCAGTGTTAGGTCATCCTAAAAATCACAACCCACTGCACTATCTAAGTCGAGTTTTATAAGCTCTGGAGCGCCTACGTTTAATGAATCATTGGTAGCGAAGTATTGGCCATTAGCATTTTGGCTTAACGCCACTTCACTCAGATTGATTCCCGCTGGAGTTGCAGATAAGCCAAGGTTAGAGGAACCATAAAAATAGTTATTTGAGTAGGTTGGCGCAATAATATCTAAAGCATCACCACTACTATTATCTGTGACGCGAATAAAATCATAATCGCCATCATTATCGATATTATTACGGATTAAGTTATTACTAATCGTTGCAGATGCCGGTGCATTTTCTTTAGCACTTGAACCATAATGTAAGCTCTGTCTAGAGTTGATGATGGTATTATTAGATACCGTAACATTACTCACCTCCCAGTAACCGCTTAGCGCAGGTGAATCCTGGCTAGAGCTTAGCGCAATGCCACCTCGAGAGTTACTCGTTGACTTAGCACCTTCTATATAGTTATTGGTGATCGTGTGTCCTTCACCGATAACGCGAACTCCACCACCTTTTGTATCATCAATCAGGAAATAGTTACTATCGACGGTACAGTCATTACCATGGCGCAGCGTTAACAAACCAGCACTCGACTCAAAGGTATTATAGCGATATATATTATGTCCTGATTTATTGGAAATAATTTCTATCTCACCGTTAACATCATAAAAATAATTATACTCTACGGTCGTGTACGAAGAAGATTGTGATTCGGTACTTGTACCGATACGAATAACTTCCCAACCATTATTATCATCATCAATATCTTCTGCAGCTACATATTGATAATCAGAAAAAACATTACGGTAAATTTTATGGTCCTGACGACTCGTATTATCCCGCCAAACTACTAAAAGCGTACCTTCGGTGTTTTTACCAGTAAAGGTACAGTGATCAACCTCACCAAAAGTTGCATCATTATCTAGCGAAACCCATTTATAGGAGTTAGCAGGCTCATTGTCATTAAAGCTATCAATTTTGCAATTGGTAACACGATTGTGGCTTCCGCTAATGATAATCGCTCCTTTTTTATCTGCAGGCTGCCCGTTTTGAAAAGTAAAACCTTCAAAAATAATATTGTCTCCATCGAGATCAATGGTAGATGTACCTCCAATGAATACAGAGCCGCTTGTCTCGGCGACAACGATAACGCCGTCGGTGTTTATCGAAAGATTCACGTTGCTATAGGTACCGTTCTCCAATGCAATAACATCACCTGATGAAGCTGCTGATATTTTTGTATTAAGGTCTGAAATACTTGTAGCAAGCGCATCGTAAGTCATCGGTTTATCGTAGGCGGTTGTATCTATTTCTGTGCCAGGATCATAAGCATCTTCTGAGTAAGTAATGCTTTTAAATTGGATAACACTATTACCATCTTCATATTGGTTATACACACCCGCCTTAAAGTAATTGTAGAGGTGCGACCAATAACTTATATCAAAATCAACTTTCTCATTATTATCAACGTTTATAATCAATTGAGAATTAGCCACCTGTACTTTAAATTTCGTCGCGTTATTGTCATCAAAATCAGCTAGGTAGTAACGGTTGTATGAATCAGTAGATGCGCATAGCGGGTTGTAGTTTGGTTTACTATCACTACATTCATAAGCATTAGTTTTAATGACAGCCCAGTAAGCATTACTATAAGACTGACTCGTTTTGTCATCCGTTCGCTGTGCACCATCCCAAACAATACGCAGTAGTGGATGTGATAATACCGTTGAGTCAGTGTTGCCATTTTCTCCTTTGTTATGCACTTGCAGTAAGGTGATTTCTTTACCATCAGCACTTGTGGCAACAGAGTCAGCTGGTGAAATAGGCTGTATTTCTGCTGTCATGGTGTAACTAGTATCTGACAAGTTACTTAAGAAGTTTTCAGTGAAACGTAATTCGGTGCGGTTGCTATCGCCACTCATTTCAAACGTTAGCCAGCCTGTTTTGCTATCAATATAAAAATACTCAGAGTCATAGCTCGCATAACCGCCCGAACTTACTACATCACTTTTTGAACAACTGTCATTGATATCGTTATTGACGCAATTAGATAAGTCAGTTTGTTGAAGGTTAGCGTTATCTAAAGCACCTTGAAATTGTGCATAATCGTAAGGCACCCCCGTAAATGGGGTATCAGCTACAGTCTTTGTTGGATCATTAGGAAAGTCATCGGCATTATCACCCACACCATCGCCATCACTATCAACCGTTTCAGTTGCATCATCGGGGAAGGCATCGGCATTATCATTAACGCCATCACCATCTCGGTCAGTAATAGGTGCGTTATTATTGTCAGTACCAGTGCTACCTCCACCTCCACCACAACTAACTATGAGAGAGAGCAATATTACAAATACTAATTTAGCTAACATTTTTTTCCTAAGAATATTGTTTTTTAAATGAATCTCTATTAACTAGGTGATTATCTCGCAAAATCAACTTAATGTACCTCTATATTTCATCTGAAGGCATAAACCAGAGGGCATAATTAAAGTAATTAGTTGATTTTAAGTCCTTAATAATCGAAATGGACTCGTGAATTACGTAATGGTTGTGATACTTGTTTTAAATTCAAAAAGACAATTAAAACAAAAATTATTAAATTTAATTGACAGTTCTTGCTACAAATTAACCTAGTTGGTGTTGATTGATCATTGCCTGTATATGAAAAGGTTTTTTAGTGTTATATCTACTACTGAATTAAGTAAAACATTACTGTATAATCCGGCTCATTAAACAACTGACTTAGCAATGCATTGAACTTGCAATAAAGACAGTTAAACCACCATTTATAAATATAAAGCTTTAACCTATCGGTTCTAAGCCAGTTAAAGCCGCAGAGTAAAATATGACCGTAGAACAATTCAATCCTCAAACATCTAAGAAAAGCAGTAATTCTGCTGAAAGCCAAACCACGACTTTAGATATTCCAACTAAAATCATAGAAGAGCAGCATCGAGACGTTGTAGCTTCAACTAAGAACACCGAACGCGCCGCAAAGGTAGGGTTCGTGAGTCTTGGCTGACCTAAAGCCGAAGGTCAACCCAACCTACAAGCATTATTATATAAGCCCTCTGTCAACTTCTTCCATTCTTTAATTATCTATTCCCTTAAAATAACTCTCATCACTTTATAAATATTGCTATTAGTATTAAAAATATCTTGTTTAGTTAAATGCAATAACGTACATTTAAAGTGTACTTATTTGTATTTTGGTAAATATAATGTCAGCAAAGCTCAAATGGTTAAATGATCAATTGTCTGAATTTGAACTATTATTAATGCCGTATTTAAATCGTCATGATATATCGCGTTCGCATGTACAAAATTATGTGAAAGGTGGCTGGTTGGAAGTAGTTGCTAGCGGCGTTTATAAAAAGCCAAATGAAATAATATCGTGGAGTTCAGCACTTTCTGCATTGCAGTATCAGCAAGACAGTTCACTACATCTTTCAGGACTTTCAAGTTTAGCGCATCAAGGGCTATCTCATTATCTCACTATGGGGAATGAAACAGTTCAGCTTAATTCTATCAAAGCGATAAGATCACCAAAATGGTTATTTTCTCAACATTGGAAGATAGAATATAAGTGCTCTAAAGTGCTTGATGAAGTTTTGACTACTGATTTAACAGAGTTAACCGTTAATAACCAAACGATCAAATCGAGCGTAATTGAATTAGCGGTTTTAGAAGTGTTAGAGAAAGTAATGGACGAAAGTAGTTTTATATCTGCTTCTGAATTGTTCCAAGGTTTAACGTCGTTAAGACCTAGAAAGCTTCAATCATTATTGGAAAGATCACCTTCGGTAAAAGTGAAACGCCTTTTCTTGTTTTTGGCGCATTATTATCAACACCCTTGGCTTAAGCGTTTAGATGAAAACAAAGTCGAACTTGGATCTGGTAATCGTCAAATAGTGCAGGGTGGTTATGTAGATAAGCAATATCAGGTCACTGTGCCCCTTAAGTTTAAAAATAGGGAATTATAGAATGGATAAAAATAGTCATTATTATAAACAAGTCCAATTGTTAATCTCTGTATTGCCTTATGTTGCTAAGGAAAAATGTTTTGCCCTAAAAGGTGGTACGGCAATTAACTTGTTTATTCAAAACTTCCCTAGATTGTCAGTAGATATTGATTTGGCTTACATGTTACTGGAGCAAAGAGATGAAGCTATAGTTAATGTCAGAAATGCATTAAACCGTATTGCTGAGCAGATTAGTCGTTCAACAATAGCTAAAGCCGAGTTACAACTTAATCGGCCAGATGAAATGCGAATTATTGTGACAGGACAGCAAGCACAAATAAAAGTTGAAGTGTCACCGGTAATGAGGGGGACTTTAAAGCCAGCAATTGAAATGGATCTGATTGAATCAGTAGAAGATGAGTTTGGTTATGCTAGTATTTCGGTTGTTTCATTAGCTGATTTATATGGAGGTAAAATTTGTGCCGCACTTGACAGGCAGCATCCAAGAGATCTTTTTGACATTAAGTTGCTACTTGAGCAACAAGGTTTGTCACAAGGCATTGATAGAGCAATATTTGAAGGTTTTATTGCGTACTTGCTAAGTCACCCAAGGCCCATTGCTGAAGTGATGTCTCCACGGCTTAAAGATATCAAAAAGTCATTTATCAATGAGTTTAATGGTATGACAACAGAGCCTATATCTGTTGATGAACTTACTGTTATCCCTGAGCAATTGATAACAGCGTTAAAAACTCACTTTACTCAGCAGGACTTTGATTTTTTATTGTCTTTTAAATCAGGTAAGCCCAATTGGAATCTTGCTCCCGATAGCAATATTGCCAACTTACCTGCGGTCAAGTGGAAGCTGATTAATATAAATAAAATGAATGGCGATAAAAATTCACTAGCAGTAGATAAACTAACTCATGTGCTGATACAGTGGCTTTAAGCAGATGGACGAAAGAAAACAGATCGTTCATCAGTTAACTGAAATAGATACAAAACTATCGCGGTTAAAAGCTGAGCAAGAAAGTTTACTTATAGCGCGACAAAAACTATTACAACTTGATGAGCAACTCCTAGCTAATAACTTTAATCAATATGCGCCAGTAGAAGATAAAATTGAACTGTTTTTATCTTATTTTAAAGGTCGGTCTGATATTTACCCTTTTAGGTGGGAGTCTAAAAATGGTCGCAGTGGTTATTCACCAGCTTGTTGGAACGAGTGGCAGCCTAAAATTTGTAATAAACCTAAAATAAGTTGTACGGACTGTACTAATCAAAACTTTAAAACTCCAGATAACAAGGCGATATTTGAGCATTTAAAGGGGATTAAAACCATTGGTGTATATCCGCTATTAACTGATAACACTACCTATATCCTAGCTGCTGACTTTGATAAAGCTGATTGGTTTGAAACTATCATTGCATTTGCTACAAGTTGTGAAGCATTAAACATCCCTTATATTCTAGAGCGCTCTCGCAGTGGCAATGGCGGTCATATATGGATATTTTTCTCACACCCTGTTCAAGCCAGTGATTCTAGAAAACTCGGTAACGCCTTGCTAAATAAAACGATGGAGCTATATCCGTCTCTTTCCTTTGATTGTTTTGATAGATTGTTTCCCAACCAAGATATAATGCCTGAAGGTGGCTTTGGCAATTTGATAGCTTTACCTTTGCAGTTTTCTCCTAGGCAACTGGGAAATAGCGTATTTATAGATAAAGAGGGACTTCCTTATAGTGACCAATGGGCAAAGTTAGCTTCCATTGAAAAAATGTCTCCAGCACAACTTAGTAAACATCTTACTGAATTAGTTAAGGCTTCTAGTCTTATTGATGAGGAGACTTCAGGTGATAGTAATCATAAACCTTGGCAGCGTAGTGAAACTTCAAAGAGCAGCCAAAGAGAAATAATTAAAGTAGCCAATTATCCTGAGAAAATAACACTAATCTTAGCAAATCAAGTTTACGTTCCAATTTCAAACTTACCAGGGAAAATCACTTCAAGTTTAAAGCGATGTGCAGTATTTGCTAATCCAGAATTTTTCAAACGCCAAACATTGAGGTTTTCCACTATCGGCACTAGTCGATATATTTGTTCGGCTCATATCGAGAGTGACTATTTAATTTTACCGAGAGGTTGTTTGGCTGATATTGAAAATATTTTGTCTCAACAAAACATTGCCATTGAGCATGACGATAAACGCTTTGAGGGCGAGTCGTTAAGTAAAATAAAATTTAATGGCAAGTTGAAAAACCAGCAAACAAAAGCTGTGACCGCTTTACTTGAGAAAGATAATGGGGTTTTCGTTGCGTCAACGGGGTTTGGTAAGACAGTAACTGGCTTGGCGCTTGTAGCTAAACGAAAAATTAACACGCTTATTTTAGTACATAATCGACAACTAGCTGAACAATGGCTTGAACGTATAAAGGTCTTCTTAACCAATATAGAAGTTGGTAGTTTATTAGGTGGTAAAGACAAATTGAGCTACCAAGTTGATGTTGCTACTTACCAAAGTTTAGTGAGTAGGAATGGTTTAGATATTAAACCTGCCATTGAAAAATATGGGCAAATAATCATTGATGAATGCCACCATTTACCTGCTTCAAACTATGAGGCCTTGATAAAATCGGCTCATGCTCGCTATGTTCACGGTTTAACTGCAACACCTAAACGTCAAGATGGCTTAGAAAAATTAATGCATTTTCAGTTAGGTGGTGTTGTGTTTAAGGCAACTACGTCAACTCATAAATTTGAGCAACATGTGAAAGTGACTAATACCAGAATTGGCTTTCCTAAGTCATGGGAAGTTCCTGAGCAAAAACCTCATATATCAGAAGTTTATAAATATTTAATGCTTAATCAACAACGGAATCAACTCATCATAAAGGCAGTTGTTGATTCGGTAAATAATAACCGAACGATAATGATTTTAACTGAACGTAAAGAACATATAACAATACTCGCGGATATGCTGGCAAGTGAAGGTGTTAATGTCATTGAGTTACATGGTTCCATTTCAGCTAAACAAAGGCAGCAACGCATAGAAAAACTACGACAGCATGATCCTAGTACTAACACATCAGGAAATAATCGCTTTGTAATATTAGCAACGGGTAAATATGTTGGTGAAGGTTTTGACTTATCTTATTTAGATACTTTGTTTATTACACTGCCGATAGCATGGAAGGGCATTTTGGCTCAATATGCTGGTCGAATACAGCGAGAGTGGAGCACAAAGGAAGTTATTCAAGTGTATGATTTTGTTGATGACTATATAACATTAAAGCGTATGTGGGCAAAGCGAGAAAAAGGTTATAAGGCTCTAGGCTATACTTTTGATGAGCAGAGAAGCTTTGATCTTAATTAAATAATATTGATAGATTTCCCCAAAACCAACTTTCCTGTATAATCCAGCGCATTAAACAACTGCCTTAGTAAATAAACAGAGTAAGCTATAAAGACAGTTAAACCACCATTTATGACGCTGCTCTTCTCTTTATTAGATATTAGAAAAAGAACCAGTAATACCATATATATTAAGTAAAAAGCAGAATAAGTTGAGACACCTATGACCGTAGAACAATTCGACCCAAGCACAAGTAATTCAGCCCAAAGCCAAACAACCACATTAGATATTCCTTCTAAAATGATTGAAGAGCAGCATCAAGCTATTGTCGATTCTGGTGCAGAAAAAGGCGCTAAAGTTGGTTTTGTTTCTCTTGGCTGTCCAAAAAATTTAATTGATTCTGAACGGATTCTTACTCAACTTCGAATTGAAGGCTATGATGTAACTAATAGCTACGATGATGCAGAATTAGTGATAGTAAATACCTGTGGTTTCATTGATTCAGCAGTAAAAGAATCTTTAGATACTATAGGTGAAGCGATAGCCGCGAATGGTAAAGTATTGGTCACGGGCTGTTTAGGTGTTAAGAAAGACGAAATTATTGAGCTACACCCGAACGTATTAGGTGTTACTGGCCCGCATGCTTATGATGAAGTGATGAAACAGGTACAAGAGCATGTGGCTAAACCAAAACATAATCCGTTTATTGACTTAGTACCGCCACAAGGCGTTAAACTTACGCCTAAGCATTATGCTTACTTAAAAATATCAGAAGGCTGTAATCACCGATGTACTTTCTGTATTATTCCGTCAATGCGTGGCGATTTAGACTCTCGTCCAGTAGGTGATGTATTAGGTGAGGCTCAACGTTTAGTGAACGCAGGCGTAAAAGAATTGCTAGTAATATCTCAAGATACATCTGCTTACGGTGTAGATGTTAAGCATAAACTTGATTTTTACGAAGGTATGCCAGTTAAAACACACATGCAGCAGTTATGTGAAGAGTTATCAAAGCAGGGTGTTTGGGTGCGTTTGCATTACGTATATCCCTATCCACATGTGGATAAAATTATTCCATTGATGGCGGAAGGGAAAATACTGCCTTATTTAGATATTCCTTTTCAGCATGCCAATAAACGCATATTAAAACTAATGAAACGTCCTGGTAGCTCAGACCGCGTATTAGAGCGTATAGCTAAATGGCGTGAAATTTGTCCAGAGCTAGTGATCCGTTCAACCTTTATTGTTGGTTTCCCTGGTGAAACAGAAGAAGAATTTGAAGAGTTATTAGACTTTTTAGAAGAAGCACAATTAGACCGCGTGGGTTGTTTCAAATATTCACCTGTTGAAGGTGCTACGGCTAATGCTTTACCTGATCACGTTTCAGATGAAGTAATGGAAGATCGATTACAACGTTTCATGACAGTGCAAGCTAAAATCAGCGCTGATAAATTACAAGCTCGCATTGGCCAAGAATATCTCATTCTTGTTGATGAAGTGAATGGTCTTGGTATTGTAGGGCGTTCATACATGGATGCACCGGAAGTTGACGGCAAAGTGTATTTGTCTGATGATCTTGATGCAGAGCCTGGCGATTTACTTTGGGTACAAATTATTCATGCCGATGAACATGATGTTTGGGGTGTTCGGGTAGAAGACTAGTGTCGTTTTAACTTTAATTACTTTTTAGCAGATATAAAAACCAACTTACCTTAAGTTGGTTTTTTTGTGGCCTGTGAAAGATTAAATGTTTACAGCGTCTTTCAATGCTTTACCTGCTTTAAAAGCTGGAACTTTTGCAGCAGCAATTTGGATCTCTGAACCTGTTTGAGGATTGCGTCCAGTACGTGCGGCACGGTCATTTACTTTGTAAGTACCGAAACC
>JAWUXK010000137.1:0-13789 GCA_034111385.1 Colwellia sp. | reverse complement strand
GACTAAGCTGAACTAGGGTATATAGTGAAGTCCTTTCCCTTTTTTCAAAGTGAAGCTTGTAAAATCAATACACAAATTTAATAGAAAATGCCGAAGGCGGACCATCGATTAATATGCATTTAAGGGTATTACAAATTAATTTCTATCTCGCTCAGGGGCACAAAGCTAGATAGTATTGATGTTTATTTTGGAAGTTATTCATTAATCAATTGTACCTAAAGTAGGTTATGAATTTCAATATCCCTTCAATCTAATTATAATCTTCAAAAGCAGTAGATCATTCCCTATCCTAAAAACACTATTACCAACAAAAAGTTTGCCACTTAATTACTGCTATTTCGTCCTTTTCGTTGCTCACTAAGCAACAAGTTGAATTCTTCGATTGATCGAATTAACTGAGGGTTTTTAGAGATAATATCCATTTCGCCATCAATATCACCTATATGGTCAGCCATTACTTCTGCAGCAGTTATTGGGTCTCGGTTTATTATCGCTTCTACAACATTATAATGTTCAGAAATTGCATCACAAGTTCTTCTAACTCCGATGATTTTTTCTAAGTGCCAAACCCTTTCCATTTCAGCTTTAGAGCTATCGAGTAATTGCCATGCCCCTAAAATACCTGCATATTCAAATAATGTACGATGAAATAACTCATTAATTTCAAAACCAGGAGGATGACCACGTTCATTATTATCGGTGGATTCACTTTCTCTTACTTGCTGTTCTTCGATGATTAATGACTTTAATTTTACTTGTTGAGATAAGCTAATTCCGCGCTCTGCAAGGCGTTTAACACACCCACTTTCTAAAGTTACTCTAATAAAACAGGCTTCTATATAACGCTCTAAACTGATTGATGTCACATAACTACCACTTTTAGGTATTATATTAACTAGTCGATCATTCTCTAAACGTATTAACGCTTCTCTAACGGGGGTTTTGCTTATGTTAAAGATAGACGCTATTTCTTTTTCCACTAAAGGCATTTCAGGGGGTAAAGAAAGGTTAATAATTTTATCACGTAAAACTGTATATATTTGATCTACTAAACTACCCTTTTTTGTAATAGAAGAAGCATTTATTATTTCATTGATACTTTTAATTTCAAAATCAATAGTTTTCATTTAATAGCAAATTTTTAATATGTAGATAAATGCCGCCTTTATATCTTTATATTAGGGCATTTGCAAGTGTAAGCAATTTATACCAGAAACTTTATCTTAAGTTAATAAGATAGAACACTAAATAAATAGCCGTACCTGTTTCTCTAATTCACTCTATCGTATCACAGCACTCAGTTTCGATATTTTAATTAATTGTTGGTCTAAACCTATCTCTGTTAGGTTGTATTTATATATCGGTAATACCAATATCAAGTTCTGTAAATCAATAGTTTTTTCTTGATTTAGTCAATTAAATTCTCAATCGGTAACTTTATTTACCTTTCTAACGCCCATGATGGATCTTTCCAATTGCGCTGTTTTTGGTTGTGTTAATCTTATTATCTATCTGTCCAATATTATTCTAATTACAATGATTGGTAATATAAATGCTTGCATTATTAATTTATATATACTATAAATCATTTTGATATATTAGATAGTGAATCTGGTATATTAAATTAAAATAAACAAAAATTAGAGTCAACTCATCGTTAATTTTACCGTTGCGATAAGAATTAGGGGAAAAACAATGAAACTGAACAAGATTAGTTCTGTATTCAATAAGTCAAAAAAAACAAACAATAATATCATTTTATTTGGCGCAGCATTATCAGCTATGTTAGCTATGCCAACAGTGGCAGCTGAAAATGTTGCTGACACCAAAGACATTGAAGTAATACAAGTTACAGGTATTGCTGGCAGTATAGCGGAATCAGCTCGTCAAAAACGCTTCGATGATCGTATCGTAGACGCCATCGTTGCTGAAGATATAGGTAAGCTGCCTGATAATAACATCGCAGAAGCATTACAACGTATTACCGGTGTTTCAATTAGTACTGATTTTGGTGTAGGTGAATCTGTTACCATTCGTGGTATTTCTCAAAACCGTGTTGAATTAAACGGTCGTTCTACTTCAGGTAGCGGTCGTGGTGGTATTAGCTTAGACGACTTCCCATCAAGCTTCTTGAAAACAGTTGAAGTAATTAAGTCTCCAACAGCTTCAATGATTGAAGGTGCCTTAGGTGGCACTATCAATATGACAACTGTTCGCCCATTAGAGTTGAATGAGCCATTAGTTGCTATATCGTTAGATGGAGAGTATGCAGACAAAACTGAAAACTGGGCGCCTAAGTTCAGTGCCGCAGCGGGTACCAATTGGGACTTAGGTGATTCAGGTACATTTGGCGCATCAGTAGTGCTAGCTTATCAAGACCGTGAATTACGTCGTGATGAATTCCTTAATCTGGTAACGCCTACTGATATAGACGTAAACGGCGAAGAAGCTAGTAATGTTAGTGGTAACTACTTGGTTAGAAGCCAAAATACAGTAGAGCAAAAAACTGAACAGCGTGAACGTACAGCATACGGTTTATCATTACAGTGGGCGCCTCAAAGTGATGATGGCTTTATTTATTTAGATATCAATGCGACTGAACTTGATGGTGGTCAAGAAGCCTATTCTGTACTTAACGATAGTAAAGACTATAGCGACTTAGTGCTTGATAACGCTTATGGCGATGCTCAAGGTCAACTTAACGACTTTGGCTCAGGTAGTGTTTTTGTTCAGCCTAAATCATGGTCTGACTTCACGACTAATGAGTCCATATCAAATGCGCTTGGCGGTGAATTCCAGTTAACGGATCAAATAAAAGTATCGGGTGAAATTGCATATACTAAAGCTGAATCTTTGCGTCAAAAATCTGAATTTAATTTACGTCCTATCTCTCGTGACCAGTATGACGCAGATGGAACAATTACCGAACATTTATTCACTATCACCATGACAGGAGCGGGTGACTCTGTGCCAGGTCTTGCATTCTCAGATGAAGATGCGCTTACAGATCCTAACAATATGGCTATTCGTCAATTTACTCATCAAAGATACGCTGAGGATAATGAAGAAACGGCCATCCGTTTTGACGTAGAATATTCTGAACCATTTGGTAATTTAGATTTTATTTCATCAATTAAGGCGGGTGTTCGTA
Source organism: Colwellia sp. (assembly GCA_034111385.1). GTDB lineage: Bacteria > Pseudomonadota > Gammaproteobacteria > Enterobacterales > Alteromonadaceae > Colwellia. Next base: position 10,638 of record JAWUXK010000137.1, on the reverse strand, counting down.
CTACTGATCGTGAATATGAGTTAGACAGACACGACCTGAGAAATAATGGCAGTGAGCTTAAAAACCTTCAAACAAGTGTTTCTTATGGCGGCGTAATCACCCCTACATGGGTAGGTGACTTTCATGACATGTATGGTGGTTTTAAAGCGATTAACCACGATAACTCATTTGATCAAAGTGGCATATCTGGTACTAACGCATTAACTGATTATTTTGTTTATGATGCGGCATTATTAGGCTATGACATCAATGGCACTTACGACAGAGTTAAGCAAATGCTTGACGGAAGTAGTCACGAATTAACGGGTAGCCTTGAAGATAACATGGTTCGCAACACGGGTTCGTATGCGAAGATAGAAGAAAAAACTCAAGCGATTTACACACAGTTTCATTTAGATTTCGATGAAATAACGGCAATCGTCGGTGCACGTTACGTTTCTACAGATTTAACCTCTAGTATATATGCTGAATCTGCCGATCATGATTACGCAGACTTTTTACCAAGCCTTAATGTTACCTACACTGTTGCTGATGATACTATCTTACGTTTTGCCGCAGCAAAAGTGATGCGTCGAGCTGAATTTGGTGAATTAAGCCCAGCACTAAATATTGATAATTCGCTAGTAACAGGTACACAAGGTTCATATCAATTAGACCCTTACCGTGTTACGCAGTATGACATTTCAGCCGAACACTACTTTGGTGAAGGTGGCATGGTATCTGCCGCATTATTCTACAAAGATGTTGAGTCATTTACTACTACTAGTAGCTCTTGTTTAGCTGATTCAGAAACCGTTGCCGGACAAAACGTTACAGAATATGTAAACGTTTGTCTTTTAGATACTGCCGGTGTTAGCCAAGAAAATGTTAGTTATGCGTCAAGCAGTCAAGATCTTGCTTATGTAGAAGGTCAAAGAGATGTAGGTCTAACGGGTATTGTAATTGATACTGATGTAAACGGCGGTGATGGTAAAATAGTCGGTTTAGAATTAGCTTACCAACAACAGTTTAGCGATTTACCTGGCGCTTGGTCTGGTCTAGGTGTTAGCACAAACTATACTTATGCTGATAGTGAGCAACCAGATGGTAACCCATTACTGGATATTTCTAAAAACACCTTCAACGCCCAAGTTTACTGGGAGCACGAAGGTTATCAAGTACGTGTTGCGTACAACTGGCGTGACAAGTATTTAGATACTCAAAACGAGAAACGAGTACGTCCGGTAGGCGCGTTAGCAACAGGTGTGTATAACCTTACAGACCCAGACGCGGCTAATTTTGACCCTACATTAGGTAATAACTACCGTGATGCACGTGGTCAATTGGACTTCTCTGCAAGTTACGACGTTAACGAAAACATCACGATTGTTGCCAATGCGGTTAACTTAACGGGTGAACCAATTCGCCAAATTACAGAACTTGGTAGTAACTGGAAATACAGCGAAGCAGATCGTCGTTACACCTTTGGTGTACGTGCTAAGTTTTAATACTTAATTAAATTGAGCCTCTAAAAATATAGGCTCAATTTATTGGTATTTTAACTATTATTAATTTCACTACTTGTTAATTGTACAAGTAGTGAAATTTATTATTTTTAAAAATCGCGCGTATCTATAACAAAAATAACGTTTAAGTACATGCAAACATTCCTTTCAGAGAAAAATTAAAAAATTCAGGAGTATAAAAATATGTTTAAAGACGTTAAATCCCATGCATATCTATTTGGATTATTTATTGCGCTTTTTTCTTATTCCCAAATAAGTAACGCCCAACTTGTAAAAAACATTAAACAATTTAATAAAGCCGTGGAATCATTGGAGCCAGGTGATGATATTGTCCTCGCAAACGGTACATGGAAAGATGTAGAGCTCGTTTTTAAAGCGAAAGGTCTACCAAATAAACTGATTGAATTAAAAGCCCAAACCCCAGGTAAAGTTATTATCACGGGCCGTTCAAACTTATCATTTTCAGGCGAACATATTGTTATCTCAGGCCTAGTTTTTAAAGATGGTTATACGCCTACAGGTGAAGTACTTTCCTTTAGAACATCTACTGAAGACTTAGCTAACAATTCGAGAGTAACAAACACTGTTATCGACAACTTTAGTACTATCGATCGCCCAATGTCAGACCTTTGGGTTGCCATGTACGGTAAAAATAACCGTTTTGACCACAACACCCTGATCAACAAAAGAAACCGCGGTGTTACCTTGGCTGTCAGAATGAATACTGAACCGAGCCGCAAAAATCACCATATTATTGAATATAACTACTTTGGTCCAAGACAAATACTCGGTTCTAATGGTGGTGAAACTTTACGCATTGGCACTAGTCACTTTTCTCGTGAATATTCAAACACAACGGCTCAATATAACTATTTTGATCGTACCAATGGTGAACACGAAATTATTTCTAACAAATCAAGCGGCAATCATTTAATTAATAATGTATTTTTTGAAACCCAAGGTACGCTTACTATGCGCCATGGTCACTTCACAAAAGTTGAAGGAAACTATTTTCTAGGTAATCGAAAGCCTAACACAGGTGGTATTCGCATTATCAATGAAAGTCAGTCGGTAAGTAATAACTACATGTACGGCTTAACAGGCAAAAGATTGCGCGGTGCGTTGGTTATTATGAATGGCGTTCCAAACTCTACTCCTAATCGTTACGACCCTGTAATCGACTCATCGATGAACAACAATATAGTAATCGACAGTGATTACATAGAGCTTGGTGCAGGCGCAGATGAAGAGCGTTCAGCGCCACCTACCACATCTGAATTTAAAGGAAATCTGATCTTAGGTAAGTCGAACCTTAATCCATTCACTCTGTATGATGATATGTCAGGTATTAACTTTAAAGGCAACTACCTAAACGAAGAAGCCAGCACGCCTATTAAAAGCGGTTTTGCTAGCACGCCTTATTCGGTAACCACAAATAAATATGGACTGAAATCTCCGTCTAAAGCGCTGCTTGATAAAATTGGTTTTGGTGAAGTCAAATTACCGGTTACCAAAGAAGAAGCCGGTACTAACTTCTATCCTAAAAATGAAGCGGTTGTTGCATTCAATAGCGGCAAAACCATAGCTGTAAAACCTGGAACTAATACGCTTTTAGCTGCGCTTGATACGAGTAATCCTGGTGATGTTTTATTACTTGAAAATGGCGGCGAATACTTATTGACTAAGTTTGCTGAAATTCATCAGCCAATAACAATCATGGCTAATAAAGGCAAAAAACCTATTGTTAGATCGCAAAAGCCTAACTTTATAAATATTGAAAATGGCGGCGCGTTAATCGTTGAAAACCTTTGGTTTGACGGTGCAGAATCACCAGATTACAAAGGTAATAGCATCATTAGTACTAGTAGCACTTCAATGAACATCAATTACAACTTGTTAGTACGTAATGTAAAAGTGACAGACCTTGATGTGAATGGTTATTTTTACTTCTTTAAGGCCAATGCTGGTACTTTCGCTGACACCATTGAAATTATGGATTCAGAATTTAGCAATATTACTGGTGCCATACTTCAAATGAATAGAGAAGTAGATGACCTAGGTGTATATAGCGTTGAAAATTTAACCATTTCGGGTAACACCTTTACTGACATTAAAGAAGAGGTTGCTACGATTTATAGAGGTGGCACAGATGAGAGTACTTTTGGACCGATTGTTACGGTAACAGATAATACGCTTACTAATGTAGGTAAAGGTCCAACCCATAGATCTGGCGCTTCTATGTATTTTCATGGCGTACAGAAATTGAATATTTCGAATACCACGTGGAATAAAAGTGCGCCACTGGAGCTTTTCCTAACCAACGGCGGTCCGATTACGGTAATCAAGGATGTTGTACTGAAGGATAGTGGAAAAATACGTGCGAATAATACCGGCTATGAAAGCCGAAACGTAACTTATAAGTAAGCTTTCGTTTGGTATTAATTGAATTGGTATTAAATTGACTTTTCTCTACTTTTTGGCAGCTCAAGTAAATGAGTTGCCAAAAAGTATGGTGCAAGCGCATTCGACTTAATCTAAACGGCGAGGCAAGACTCAAACGTCCACCTTTAGTCGCCGCAATACGACTCTCTATTTTATTTATTTTTGGAATAACATGAATACAAAATTAACTGGAAAAAACATCCTTATTACCGCAGGCGCCCAGGGAATTGGCGAAGCAATTACCAAACACTTAATTGATAGTGGGGCAAACGTTGCTATTCACTATTTCTCTAGTGCTGATACGGCTAACCAATTGGTTGAATATGCGAGCAGTAAAGGACAAAAAGCGGTTGCGATAAGTGGCGACTTAACAAATGAAGTCGATGCGAATGAATTGGTCGAGCAAACGGTTGAAGCGCTAGGTGGTTTGAACATACTTATCAACAACGCCGGCTCCCTTGTGGCTCGAAAAATGTTGAATGAAATGGAAGCAGAGTTTTGGCACAAGGTTATGGACATTAACCTGACCTCGATGATGTTTGTAACGCGTGCAGCTGCTCCTCATTTAGCTAAACAGAAAAAAAGCAGTATTGTAAATTTAGCTTCGCTAGCTGGTCGCAAAGGTGGGCATCCAGGCTCTCTAGCATACTCCACCAGTAAAGGCGCCATCCTTACGTTCACGCGCGCGCTTTCTGCAGAGTTAGGGCCACAAGGCACTCGCGTTAATGCGGTTGCACCTGGCCTTATTCTTGGTACTTCATTTCATAATACCCATACCACCAAAGCGTCAGCGGATGAAACCATTAAAGGCATTCCTATTCAACAAGCAGGCAACGCCGATGACGTAGCACGCGCAGTTGAATATCTAGCATCAGAGTACGATGGCTTCATCACTGGCGCTACGCTTGATATCAATGGCGGCGTGTACAACATGTAATTGACTATTGAACAACGAAAAGTAGCACTATTTGGGTGCTACTTTTTAAATAGTCATTTAACAAAGAGAAAACTATGCTCAAAACAGCGGTAATACACCCAAAAATTATGGAAGCCCTTGCCCGTTCAGGTCATTTTGCACAAGTTGTGATTGCTGACGGGAATTTACCGGTAGGGGCGATGAATGGTCCCAATTCTACTACAGTACACCTAAACTTCCGCCCTGGGTTATTGGATGCTTTGACGGTGCTTGAAGGCATCCTTGAAGTTTGTCCTGTTCAAGGCGCAATCGTGATGGAAAAGCCGGCTGAAGCCAATGCTGAAATTCATGATGCCTATAAAACGTTACTGGGTGATGTGACGTGGGATGCGATGGAACGTTGGGCTTTCTACGATAAAATTAGAGAACCAGCCACAACGTTGATTATCCAGACGGGCGAACAGCGTCGCTTTGCCAATCTTATCCTGACTGTTGGCGTGGTAAAAATGGCAGAAGAAAGTAGCTTCTAATTAATTGAAGCTACTTGAAGTCAATTGAGCATATTGCCGATGATTTTAATGAATAACGATAATGCTTGAGTGTTAAATAACGAGTAATAAACAAAAACTATCAAGCAAGGCGTAAAGAGTTTTTGCAGGCAGAACCACGGGGTAGCCTGCAATTAATAATATTTTGGGGAGAAAAATGTGTCAGCATTAATTAGAAACTTGTTAAGTTTTGGGCCAGCGTTTTTAGCTATTGGTTATACCATAGGTACCGGTAGTGTTACGGCTATGATAGTGGCAGGTAGCACTTTTGGAATGCAATTGTTGTGGGTGTTAATGTTAAGTTGCCTATTTTCGGGCGTGCTTATTTACGCTTACGGTAATTTTGCCTTAGTTACAGGTGAAACGGCACTTTATGGTTTTAAGAAACACCTTAAATTCGGTAAACCGATGGCGATAATGATCATCATCGGCGTGTCTTTTGGTCAATGGAATTCACTAGCAGGCATATTGGGCATATCAGCTAATATTCTTTTTGAAATGATCGCTATGTATTTTCCTTCTGTGATACCACATAAATACGGCGTTATTGTCGCTATTGCCGTTACTGTCATTAGTATTATGTACGGTATATTGCTTATTGGAAAATATTCACTATTTGAAAAAGTTCTCGTCATATTTGTTTCTTGTATGGGCATATCTTTCGTTTTATCACTGTTTGTTGTACATCCTTTACCAGCAGAAGTTGTTCAAGGATTAATACCCGTTATACCTGATGTAGAGGGTGGAAAAATGATGGTTGCAGCCTTTGTAGGAACAACCATGGCAGCCGCTACTTTTCTTTCTCGTCCGTTATTTATTCAAGGTAAAGGCTGGGGAATGGAAGACCAAGCCCAGCAAAAGAAAGATGCCATAGTAGCAGCCGTATTAGTGTTTATTATTAGCGGATCAGTCATGGCTGTAGCAGCAGGCGCTTTATTTCACGATGGTACAAAAGTAACCGCTGTTGTAGATATGGTTGGTGCCTTAGAGCCGATAGCGGGCAAAGCGGCGCTTAGCGTATTCTTTTTCGGTACACTTGCTGCGGGTTTATCTTCGGTATTTCCTTGTATGTTAATTGCCCCACTATTAATAGAAGATTACCGCTCAGGTAAGCTCGATACACAATCTACACAGTTTAGAGTTATTACGGGTATCGCGGCTATTTTTGCGCTTACTATTCCGGTATTTGGTTTTAATCCGGTTAAGGGGCAATTGCTAACGCAAGTCTTTAATGTATTTGTACTACCTCTGGTAATTACGGGTATTATTTTGATGATCAATAAAAAAGATTTAATGGGTAAACATGCCGCGGGTTATTTACTTAATTTTGTATTGGGTATGGCCTTTTTGTTTTCTGTCATTATTTCGTATAACGGCATCCTTGCATTAATCGGCTAATAAAGGAGTAAATGCAGATGATTCTAATTGTTTGTGGTGTTTCTGGCACGGGAAAATCGACGGTAGGTCAGTTATTAGCAGAGGAGATGAAACTCCCTTTTTTTGATGCGGATGACTTTCATCCTGAATCCAACGTGCAAAAAATGCAGAGTGGCGTTGCACTAAATGATGAAGACAGGCAGCCGTGGCTTGAGTCACTTTCAGCTGAATTGGTATTGTGGGAAAGCAATGGCGGAGCCGTACTTGCCTGCTCAGCATTAAAAGAGACTTATCGAGAAATACTGGCGTCGCAATGCAAAAACGACATAACGTGGATTATCCTTAATGGCTCGCGAGCGTTGCTTATGGAGCGACTGAACTCTCGAAAAGGCCATTATTTTGATCCACGACTATTAGACTCTCAGCTCGATACACTTGAATTACCAGGCTATGGCTGGATAATCGATGTACAGTCAACCCCAGGTGAAATAGTCAGCGATATTTCACAACGCTTACGTGAGCAGTCAAATGCTTCAACGGGATAAGTCACGAGCAGTTTCCCCCCATTGAAATGAAGTTTTTAGTTAGTTTTTAAAAATTATCGACAATAAATAGAGTGTAAATAATGAACTTAAAAAAAATAATATTAACGCATAGTGTTATATCGCTTAGTGCTTTAGCGCTGTTAGGGTGTGGCGTAACGGATAATAAAAGCGAACAACGTTTAACATTACCAGCAGAAAAGTTTGATCTTAGCCATTGGCAAATTAATACCCCTACCGATACTGATATGGACGGAGTGGTTGATCTGATCACGGTAAAAGACTTACAAACCTATCAGCATCCTGATTATTTTTATATCGATGCTGAGGGTAATTTGGTGTTTGCTGCACCGAATAAAGCCATTACCTCGGTTAATTCAACCAATACCCGTAGTGAGTTGCATCATATGCTTGGCGGCGAAACAGGTGAAAAATATGCGCTTGCCAATAACTTTGCCCTAAAAGTAAATCAACGTGCCGATGAATTTGCTCAAGTGGGCGGAAATTTACAGGCTACACTGGAAGTAAATCATGTGGCAAAGCGGGCTAAATATGCTGATAAACCAACAGCTTTTTCAGTGGTTGTAGGTCAAGTTCATGCCTCCCAAGATGCTGGCCGAGTTGCTGAAGGTGAAGGTTATGGCTATGGAAATGAGCCATTAAAAATTTATTATAAAAAACTGCCAGATCATAAATATGGATCTGTTTTTTGGACTTACGAACTTAACCTAGAAAAAGATAACCCTGAAAGAACAGATATTAGTTACCCTGTATGGGGTAACGCATGGCTTGAGACTAAAAATCCTGGTGAGCAAGGTATCGCCCTTAGTGAAGCCTTTAGTTATGAAGTCAATGTATATGAAAACACCATGTATTTAACTTTCACTACAGATCGCCATAAAGCCGTTAAATATGCCATCGATTTAAGTAATAACGTCGATGCGTATGGCAATGTTGATGAACGCGATCATCCCCATGGGTATACAGGTGAAGCTAACTTCTTTAAAGCAGGGGCATATAACCAATGTAGCACGAAAGATGATCCAAGCTTTCGCTATCCTGCCTGCCCAGGCACAGGTGATTGGGCTACCGATAAAGCAAATGGTGATTACACTCAAGTTACTTTTTCACGTTTAGTGACTGGCCGAGGTAAAAAGCCTAAATAAGCTTAACTGAGTTTATTCAAATAAACTAATTCCCCATTCTACTCTTTTATATTTCGACCAATAAATAACAGAAAGATAAGGAGTAGGCATGGATAAGTTGGAAGATGTATTTTATAAAGGGGTATTAAAGATGTTGACCAATTCGCAGGCATGGAAAAGCTTGAGTTCTCACTTTTTAGGTAATAGAAACATGGATTTAAAGTTTTTATTTCGTGTGGATCCTAATAGATTTGATAACTTTACTGTGTCAACATCAGGAATATTATTAGATTACTCGAAAAACCATGTCGTATCAGAAACGAAAAAGCTGCTCGTTGATTTGGCAAAACAATGTGGTGTTGACGAAAAAATAGAAAAAATGTTTTCAGGATCGCCAATTAATACCACTGAAAATCGTCCTGTGTTACATACCGCTTTACGCAATTTTTCTAATGAACCCGTTTATGTTGACGGTACTGATATTATGCCTCTGGTTAACATGACCTTAGACAAAATAAAAATTTTTGTAAGTAACGTTTCTATAGGCGTTAAAAAAGGTTATAGCGGTAAAGCCTTTAAAGATGTTTTAGCTATTGGCATTGGTGGCTCCTTTTTAGGACCTAAAATTATGTCAGAAGCCTTAAAACCGTATCGTCAGAAGCACATCAATGTACATTTCGTGGCCAATGTTGATGGCTGTCATATACATGATGTACTATCAGGCTTAAATTCTGAAACAACCTTGGTAATCATATCTTCGAAATCATTAACGACTCAAGATACACTGAGAAATATGGAATCGGCTAAAAAGTGGTTCTTAAAAGAAGCAAAACTCAGTGACATTCAACATAACTTTGCTTGTGTATCTTCCAACATTGAAGCGGCCAAAAGGTTTGGTATTAGTGAAGAGAATATTTTCCCTATGTGGGATTGGGTTGGTGGGCGATATTCTATTTGGTCAGCAATAGGGTTACCTCTAGTTATTGCTATTGGCTTTGAAAACTATATACAATTTTTAAAAGGTGCATTTGAAATGGATGAACATTTTAGACAAACATCTTTTGAGGATAATATGCCCGTAATGATGGCATTGGTGGGGATTTGGTATAGAAACTTTCATGGTGCACAGTCCCAAGCTTTATTGCCATACTATCATTATTTACGTGGATTACCGGCCTACATACAGCAACTCGATATGGAAAGTAATGGTAAATCAGTCAACTTAGAAAAAAAAGAAACAGATTATGATACTGGACCTATTGTTTGGGGAAGTGAAGGCACTAATGGTCAACATTCATTTCATCAATTAATTCATCAAGGTAAAACGCCAATACCTGTAGATTTTATTCTACCACTTAATCCCCATGCTGATATTGCTAATCATCATGATATGTTAATTGCAAATTGTTTGGGGCAAAGCCAAGCGTTAATGGAAGGGCAGTCTGAAGAACAAGTTATTGCCGCAATGACGCAGGAAAAGTGTAGTTCGCATGAAATAAGTTATCTTTCACCATACAAAGTAATGAAAGGAAACAAACCAAGTAATACCCTATTAATATCTAAATTAACACCTAAAGTATTAGGTAGCCTTATTGCTCTTTATGAACATAAAGTTTTTGTTCAAGGAGTAATTTGGCAGATAAATTCTTTTGATCAATGGGGCGTGGAATTAGGAAAAATGTTAGGTAATGATATTTTAAGTAAGCTTTCAAATATTAATGAGCCTTTAAACATGGATGGTTCGACTAAAGAATTGATTAAAATCTGTCGTGAAAGACATTCTATTAAATAAAATAATGATTAATCGAAATGTGGAGTAAATATTGTCTGTAGCTGTTTGGATATTCATAGAAAAGGTGAACAAAGTTAACTTAACCTGATGGTCTCCTCCCAATCAGTTTATTCAAAAACTCGAATTATAAGCAATGGCGTTTCTTGTGAACGATAGTGAAGTGTAAGTAATTGTAATGATGTGGTTTATTATAAAATGAATGGCAGTTCGGGGGCGAAATGCCATAGATTTAATACTCTAATTTCGGTGCGCCTAAGATGATTTTAATGTCCGCTTTTGAAATTGAGAACATAATTGTATTTTCAATATTAAGTTAATTTTGGAGTACAAATAAATAAAATTAGTTAACCTATAAGGTCAGCTTTAGGCTC
>JAWUXK010000136.1:0-25920 GCA_034111385.1 Colwellia sp. | reverse complement strand
GATCATCAAAGGGCCAGGTATAATTAAAATCTGAGCTGTTATCTTGTCCCTCAATAATGTCCATGGGTACCTCAAACGAAAAAGGACTGCCCGTCGGGAAAATAGTCGATAACTGCGAGCTGGCAACACGTTTTGCTAAGGAACGCAGTCTTTTTTGGTAAGCACCAGCGGTGATTTTCCAATCTATCATCACCTCTTTATTAGACTCTAACACTCGCTCAATATCCTTAGACATCTCTGAAAAAAGAGGCCCTAAACTTAAAGAGTCGCCGAAGTTTATCGCTAATAACTCTAACTTTAGGACTTTTTTAGATAGGTCGTTTTCTGGATTTTGTGATACGTTCAAGCTGAAAAATCCTCCCATGACTTCCTTGAACATGTCTTTCCTGAGTGAGCTTTCTGCATCTTCCCTTCGCGCTAAAAGCTCTGTATAGAGTCTAGCATTCTGCTCTTGAAGCGATAATTCTGTCAGGGTGCTTTGACCAAAGTAGCCAATAATGGTTATGAGGATTGCGGTTAATAGTGCAGCAATGGGACGTGTGATAATTTCAATCTTATCCCACAAATCCTTTCTCGATTTGCTGGCTACTGCTGTGCTGCTTATTTTGCTATCAGCTGAGTCTGAGGGGAGTGAAGAAAGTTCTTTATCGACCATTATCGTTTAAGCTGCAACTAAAGAATAAGCTGCCAGGCTCCTTTGTTATCTACTAACTTAACATTAATGTCTTTACTACCGGAACCTGAGTTTACTCTGGCTGCGTTCGATTTTTTATTCCTATATGATACGTTTAACGTGCACCATTTTATATTTGGCAAGCCGGTTATTCGATAACGACCGTACTTATCAGCTTGGGCATTAAATATAACGCCACTACAGGTAAAGGATATTTGGGCACTTTTTGCAGGACTATTCGAGGCTTTCTTGATTACCCCAGAAATATTTGCTGCATAGGTAGGCAAGGAAAAAGGAAGAGCCATAACCGTTACCGTAAGAACAAAAAGTTTACGATTATCCATGGAGTTAAACTCCTCGCAAGAAAGTTAGATAATATATATGCTTTTTCCCTATGAGATATGCATCACCAAAGAGAGTTAATAAAGTATAGTCAAGTATTTGTGGTATTGGAAAGATAGGTGGAAAAAACATCACTTTTTTAAAATAAAATTACATGCTTCCTCACATTTACCTAAATAATTTAAAGAAAATAAAATGGTATATTGGTAGAATAATAAAAACCTTATTCTCTCTAAATTATTGAATGAAAAATTTATTATTAGGAATGATTTTCCTATGTTGCTCTATCACTAACGTACTTTCTGCAGAAAAAGCTGTATTACAGCTTAAATGGGAGCATGAATTCCAATTTGCAGGTTACTATGCTGCTCTTTGGCAAGGGTATTATAAAGACGTTGATATTGACTTAGAAATAAAGCCTATTAGCCGTCAAGGTGGTTCTGTCGTATCCCCAATAGACGAAATACAAAACGGTAATGCTAACTTCGCTATCGGTTCATTAGACATTTTAACAGCAAAAGATAAAGGTCTAGATTTAGTGGTATTAGCCTCTATTTTCCAAAGAAGCCAAACCGCTATATTTTCTCTGTCTGACACTCCGATATCCAATCTTTCACAATTGGCAAAACTACGCATTGCTGTCGGCACTGACGCAGCTACTGAAGCAGAAGTTGGCGCCGTCTTTAAGGCGCAAGGTTTTGACCTACAACAAATCAATTTTATGCATACAGAAAACACCATCGATGCATTAATTAATAACGAAGTCGATGCTATCGTAACCTACGAAATTTCTGCCACTTTTGAGGCTCAAGAAAGAGAAGTAAAACTCAATAAACTTGATCCTGCCGACTTCGGCATTAATTTTTATGGTGATACCCTATTTACCTCAAAACAGCTCACACAACGTAATCCAAAACTTGTCGCTAATTTTATTTCGGCATCGATAAAAGGTTGGCAATACGCGATTGAACACAAAGAGGAAATCGCGAGAAAAATTTCAACAGAATTACCCCGACACCTTTTTAGTTATAACGATACCTATAAATATAATTTGTCATACGCCGACTTAATAGATTCCTTGATTGGTTACCCTCATAAAGCAATAGGAGAAGTTAATCAAAACCGTTGGAGTATTATGAATGACAACTTGCGCGAACTTGGACTCGTGAAATCACATCTAGTTGAGCAAGAATTCTTTTTCATCCCACCCAAAAATAATACTAGCCTCGCTGCCAATGTTTGGTATTTCATTATCCTTATTACTCTAATAGTACTGATATTTGTTTTTTGGTATAAACGAAGCATTACCTTTAGCGTGATATGCATTTTATTATTTTCATATGCCATCGACATGCAAATCGTTCAAGTACTCAATACTGAACATAAACAACACAACAAACTGAACCTGTTTCAACAACTGACATCCATCAGCGCCAAACTTGAGAGAGACTTGCAAATAAACCTATCAATGCTCAATGGATTTGCTGCTTATATTTCGGCTGAACCTGATCTGAGTTATGAAGATTTTAGTCAGTACGCTCAAGAAATATTTCGAAAAGAACCTATGTTAATCAATTTTGCTGCAGCCAAAGATTTGGTGATCAATTATGTGTACCCATTAGAAGGAAATGAAAAGGCAATAGGACTCAATTATAGAAAAAACATTGAACAGAATGAGATGGTGATGCAGGTCGCAAATTCGGGGAAATTATTGGTTGTAGGCCCCGTAAAATTAGTTCAAGGTGGTGTCGCTTTTATTGGAAGAGTACCTATTTTTACTGGTAATGGAATTGAACGAACCTTATGGGGAATCATTTCTGCTCCCCTCGATGCTAATGAGCTATATCTTCAGACAGGTATATTGGCAAACTCAAAGCATTTTAATTTAGCTATCCGTAGTTTTGATGCACAAGGGAATAAGGGGCCAGTATTTTTTGGAGAAAAATCGACTTTTGATGATCCACAAGCTATTCAGTCTGTGATTAACGTTGGATCCGGTACTTGGCACTTGGCCGCCACGCCCAGCCTGTTAAATAACGATAATGAAGTCAATACTACTATATTTCGATTAATATTAGTCATAACCACCCTAATTGCCTGCATTTTTGCAGTGGTTCGTATAAGACAGCAAAAAGAAAAACTCAACCTTCAGGCCACCATTCTAATTAACCAACAATTACTAGAAAATATAGGTCAAGTTGCCAAAATTGGTGGTTGGAAATTAGATCAACACTTAAGGTTTCAACAGTGGTCAAAACAGTCATCAGTTTTATTAGGTAAACCGTTGGATTACCTACCCAGTAACTTAGGTGAACTATCAAGTTTATTCGAAGCTCAAGCATTTTCTATTTTGGAAAGTAGTATAAAACAAGCACTACTATCGAATGAACCGATTGAATTTGATTTAGAATTGATCAGAGTGAAAAGCGACAGGGTTTGGCTCAGGTTCATAGTCAGTGCGTCGATTCAAGAGAACGTAGCCATAGTGACTGGTTCTATGCAAGATGTGACTGATAAGGTACTCAGTGCGAAGTTAATCGAGCATCAAGCTAACTATGATGCATTAACAGAATTACCAAACCGAGTTTTGTTTAATGACCGCTTACGTCATTCTATGGAAACAGCAAACAGAAATGAAAAAAAAGTGGCTGTGCTGTTTATTGATTTAGATAAATTCAAGGATGTTAACGACAACCATGGTCACCAAACAGGAGATAAATTATTGATCGCAGCCGCAGGCAGAATTAATCACTGTGTGCGAGATTCTGATACTGTTTCACGTCTCAGTGGCGATGAGTTTGGTGTAATACTAACCGAAATTGAACAGTATTCTGATGTATCAAAAGTTAGTAAGAAAATTTATAAAGCATTACAAGATAACTATCATATTGATGATAATTTATTGCATTGTAGCGCTAGTATTGGTATTGCGTTTTATCCTGATGACACTAAGGATGCCCTATCATTGATTCAAAAAGCCGATCAAGCTATGTACGAAGTTAAATCTAGTGGTAGAAATGGATATCAATTTTACACTAAAGAAATGCAGGAAAAATCTGAACACCGCCTCAATCTACTAAATGATCTAATCGTTGCTGTGGCTGAAGATGCAATCACCCCCTATTTCCAACCAATAATTAATCTGAAGACAAACCAAGTAAGCAAATGTGAGGTATTGGCTCGATGGCAGCATCCGGATGGTGAATTTATATCGCCTGATGAGTTTATTACGCTTGCAGAAGAGTCTAATTTGATCAATAAAATAGATTTGTCAATGCTAGAAAATTCAACACGAGAATTAATCTTATTGGGACAGCAAGGAAAAAATATAGGTCTTACCATCAATGTATCTCCTAGAATTTTTCATACTAAGAATAACGCGTTAAAAACTTGGTTAACGAGCATTCATGATCTTAGCAAACAGTTAGATATCACCATTGAAATAACAGAGCGATTATTAACTGACGATTCAGACAAAGTACTCAATGTATTAAATATTTTAAAAGGATATGGGGTAAAAATTGCAATTGATGATTTTGGAACCGGCTATTCATCCCTAAGTTATTTGATTCAGTTTCCAGTAGATATTATTAAAATCGATCGTAGCTTTATTGATACTATCGGCAAAGAAACTTCTGCAGAGACTTTGATAGAAACTATTTTACTAATGGCTAAAAATTTGGATATTCAAGTAGTTGCCGAAGGAATAGAAACTCAAATGCAACTAGACTTCTTACGTAAATATCATTGTGACTATGGACAAGGGTATTTACTAGGACGTCCTATGACCATAAGCCAACTTGAATCCTTTATTAATACTATTTAGATTGTTTATTCGTTATGTTCAGCTGGACTTTTTTTGAAAATCACCTATTTACTCTGGCACTGATCGTACCAATGGTTTCATACTTGATCGTAGAACTATCATTATAGGCTTCAAAATTTTCTATCGCGATTGATTTATCAGTGAATAGATCTTGTAAAAACGAGTAGGCAATAGGTTGATAATTGAAATTAATATCAATCGTGAAATAGTTACTGTTGAATTGACTTATATCAATTTGGTAACGCAAACTATCTTGACCTTGGGTAAAGCTGTCGTCTGTTTTCGCAAAACCATAAACCCCAACATCATCAGGTACGGAATATTTATCAAAACCTTTAGGGAGTATACGATTATCTTTTAAATATTGCGCTGATTCCAATAAAGTATAGGTGACATTGTTTTTAGTATTCCCCATAACTGTTTCATAAATTTGCACTTGTTGTGCTGAGGTAATTAATTGATGGTGTGGCTCGTAACTATTGCGGTCAATATCTGCATCATTATCAATAATCGCACCATTATCTTGAGTTTTACCTGATTCAAAAACAATAACGCCTGCATCATTTTTAATGACAACATGTAAATAAGCTCGACGTGACGGGTAGGATGTAGGCAGCTTATGACCTATAGTATTAGTTACCTGTACATCAAAAGTTAGTTGATCATTGATAAGGCTTGAGGCTAGAATATTAACATCACCTGCAGTAGCTATAAATTCACGGTTTTTGTTAATCATATTGTCAAAATTAATACCTTCAGTGTTCAACTTCTCAGGGTTCCCTTTTAAAATATCTAACATGTAGGTATTTGCACCTAAAAATAAATGCTGGGAAAACTGATCCCTTGATGATATTCCATTAGGACGATTGGCAATTTCGACGGCTGAATTTATGACTTGTGGCATGTGACAATTTTGGCAAGTTGAAGGTGTTACGCCATTCTCTGCAAACTCACTTTCTTGCCACTCGCCATACGGCATTTGCTCAGGAAACTTCTTATCTGTTACTAATTCACCAGTAGTAATATCAACGTAAGGTGTTTTTAAATTATGGCAACTAGCACAAAGTTCAGAAGTAGATATATGCTGACTATACGTAGGGGTGAAATTGACATTATTTTCCATTGGCCTAGTTAACACGCCTGTATATTGTCCATAAATATCACGCTGATCATTAATAGCAAAGTGCCCAGACATACCCTCTTCTGTAGAAAAGGTCTCATTTTCAACAATTTGGTGGCACAAAGTACAGCTTACTCCATCCATCGCTTCATTGTGCAACTTGTTGTTAGGGTCAAGAAAACCATCATCAAATAAAGCAATTTTTTCATTATTAAAATTACTCTCTGTACTCGCCATAGGCATATGACAACGGGTACATTTATCCGCAATAACCTCCTTTAGATCAGGATTCCTATTCATTTCACTGCTAACTTTAGCTTTCCATAAAGGATCTTTTGCGGAATTTGCCATCATAGATGCCGCCCAATCTTTAACGATGGATAAATCATTACCTTTATTATCACTTATTGAATCATGACAGATCGCACAATTTGCAGAACCTGAAAAGTGTGTACTGTTAAAATTATTACTATAACTATTTTGATCAAAGTCACTTGTTTCAGGTAACGAGGATATTGGAATTACAGGCATTATTGGAGTAGCTGTTTCTGAACCATTATCAGAGCCTCCGCAAGCGGTTATTAGTAATGTTGTAAACAGCATTAAGGCAATGCAAGAGAGGTATTTGAATCTATTGTAATTAAATATGTTAATCATCATATGTCACCTTATACTAGTACTAATTTACATTAACAATATTTAAATTAGTTTTATCTAATATAATAGATTGTATGATTATATATTACAATGTGACATATTGACGCAGCTTCATCTTGTGCAAACAACCGCAAGGAAAGGGCTTGTTGAATACATAGACTTTCAATACTGAATTTATCACACTCACTGACTCCTGAGCCACCAAACATGATAATCATAAAAATAGCCAACTTTTAGCTGATTACCTGTGTCAAAAATATAACAACAGTCCCATAGAATATTTCCGTACCTTTGTAATCCATTGTTTTAATGGTGAAATATTAAATGGAATGTTTTTTGCTTGTTGATGGGTAAATAAAAATACAACATTAAGAAATTATTATGCACACAACATATACCGATGAAAAAACTGCATTTAAATTAAAGCAAGAATTTGAGTGTAATTGCCCGTTAACTGAAAATGAGATTGAAACACTTAAGCAAGAAGTCACCGATATAATCTGTAGAGTAGCTCCTGAAGCCTCTTTAACATCGCTAACACCTTACCTGAATGACTGCTGGAATATTGGCTTTTGGTGTGACAGTGAGCTTTACCTGATCCCATTTGAGATTGACATGTTGGCTAAGCATGATCAGTTTTTAAATGTGATTACATCACAAAGCGAAAAGCTTCTACATTAATTGTAGTGTGTCCACGAAAAAATGGGGTAAGACTAGTTTCCTAATAGCAGACGTTCACCAGAAATGAATAAATTAGTTACCTATATGCTTCAACTACTTTTGTAAGTGACGCTTGTTCCAGTCAGGTCGAAGGGGTTGAATTAAGCAATAAACTTAATGGTTTTCGATAAACATCTAATAGCGATCAACGTCACTTCGACATAGTGGCGTTGAAAATCTGTTTGGTTAAGAAGTAGGATCATCCAAGCATCTCGCTATTTGCTTAATACTTGGGAACCTTTGGGTTAACCACTTAAAAACATGGCCAGCCGGTTCCTCGTAACCCGTTATTAGGTAGTTAAGTCGTCGTGAGTTTTTAAGGGTGATCAGTACGCGACGCGCATCGCCAGATGTCGCACAAAACAACAAGGTGTCGCCCAATTGAAGGGCTTGTGCATTAGCAGGCAGCACCATAGTTGTTGAGTTACGTTTAAGTGCAAGCGGCACGCACGCTAATTCAGAGGTAAGTTCGGATGGGTCGCGAATAATGTCTTCAATACGTGGTTGCAGCCCCTTCCCGTTAACTTCGATTATTGCTGGAGTGTCCTCCCCAACGGTAACGCTTAGGAGTTTAGGTGCTTCTTCAGCAAAGCTTTGTTGAAGTCGCTTAACAAGATTAGCCGTTTTTGAGGGTTCAAGCATTTTCAGTTCTTCGATGACAGTTGACAAAATTGGGGCGATGAGCCGCATCAGCACGCTCCTTGCTGTCACCAAGCTCTGCTGCATTATTAAATCGACTTCAGCGGCATTAAACGCGAGTTCGTTCTCGTGCTGATTTTGTCGCACAATCAAGAATGCATCAGATTTGAAGCGTTGTGCGCTCAATAATATATCCAAATTACTGGTATCACTGTTGGTTCCTACTACCAAGCCTGCGGCTTTTTCCATGTGCGCCTCAGCTAAAGCATTTACATCGGCATGGCCATGTATAACATGTGTATTTTCAGCTACCTCCTCAACTTCTGGATCGATAATGGTAGTGGTAATATTCTGTGCCGAGAATTCCCGCTGTATACAGGACCCCATGCGCCCGTAGCCGCACAATATCCAAGGACCTTGACGCACGGTATTTTGCTTACCTAGCTTGGCACCACTTGCACCTAGAAACCATTCGTTCAAACCGTATAGTTGCGGAGCGCTTACCGCAAGCCCTAATTGTGTTGCAAACAATTCGAAAGGATTGATGACAGTAACACCTTCCATGGCTTCTAGATGTTGTTGTTTGCCAGTTGAAGAAGCTCGACAGATGACCTGCGCAGCGGGGTTTAAAAACCTTGTCATCACTGTTATTTTCAAATTCAGATCTTCGTTCGGCGAGAGCGCAACTACACCTATGCAATTTGTTAGAGAAATGCCAGCCGCGACTAAATGTTTTGGTACGCTAGCGTCTGCACACAAACCTGGCATTCGGTCTCTATAGTCGCGTAATGCCAGCGCTTTGATGCGCTCTTGATCGTCATCGATAACGACCGCCATTATGCCATGGTCACTGAATCCCCTAGTGAGCAGCGAGCCAGTGTCGCCGAAACCACAAACGATGTAAAACGGAGAACCTATTTGCTCTACACTGCGGGCAAAGCGCCTCTCTGCAATTGCGTTCACTAAAAAGGGATTTTGAGCCAACTTGATGATCGAACCTATGGCATATAACCAAGCGACAACCCCCATATACAGACAGACAATAGTCC
The DNA here is from genome assembly GCA_034111385.1 of Colwellia sp. Taxonomy (GTDB): domain Bacteria; phylum Pseudomonadota; class Gammaproteobacteria; order Enterobacterales; family Alteromonadaceae; genus Colwellia. Next base: position 16,894 of record JAWUXK010000136.1, on the reverse strand, counting down.
ATAGACGTTGTTCGTCGGTAAAGTCATATGGTATTTCCCCAAAGCCAGTGGTGGTCGCAGTATAAGTAAAGAAGTAAAAGGCGTGAAACAGGCTCATTCGGTGTGGATTGCCCTCAGCGTCTAGCCCAGGCATAAGCGCCATACCGATGATGCCGATCGCATATACCACAACAATGACCAATATCGGACCTCGGGTAAACCGAAGTACGACAGAAGCTACGCGATTGAGGTCTGAATTTTTGGCCATTAGTGTCGCGACATTAAAGCGTCAGATACAAGCACGATAACGGAAATCAGATTGGCTACCAATGCACCGAAGGCCCAAGAGACTATCGCTGCCATTTGGAAAGCATCAGGTCCTTCGGCTTCGTCAACCATCACGATCCAAACCACACGTGAGGTTATTAATAGCAGGTCCGCTACCAAACTGGTAGCAAGTAATATCGAACCCACCTGAGTGCGATCGCCAAGCTTCAGGCCGGTAGCAATTAAGCTGACCACGATTGCGATGGTTAATACCCAAATGCTGTGATGTTCCGGCGTTTCAAAATCGCCGCTCACAAAAACAACGTTTAGCGCTAAGGCTAGCACTATGAAAAAACCAAATACTACGCGTTCTAGCTTCACCTTATAGCTCCCTTTAATTTAAATAGCGATTTCATTTAGGTTACCCGAGTAAAGTAAAATAAAACGTCATTTTATATAAAATGAAAATACATCTTGCCTAATTTTTTTTTCATTTACCAGTCTACTTTATATTAGAAGGAATTAAAGTTGGCTATTTTTCGTCTAATATTCAACTGTTTTCACGTAATTCAAAACAAGTATCTACCGCTCTTGTGTTAACCAGTTTTGAATATTGTTTTCATTTATGATGAATAACTGTTTTTATTCAAACAGACTTATCTGAGGCAGCGTTCTACTTTTTTGGGATACTAATTCGATGACTTCGTGATTCTTTGTATTCTGATAACGGAGTATCTTTTGGATTACCAACTGATATAAACTCTCGACTTCGATTGTCAGTTTATACTGTTATTTAATCAATTGGAGTCTAGAATATGTTTAGGGAAGATGACAAAAAACATTCAGGCCATACTTTGAAAAAAGAGGCTTTATAATTTGAATTTTATATTCCCCCTCTCAACTACAGCATAGCCATAAATTCTAATATGGGATTAGCTAATGACTAGCGCCAAGATCTCATTTTGCAGCCTTTAACAGCATAGAAAAGAATAAATAGATAACACGGAAATAAGGTCAGGTAGCCACCCTGCTCTCCCATTTGGGTAGATGTAGAAGTAATACTCCAGAATAATGGGCCGAAAGCACCACCAGAAATACCCATAACTAATAATGCTGAACCAATACTGGTTAATTTACCTATGCCAGATAAAGCCAACGGAAAAACAGCAGGCCATACAATAGCATTAGCAAATCCCAAGAAAGCTATCATCACAAGAGTATCAGGTAATTTCAAACCGCCTAGAAGGGTATCTGCAATGACAAATGAATTGTTATCACCAAACACAATGCCTGCCGTTAACAATAAGCCTATCACGGCAGAAACCATCAACGCTTTTTGTTGAGAAATAAAACGTGGAATAAGGGCAATACCTAAAATATAACCAACAACCATACAGACCATAGTGTATGACGTCATGATTGTATAATTTTCAACGCCTAAGGATAATGCAAAAGTACCGATAGTATCTCCGGCAATAACTTCTGCAGCAACGTAGAAAAAAAGAGCAACAACACCTAAAATTAAATTTGGGTGTGCTAATGTTTCCTTAATATGGCCGGGATGTTCTTCTTCGCTATCAGCTTCACTTGCTAATTCTGGTAAAGGTGATTTTTTAACTGCTAATGCAAGCAAGCCAATAAAAATAGCCATACCTAAATAAGGAAATATTAATGAATTTGCCATGGAGTCAATTTGCGTTGGCGTTAGCTCGGTACCTACAGTGTCAGTAAAATTACTTAGAATTAAGGCGGTAAATACAACGGGTGCCACAACACCTGCGCCTTTATTCAATATCCCCATAACAGAAATACGTGCTGCAGCTGACTCTTCTGGCCCAATACGAACGACATAAGGATTAACCGCTGTTTGTAAAAGTGTTTGCCCTGCTCCCATCACTAACTGTGCTAGTAAAAACAATGCAAATATTTGAGTTTTTGCTGCCGGAATAAATAGTAATCCCGCCACCATCATAGTACCCATACCTAAAGCCATACTGTTTTTATAACCCACTTTACGAATAACAATAGCAGAGGGCAAAGCTGTGAAAGTGACGGCAATATAGAATGAAAATATTATTAAAGAGGCTTCAAATGGAGTCAGTTGTAAAATTTGTTTTAAATAAGGCATTAACGAGCCATTAAGCCACGTTGCAAAACCTAAGATAAAAAATAGACCCGCAACAATAATCATTGGTACTGCATTACTTTGTTGTTTTTCTTCGGCTATCGACATTTCCATAACTTCCTCTTTAAGTTGCGTTAATTTATTTATTATTATTTAGTTACTATTATTTCTTTTAAAATTTAACCGTAAACTTTTCGACCTGATATCCAGGTTTCATGTACTGAAAAATCATCATTTAAAACCACTAAATCAGCATATTGATCGACCTTTAACTGACCTCGAAGCACATTTTGTTGTTGATAAAGGTATCTTGCGGGATATAAGCTAGCCATTCGCAACGCTTCATCTAATGGAACGTTCAACTTAAGGTGAGTATTTTTTACTGCTGTTGCCATATCAAGTGAAGATCCTGCGAGTTCACCCGTAGTAGAAGTTAATTTACCATTTTCTACATAAACGGTTTTATCATATAAAGGAAACTCTTTAATCTCAGTGCCTACAGGTGGCATAGCATCTGTCACTAAGAATATTCCTCCGGCAGGTTTTGCTTTAATAGCTAACTGACAGCTAGCATAATCAACATGATGACCATCAACGATTAATCCCGCTTGAGTACTATCATTAAGTAACGCGCAACCTACCACACCAGGCTCTCGACCTTGCAGTGGCGACATAGCATTATATAAATGAGTAAAACCTGTTGCACCAGCATCTACCGCTTTTTGTGCCGTAACAAAATCAGCATTGGTATGACCTAAGGACACTTTAATACCTAGCTCAACCATACGTGATATATCTTGAACTGAAACGGTCTCTGGCGCTAAAGTTACCATCACTTGACCAATATCTTTACGTGAAAGTACCTGCCATTCAGCCTCAGATATAGGACGAATCAACTCGGCACAATGTGTGCCTTTTTTAGCTAATGATAAATGTGGACCTTCAAAGTGAATGCCGACTATACCGGGTACTTTTTCTCTAATAGCCTCAGACATTGCTTCTGCCGCTTGCGCCATGACTTCGACTTTGTCGGTAATCAAGGTTGGCATCATCGCTGTCGTGCCAAATTTTGCGTGTGCCGACATAATAGTTTTGAGTTTATCTACCGAAGGAGAATCATTAAATAAAGCACCGCCACCTCCATTAACTTGTAAATCAATATAGCCAGGTACAACCAAACCTGTTGACTTAATATCAACATCATTAGTATTTTGATCTATCGCGCTAATAAAACCATCGGTAATAGTTAAGACTTGATCGTCAATAAAATTTTTACCATCAAATAAACGTTTTGCGTGAAAGCGAAATTGTGTCATGTAGCGTTAATCCTAATAAATGTTCTGTCGCCAGTTAATCCAGTATGTACTTTACAGTGCAATTTAAGCTTGTAGTTTTGTAAACTCTTGACGGGCGAATAATACTGCCCCTACTTCTGGTTCACTTAAAGGTTCGGATAATTGTGCTTGTAATTTTTTATCAAGTTTAGATTGCAAGCGAGGTCTTAAACCACCAAGCAAAGAAATACGCGATGGATTTCTTGTTAATAAAGATCGAGCGATGCCATTAATGTATTCAGCACCTTCTTCAACAATGGCAAGCGCTAGTTTATCGCCTTGCTCTGCAGCATCAAAAACTAAGTTTGCTAATTGAGCATAAAAGGTAGCTTTCTTGCCTGCCATTTTTTCAACAAGTGACGTGGTATTTGTACAATCCAATTTTTTTAATAACATATCATTCATTAATGACGGCTCTTCTAAGCCATCAAGGGAAAGAAGTACTTGCTTAGTCGCTTGTAAGCCAAACCATGCTCCACTACCTTTATCCCCATGTGGAAAACCATGTCCACCAATCATAACCTCTTGTTCATCAACACATGAAAAACCACAAGAGCCAGTACCTGAGATGATAACCGCGCCATCATTACTATGATGAGCTCCCAAACAAGCGATAAGTAAATCATGAGCTAAAAACATTTGTTTAAATGGATGCTTCCAGTTTTGCATTTGTGCACATAACATCGGTAAATTTACACCCGCAAGACCAACTCCAGCAATAAGTTCGTTTAATTTAATTTGCTCTAACCCTGCATCTTTTAGTGCTAATTTAGCTGATTCTGTGATTGAATTAGTTGCTTGTTCAAAACCATGTAATGGGTTACCGGGCCCTGCTAAGCCCGTACCTAAAATCTCATTATCTTTTGTCATGATAATGGCTTTACATTTGCTACCGCCACCATCTATACCTAAAAATAATTGTTTATTATTGTCACTACTTGTGAACATACGCGCCTCTAAATTTTTTAATTATTTAATATTTTATTTTTGCACTTTTAACGCTATTTTTGTTTACATGTTATTGTAAAAAAATGCATTCAATAAAATTTTAACTGCTTTCATCTTAACCACTAATGACAGCGTTGTCATTTTATTTTTAGTATTTTTTAACAATTAGTGTGTATTTCTGTTGTTAGATAATGGTAAATCTCTGATTTTGCGTTTAAAACCAACTTTACACTAATGTAAAAATACTGAAGTAATGCGCCCTGTTCTTCTTCCATTTAGTGAGCGACTACGGATTTTTACTCCCGTATTAACTTTAACTGGATCTCGGTATACCTGCCATTCTTGTATTTCATCGTTAGCACTTTGTAATTGGTATTCAATACCGAGCCCTAGAAAAGCAATGTTCGCTTTCAACATCCCTTTCTCAATAACAGCTCCTACTGTAGGTAAGCGATAATCAACACCTGCTAACTCTAATTTAACAAATTCTTTTTGTCCCAAAGTATTAGCAAATGAATTCCAATTATCATCACGTGCTTTTTGCATATCCGCAGTAAATATTTGGCTTTCTTGACTGTATAATGCACCTTGATAATCGTAAGGTACTGCCCAGTCGGCTTGATGCCATGCGCGTTCTGCAAGCGCTAACAAGCGTGGGAATACTTTGTGTTCTACCATGTCATCGGTACGAACATTTTCACTCCACAATTGTCCTTGAATACCTAAAAACTTTTGACCGGGCGCTAATGGCGTTTTAGTATCATCAGCAACATAAGGGTTATCTTCTCTATCTAACCAAAATTCAGCATGAACAGGTAAATTATCAGGCATGAACTGGAATACTTTTTCAGTATTGGTATGACGTGAAGCCCAGTAATAGCCATGCTCTTTTGGATCGGCTTCATGTGGAAAGTCAAAATACAAAACATCTGGACTGGAAATAACAACTTGCCAATCTCGATTTGCTAGTTGATGTACTTTATCGTGTCCACCCCAAAATAAAGTATCCCAAGCATTTACTTGAACTACAGCGGGCATATTATCGACACGCGTATGCTCCATTCCATCACTCCAGCCTGCCGTTTCAATATCAAGATCCGATAAGATCCCAGCAACACGTTCTATGAAATAAGCACCAAGCTCACTCATTTGAGTCACGCCTTTGTTATTATCAGCAATAAAAGCTTTACAGGCTGGAGATTCTAACCAGGCACCTGCCGTTTCATCTGCGCCAATATGATAGCGAGTAAGCGGCTGCCCTGCATCAGCATGTATTTTCTTCACTTGAGTCATCACTTCAATAACAAAATCATAAGAAGATTCTAAACAAGCATTAATGGTATTATCACCATAAAATTGTACTGACGAATACTTAGTTTTATCTTCAAAATCTTCGAGCAAAAACTGTGTAGCTTTTACTTCATCTTCTAAAGCCATGAATTTTTTATAACGTGCTGTCATCGCTTTCATTGACGCGCGTGAATGACCAGGCATATCAAGTGATGGGATCACTTGAATATGGCGTGCCGTTGCGGCGTGTAAGATTTCTTGGTAATCACTTACGCTGTAATAACCACTTACCGACGAGCTTTCATCAACACCTGCACCTAACTGTGAGATCAAGCAGTTTTCTTCTATCACATCAAAACAACGCTTTGCACCAATATCAGTTAATTCGGGCAAACTCGGAATCTCTAAACGCCAACCCTCATCATCTCCAAGGTGTAAATGTAGTTTATTTAGCTTGTAAGCAGCCATTTGATCGAGCAGTGTTAAAATAAATTCTTTTGAATGAAAATTACGGGCAACATCCACTAACATGCCACGAAAGGCAAAATGAGGTTCATCATTAACCGTTACCTTTGGTATACGCGATTCACCAACAGTCACTAAGCTGGCTAAAGATTGCAAGCCATTAAAAACACCATTGCCGTCAACACCTACAATAGTAATTTCTTTGTCTGTCACCGTTAACCTATAACTACCAATAACTTTCTCTTTATTACCCACAACACTTAAACGCAGAGGTATACCTGCAGGGTTCTGCTGAACACCTAGCTTAGCTAGACGTGAAATCGCAGCATCTACATCTTCGTGTTTAACGTTACCCAATAAAATATTTATCCCTTGGTTTATATCAACAAACCCATTGTTACCATCGACACTAACCGATTTTGGTGTTGGAATAATAGCTTGAGCAACCGCTAATTTATCTTCAACAAGCACCGAGTTACGTTGATAGAGTTTTTCACTCGTTAGCCATTGTGTTTTATCTGAAGCTGACCGCTTAAACTGGGTATTGATAGCAGTAAACGATTCAACGTGCGGTACAACTTCTAAACCAGACTCTTTATCGATAAACGATTTCGTACTTTCTATTACACGAGCTTTTAAGCTAGGCGCACTCACAATATAGTTAGGCATTACATCCGATTCGGCTAATGACCAATACATAGCGCGGAAGTTTACTGTTTTTTGTTCTCCTGGAGCGAAACCAGAAAAGGTATCTTTTAAACTAATCAGGTGTAAATCGCCATTGAGATGTTTTACGTTAAAATCATCGCTTTCAAAAGATTGGATAGGCGCAATTTGGCTAAAATGAATGGTCCAATCTTTTGCCTTAATCGCTTCTTTGGCAGTAAATGTTAACTCTGCTTCAAAGCATGCGCCATCCGCAATGTTGCTGTCACATTTATCACTAGGAATATTAGTAACAACGCGATAGTTAACATCTAAATTCTGGGCTATTTTGTCTATGTCATATTGGGTAACTGAATAGATTGCCTCTAGGTTAATTTTCTCTCCAGCATCAACTACTGGTTCAGGAGATTTTTCACATCCGATTAAAGATATACTAGCGGCGATTGTAAAAACCCACTTTATTTTTTTCATCTTGCTAATGTTCATAGTAAAGGACCTTTTACAGTTTTAAATGATAAAACTGTGTTACTTTAGATATTATTGATGACATAACTATCCACACTTTTGACAGCGCTGTCAAATCTAAGTATATTAATTATAATGACTCAATAATTATCAATAGATATTTTGTACCAATATGCATTGATGCATCAAAACAAAAGTAGAGAAATGAAAAATTTAACATTGAACCCTCATTTGACAATACAAGAAATTTCAATTCCTAACACGAATTTAAATGCTTATATCATTGATGATTTCTTATTAAATGCTGATAGCGTGATGCACTTTGCAAAAAATATCGCCTATTTTAATCCTATGTTTTCAGATAATTCATTTTATCCTGGTGTTCGCGACAATATGCCTGAACCTTATACACGGCTACTAAAATGTTTTTTTCAAGAGAATATTATACCAAAACTAGTAGGCCGAGAACGATGCAAAGCTATTGTCCACAAAAGCCTAATATCCTTAGTAACTTGCTCTCCTTCCCAATTACATACAGAACAAAAAATGCCTCATGTAGATAGCTGCAAAAATAATGCCTTTGCTTTTGTGCATTACCTTTCAGGGGAAGAGTTAGGAGGAACAAGCCTATATCGTTATATCCCAAAAGATATAATAGAGTTTCATGAAAAGGATGAAGTCATTCTTGATGAAATACTTAAAGAGGTCATATCAAAGCCAGACGAACATCACGGCTACATAACAAGTTCAACAAGCCTATTTGAACAAGTATTAAAGGTTGACGCTAAATTTAATCGCCTCGTAATCTATCAGGGTAATCTGTTGCATGGCGCTAATTTAACCTCTAAAAAAAGTTATAGTGGTGATACAACCCATGGTCGGTTCTCTATCACCTCATTTGCGAGTATTTCAGATGAGTAGTTAACAAAAACGAAATACTTACCTTACACAAATACCTAAATAATATACTAACATCGGAGTATTCATCTAATGACAAATATTGTCCCCTTACACCACAAAAAACATGCTACGCTTAAAATACAAGATAATAGAGATTTTACCCGTTTTAAAGAACAGCACTTGATTCCTATTGTCGTACAGGATTTTATTCCTTTAGCTTCTGAATTTCCGATTGTTTTTGTAAAAAATACTGAAACAGGACAATTTACTGCCGTAGTGATGATGGGCATAAAACCAAACATCAACGTTTATTGTCAAACACCAAACTGGCCAGCAGAAGTAATTCCCAGTAGCTTTTTTAACTATCCTCTTTCTCTTGTTAAACAAACAGATGATGATGACAAATGTTTTGTTTGCATTGATAGTGACAGCGCAATGATAAATAACGACCAGGGACAAGCATTATTTGACGAAAAAGGTGAGCAAACGGATTACTTAAAAGCAAGAACTGAACACTTACTCAATGTCTCAGAAAAGCATGAGCAAACAAATAATATTATGCAATATTTTGCAAATAAAAAATTATTAACCTTAAAGTCTCTCAACCTTAATTTGGGTGATGAGGAAAAAATAGCGCTAAATGGACTTTATGTTATTGATGAAAAGAAACTAGAAACCTTACCTGATGAAGAGTTTAACGAGTTACGTAATAAGGGGTTACTACCTATCATTTATGCGCATTTATCATCTATGCATCAAATAACAAGGCTCGCGAAGATGCACGTCAACTTAACTAAAAACTAAGAATACCGCATTAAATAAAAGGCTGTATATAATATATAATTTATTTATGCAGCCTTATTTATTCAAAATTGCTGCAAGCCAAATTTATTTATTTTTTCTAATAAATCCCGGTGTTCAGGTAGGTTGTTCATTAAATTATCTGTAACTTCTTTTAGCGCTGCAATTCGCTCCTTTGAGTCTGTTACACCACTATTATTGAGTGTTGTTTTATATTTCATTCCATATAAAACAAAAAGAAAGTTCTCCAAATAAAACACTTCAAATTGACTAAAGAAATCATCACTAATCGGGATGAATTTCTCCCACATAGCTAACTTATTAATTAATTCTTCAGGTATTGTACTAGGGTCTCTATTTTCTTGCCAAAATGATGAGTCTTGCCTGTCTGATAAACAGTAATGCAGCTTAATGAAATCAACCACTCTCTTCCATGCATGCCCCATCGCATTGTTAAAACGCATTTCTAGAATTAATAATTCATCTTTTTCGCTAGGAAAACGTTGAGCAAGAAAGTTTGCTGCAAAATCAGTGAGCAAAATAGATGTTGCTTCTAAAGGTTCTAAAAATCCTTGAGCTAAGCCTAATGAAACACAGTTTTTGTGCCAAAATTTTTCGCGATAACCAATTTTCATGGGTAATTTTTTGTATATTAATTCAGGCTTATTTCCCCCTAAATAATAGTCTAACTTAGCTTGAGCTTCCTCATCACTCATATGATTATTTGAGTAGACAAAACCGACACCACGTCTATTAGGTAATGCTATATCCCAAATCCAGCCTGCTTGGTGGGCAGTAGCGATGGTATAAGGTGGTATAACCGAGTTTTTCTCAGTTGGAACTTGCACCACGAGAGCGGTATTTACTAATAATTTATCAGACACATCAACGAAAGGAACTTTCATTGCTTTAGAAATAAGTAAAGATTCAAAGCCAGAACAGTCGATAAAAAAATCAAAAGCTAAATCACCATCATTCTTAGTCGTTAATGAATCAATAGAACCATCATCACTGAGGTTAACACCACTTACATGAGTGAACAGGTGTTTAACGCCATATTTCTCTTTAGCATTTTTGGCAAGTAACCCAGAGAATTTTGCAGCATTTAGGTGGTAAGCATAAGCCAGATCCCCTTGGTATTCAGGAGTAGTAATTCTTTTGGGGGCTTTTCCTTGTTCGCAGGCTTTAAATTGAGGAGATACCTGCTCCGCAAAAGGTACACCATCATTTTGTGTTAACCAATACTCGGTTAAATTTTCGCTATCCTCACGACTAGGCACATCAAATAAGTGATGAAAGAAATTATCTTTGCCATGTTTATCTTGGTCAAGCCAATTTACAAATTTAATTGATTGTTTGAAGGTGACATCGCACTCTCGGATAAAGTCTGTTTCACTAATACCAAAACTCGCCAAAGTTTTCTTTATATCGGGTACTGTGCCTTCACCAACTCCTATTGGGCCAATATCTGGAGATTCTATTAAGGTAATGGATAGTTCAGATTTTTTGCACAGTTCTTTACCAAGGTGATTTGCAGCTAACCAACCGGCAGTTCCGCCACCTACAATAGCAATTTTTTTAATCGTCATAAGACCTCCATAGCTTTTTTTAAAATACACCTGATATATGCATAAGTAATAGTACGTAAAAAGCCCAGTAGATACTGGGCTATAATAATAAAAGCAACCTTTTATTATGTCTTAGAAACGAACAGCAACACCTAATTTATAGGTAGCTTCACCTTCAAAAGACCAAGCAGGGAAACCCTCTTCAAGATCTTGTTGAGGTGCTTCACCACCTGCTTCATAAGCACCCGTTTGTAAGCTATCTTCTTCTAGGATATTAGCAACTTCAAAAGTAACATCTAAATAGTCAGTAGCAGCCCAAGATGTACTAAAATCTAAAGTGCCATACGCTTCGTGCTTACGGTTCCAGTACCAGCCTGGAGCTTCACGCATGATGTACTCTGAACGCCAGTTATAAGCTAAACGCGCTGAAAAGTTATCATTTTCATAGAAACCAACAGTGTTAACTGTGTGATCTGATGAATCAGAGAAAACATCGTTTGCATCAGAATAGTTTTCTGCAGGTGATTCCGCATCAGCATACGTATAGTTTACGCTGTAACCAAAGCCATTATCAAAAACATCTTGAACTTGTAGTTCAACACCTTTGATATATCCACCACTTACATTAGCTGTTTGACCAACAGCCCAACAATCTGTTTCACCGCCACCACATGGGCTTAACGAAGGATCAGCTTCATAAACAGGAATGTCTATACCAATTTGTTGATTTACTGAATCACTTGAAGAAATTGATGAACTTACATCTTTCACAAAGTAAGCAACACTCATCATACCGTCATCGCTAAAGTACCATTCAAGGCCAACATCAAATTGGAAAGCTTTGTATGGGTTTAGTGCTACATTACCTGTGGTCGCAACTTGGGTACCTGGTTGTATACTATTTAAGTTAGAGATAGAGGTAGTAGAGAACATGTCACCGTAGTTAGGACGAGAGATAACTTGTGCGGCAGAGGTACGTAAAATAACATCATCAGATAAGTCCATCGCTACGTTTAGGCTAGGTAAAATCTCGCTATAACTCGCTTTATCTGTAGATAAACTATCACCGTAATTGCCGTTTTCGTCAAGCGCATAATAATCTGAGGATGCATCTGTTGATACATAACGTAAACCGATATTTCCGCGAATGCCGTCAGCATCAAAATCAGCCATTAGGTATAAGGCTATATTTTCTTCTTCAACTGTGCCGTAAGAATCTTTTTTACTTTCGTAATGATCTGTAGCCGCTAACGAATCAGAAAGAATTAAATCACGGTTTGCTTCAGGTAAAGTAAAACCAGCACCAGATGTTGATCTACCGGGGTAATACTCTGCAGAAGATCTTAAAATTGGTGTAAAACCGTCTGCTGTTATACCTTTTAGACCTTCTTTCTTAACTGAATGGTCTGCGTAACGGAAACCTGTTTTAATACTAGAAATAACGCCCATATCAACTGGAATTTCAAGATCTAAATTTACATACGTTTCTTCATCTGAATTAGGCTTATCTTCTAAAGCCCAAGTTTGAATTCCTATATTGTCAGGTAAAACGGTTAATGGTATGTTTTTATTTTCAACATCAAATTTCGCTTGATCACCTGTCATATCCCATACGCCATAGGTGTCTGTAGAGTTGCGAGCATATTCACCAACAAGTGCTGTTCTCGCACCACCATCTGATTTAGTATTACCTACACGGCCAGAGAAAGTGAATGAATCTGCTTCATAAGTCCAGTCAAAATCAATGGTATTTGAATCCATTGAAGCTTCACGGGCCCAAGTTTGGAAATATCCCGATTGGAAACCTGCAGGACCGTACCCTAAGTCATTGTTAGTTTTAGTTCTTACTACACAGTTACCATTGGCTGGATTAGTTTGTGTACACGAATCCGCACCTGGAAACATAATAAGTTGACTGTTAGCGTTATTCGCAGTTAAGTCTAAAGACATTACGCTTAAACCAAATTCTAGAGAATCTGTTGGGCGATATTGCATATCAAGGTTCAATGCAGTACGTTCACGATCTTGTTGGAATGTCGTTGGAGCCATACCGCCACTCCAGTTTCTTGAAGTTTCAACACCATTACGTTGATAATTGGTTTCTGAAACAGCAGCAGACACTAAAACACCAAAAGATTCAGAATCATTTTTCCAGCTGTATAAGCCTGAAATTTCAGGACTAATATCTTCATTAACAGACCCATAAGCCCCTTTAACGCTAGCAAAAACTGTATCAGCCTCTAAATCTAGAGGTCTACGAGTTTTAACTATTACAGTACCACCGATACCACCTTCAACTAAATTAGCTTGTGAAGATTTGTAAACTTCTAAACCACCAACCATTTCAGAAGGAAGCATTGAGTAGTTAAAACTACGGTCAATTGCTTGTTGATCATACCAACCGGTAGAGGCTACTGAGTGACCATTTAATAAAGTACGTGTTAACTGTGAAGATGCACCACGAATAGAAACAGCAGAGCCTTGACCAAACTGACGAGAAACACTAACACCTGGAATACGTGCTAAAGATTCACCAACATCACCGTCTGGAAATTTACCAACATCTTCAGATGATACTACATCAACAGTAGCATTAGAAAAACGCTTCCCGTTTATTGATGCTTTTAGAGAACCACGAATACCCGTGACTTGAATTACCTCCATCTCTTTATCTGCAGATTTCACTTCATCTGCAGCCATTGCTTGTGATGAAACTCCACCAGCAATGATTAAAGCGATTGAGCTAGCTAATACGCCTTTTTTAAATGTTTTAGTTGACATAGACTTTCCCTTACACACGTTTGTTTTTTTGAAAATATATTTTTATTTAATAATAATATTTTATTTCAGTTTAACGACAGCGCTGTCACAACCAATGACAACGCTGTCATAAGACAGACTCAACTTTACCGCGTATTTTTTAATTTAGCTAGTGTAAATTGATAATTAATTGTACGATTATGACGTAAAATTAAAAAAGACATTGATTTTACGTAGTTTTATTATTTATTTTAATCGTGACAAATCTTTTTTTTGTGCATTAAAAATGCAAAAAAGTACTAACAATTATTAATTGGAAGTACTTTTAAATGAATTAAAACTATTTTAAGTTAATGCCCGTTTAGCTTTTTTATTTCGACATTACTTAGCATTTTGATAAAACTTCATCAAACTAGCCGTAGAACAATCATGCTTATCTGAAATGGAATTATTACTTAGTTCTTCTTGTATTTCAGCAGCCAAGCCTTTACCTAATTCAACTCCCCATTGATCGAATGAGCATATTTGTAAAATAACTCCTTGAACAAATATTTTGTGCTCATAAGCTGCAATTAAGCTACCTAACGTTTTAGGATCAATACGTTTCAACAAAATAGTGTTCGTTGGCCTGTTGCCCTTATGAACTTTATGAGGTGATACTTTATCAATATAATCTAGCGTACGCCCTTTCGCTTTTAAGTCAGCTCTTACTTGTTCTTCATTAACACCCGCCATTAAGGCTTGTGTTTGCGCAAAGAAGTTAGCCATTAAGGTTTCATGATGGCCTTTAACCGGCGTGACACTTTCTACCGAGCCAATAAAATCGGCAGGAACAACATTATTACTCTGATGAAGATATTGATAAAAAGCATGTTGACCATTAATGCCCAATTCCCCCCAAATTGACGGTACCGTAGCATAATTAACGTCATCTCCATCCCAAGTAACAGACTTACCATTACTTTCCATTTCAGCTTGCTGTAAATACGCTGAGAGCATATGTAGCGTTTGATCATAAGGTAAAATAGCTTGTGAACGAGCACCTAAAAAAGTGGTGTTCCACACACTAATTAACGCCATAATGGCAGGCATATTATCTTTAAGTGGCGCATTAATAAAATGCTGATCCATTTCGTGAGCACCTTCGAGTAACTCTTCAAATTTATCGAAACCTAAATCGAGAGCAACAGCAAGACCAATAGCTGACCATAATGAAAAACGGCCACCAACCCAATCCCACATATCAAAAATGTTTTGCTCTTCAATTCCGAAATCCATGGCATTTTCTTTGTTGGCAGTTACCGCAACAAAATGTTTTGCCACTGATTTTTCGTCAAAAGATGAGCTTGTTAACCATTTAATTGCCGTTTTAGCATTAGTCATTGTTTCTGTGGTTGTAAAAGTTTTACTTGAAACAATAAACAATACTTTTTGTGGATCTAATGGGCGTAGTACCTCAACTATTTGTGCACCATCTACATTGGAAACATAATGTACATTAACACTGCCATCACTATAATGTTTAAGCGCTTCAGTAACCATTTGTGGTCCTAAATTTGAACCACCAACACCAATATTAACAATATCTGTAATACGCTTGCCCGAATAACCTAACCACTGACCTTGCCGAACTTTATCAACAAAAACTTCCATTTTTGCTAATTGATTTTTAACATGCTCAGTCACATTTTCACCATCCACAATTAAGGGGTCATCACTTTGACGACGTAATGCCATATGCAACACTGCTCGGTCTTCCGTTTTATTTATTTTAGCGCCATTAAACATTTTAGTGCGCCAATCACAAACTTCAGTTTCATTTGCGAGTGCTAATAAACAATCAAGTGTTTCACTATCAATTAAGTTTTTAGAATAATCGAGCAACATATTCGGTAACTCTATTGAAAACTTTTCAAAACGTTTATAGTCGTTAGCAAACAAAGTATTCATGTGCTGAGATTTTTTGTCTTGTGCTAATTGTTCTAATTTTTTCCAACTAGTTAATGTTTGACGATCTGGCATTGTGATTCCTGTTAAATCTTAAGTAGTAAATAAAAGCATCTTTTACGCTGAATAGATAAATTCAGACCTATGAAGCTAATTTTGATTATTCAATTATTTGTGTTACCCTATTAAAAAATGACAGCGCTGTCAATCCATGATTGATGACTTGCTACCTATTTAATTAGATAAAATAGTATTAGTTATTGCTGCAAGCTAACAGAAGCTCTAACATATTAACGGGTGCCATAAATCACCTTTGTTACACAGATAAAATTGTACTAATTAATAGCTAAAAGGCTCAAAATATAAATGAAAACAACAATAACTGATGTCGCCAAGCACGCGGGTGTTTCAATAAAGACAATATCAAGAGTAATGAATAACGAGCCTTCAGTGAGTCAAGCTACCCGCGAAAAAGTACAAGCTTCAGTGAAAGAGTTGAACTATCAGCCTAATTTAGCGGCTCGAAATTTGGCGGGCACTAAATCATTTAGTATTGCTTATGTTTATGATAATCCAAATGCTTATTATATTATTGATATGCAGGCAGGTATTTTGTCTGCCTGCCGCCAGCAAGGCTTTGAGCTGCTAATTAATCCTTGCGATTCAAGTAAAGAAAACATCACCGAAGAAGTGATAAACATGATAAAACATGCACGGATTGCTGGTCTGGTATTAACACCACCCTTTTCAGAGATGCCTGAATTTGTCAAACGCATTACAGAGCTTGATGTGAAGGTAGTGCGCATTATGTCTGGTGATGTTGCTCCTGACGATTTGAGTCCTTGTGTTATGGTAAATGACCGAGATGCTGCACAAACAATCACTCAACATTTAATTGATTTAGGCCATAAAGACATTGGCTTTATTGCCGGTGGTGCGGAACATATGTCTACTATTGAACGTTATAAAGGGTACCGAAGAGCATTAAAAGCTAACGATATTATTTTCAATAAAAAATTACTTATTGAAGGTGAATATTCCTTTGAATCAGGTGTTGAGGGAGCTAAACAATTAATGTCAACAGACTTACCAATAAGTGAGAGACCTACGGCAATATTTTCATGTAACGATGAAATTGCTGCTGGTGCATTATTTGCGGCAAGGCTAATGAACATTTCGATTCCTGATCAATTATCTATTACTGGTTTTGAAAACAGCCCATTCTCAAGACAAACTTGGCCTAAATTAACCACAGCAGATCAACCAAACAGACAAATTGCAGAGAATGCAACTAACCTGCTCATCGCACAAATGCGCAAACGACAAAGTAAAGGCATTATCACCCAATATGTTCCTCAGCTCGTAGTAAGAGGTTCAAC
>JAWUXK010000135.1:0-21583 GCA_034111385.1 Colwellia sp. | reverse complement strand
AGAAAAAGCGGTTGCACTTCTTAATAGTATTGAAACAGGTGATCAAAGTGCGGTCAGTTATGTCAACCCAACAAAATACACGCAGCATAACTTAATGGTGGCAGACGGACTAGCGGGTTTCGGCGCAGTATTACAAGCGCTCCCCAAAAATAGTGCAAAGGTTAACGTAATTCGATCATTTACTGATGGTGACTATGTTTTCACACACACAGATTACAATTTTTTCGGCCCTAAAATAGGGTTTGATATATTCAAATTTGAGGAAGGTCTAATTGTTGAGCATTGGGATAACCTTGCTGAAAAATCAACAACACCTAATCCAAGTGGCCGCACCCAGATAGATGGCCCAACTAAAGCTCAAGACTTAGATAAAACCGAGAAAAATAAAGCGCTAGTAGCTAACTTTGTAAATACCATTTTAGTTAAAGGGGAATTTGATAAACTTAGTTCTTTTTTTGATGGCGATAACTACCTTCAACATAACACCATGATTGCTGATGGTTTAACCGGTTTAGGACAAGCGCTAGAAGCAATGGCAAAAAATGGCATCATCATGGTATATAGCACAAACCATAAAATATTAGGTGAAGGCAATTTTGTTTTGAGTATCAGTGAAGGCTCTTTTGCCGGTAAACCTACATCATTTTATGACTTATTCCGTGTAGAAAATGGAAAAATTGTTGAGCATTGGGATGTCATGGAAACCATTGCCCCGAAAGAGGAATGGAAAAATACTAACGGTAAATTTGGTAATTTATAACCGCGAGGTTCATTTTACTAAAAGTGCAGATACTTCCCTATAGGTATATCTGCACTTACTAATGCCTCAAACTGTATAGTGCATTTAGCATGAGAAAATAATCAAGCTAAATTTTAAAAAAATGTTCTTGGTATACTGATAATTCAGCAATTGACTCACGAATATCATCTAAGGCTAAATGTGCGCCTGTTTTAACCACTTTATCTAACACTTCCGGTTTCCAGCGTCTGGCAAGCTCTTTTACCGTACTTACATCTAAATTACGATAATGAAAATAGTCCTCAAAGTCACGCATGTATTTATTAATAAAACGTCTATCTTGCCCGATGCTATTACCACACATTGGTGATTTACCTTTTGGTGCATATTGCTCGACAAATTTTATCGTCTCTGCAGTCGCCCTTTCTAGGCTCACTTCACTATCGAGACAGCGTTGCGTTAACCCTGATTGGCCATGATGTTCAATACACCAATCGCTCATATTATCGAGCACCGTCTTGGGTTGGCTAATGGCAAAAACAGGCCCTTCAGCCAAAATATTTAACTGGCTATCTGTAACAATAGTGGCAATCTCTAATATTACATCAACCTCAGGCTCTAGCCCTGTCATTTCTAGATCAAGCCAAATTAAATTGGTGTCGTTACATGTCATAAGTGTTCCTTGGACCAAGCCTAGTAAATTTCGTCTTGGTATTTTAAATTGCACAAGCAATAAAGAGTATTTGTAAGTATAATAGCTGACAAATAACTAGGATTAAATAAAATGATCAACCTTATCTGGTCGCAGCAATAATAATGGCTAAGAAAAAACTGACTCATGGTCAACAGCGTCGCATTAAAGCAAATCATGACAAAAAATTACGCGTCAAAGTAAATAAAGCCGATTCTGTTCAATGGGAAGATGATGAATTAGGCGTGGCACAAAATGGCGTCATCATTAGTCGCTTTGGTCAACATGCTGATGTTGAAGCTGCTGACGGTATAATTTATCGCTGTAATTTACGCCGTTCTATTCGTTCATTAGTTTGTGGTGACAAAGTGCTATGGCGCCTAGGTAAAGAAACATTGCACACAATTAGAGGGGTTATTGAGGCTGTACACGAGCGTGATTCCGTTCTAAGCCGCCCTGATGTATACGATGGCGTTAAACCTATTGCTGCTAATATCAGTCAAATACTCATTGTTTCTTCATTATTACCTGCCTTTAATGGTGACATTATAGATCGCTATTTAGTTGCCGCAGAACAAACAGGTATTACACCTGTTATCGTGTTAAATAAAACCGACTTACTTAACGAGCTAAGCAAAGCAGAGTGTGACGAGGTTGAACAACAATTACAGATTTATCGCGATATTGGCTACCAAGTTCTTTATGCGAGTAGTAAAACAAATGCTGGCATTAGCGAATTGAAAGCTCAATTAAATCATCATATCAGTATTTTTGTAGGTCAATCCGGTGTTGGCAAATCAACCTTAGTAAATGCTTTAATGCCTGATCTGGGGTTGATAACTAAAGAAGTGTCGCAAAACTCTGGGCTAGGACAACATACGACAACCGTTGCTAGGCTGTATCATTTTAATGATGGCGGAGATTTAATAGACTCCCCTGGTATTAGAGAATTTGGTTTATGGCACTTAACGCCAGAGCAGGTTTTCAATGGTTTTAAAGAGTTTGAAGAATTTATGGGATTATGTAAATTTCGAGACTGCAAGCATATTAACGATCCTGGATGTGCCTTAACTGGTGCAAATGAACAACAAATTAACCCTAAACGACTGTCAAGCTTTCAACGAATTTTATCCAGCTTGGGCGAAAACAAATTAACTTCACGATTTAATGACTAATCGATTTAAAAATTAAAGGAAATAAAGTGTCTTCAGAAAACAACTCTTCAAACTCGTTACCTGCAAATAACTCCATCGGTGACAAGATCAAAATATCGCTACAATATGCGATGCCAAAACATGCAGTTTCACGTTTAGTAGGTAAATTAGCCGCGGCTAAAATGGGTTGGTTAACCACTAAATTGATTGATGTTTTTATCAATGCCTATGGCATTAATATGAGTGAGGCTAAGCTGAAGAAGGCGAGTGACTTTGATACTTTCAACGATTTTTTCACAAGAGAATTAGAAGATGGCGCCCGTATTATTTCTCCCGAAAGCGATACCTTATGTTATCCCGTAGATGGCGCAATTTCACAACAAGGAGATATAGTTGAAGGTAAACTGATTCAAGCAAAGGGCTTTAATTACAGTCTAACCTCTTTATTAGGGGGTGACGCTAGAACTTCAGCGCCTTTTCAACAAGGTAAATTTTCATGTATCTATTTAGCGCCTAAAGATTACCATCGAATTCATATGCCCATGGCAGCCACTTTACGTGAAATGATTTATGTACCAGGGGAGTTATTTTCAGTTAATCCATTAACTGCCAATAATGTTCCTGATTTGTTTGCGCGTAACGAACGTGTAGTCACTATTTTTGATACCGAGCATGGCGCATTAGCTATGGTACTTGTTGGTGCAACCATTGTGGCTAGTATTGAAACAACATGGGCAGGAACTGTTACTCCCCCTGCAGGTAGTGATATTGCTCGATGGCAATATCCAGCAAAAGGAACTGATGCTATCACTTTTGAAAAAGGCGATGAAATGGGCCGCTTTAAACTAGGCTCTACCGTTGTAAGCACTTTTGCACCGAATATGGTTGAATTTACCCCAGAGGCTGGGCCAGAAACGGTTACTCGCTTAGGCGAGCTATATGCAAACCTTGTAAAAATTGATAACGAATAAGAAAAAGTTGCTCATTTATTCTACAAAGTATAGGATAAGTAGATAATGATTACGGTTGTATCCGTAGTTTCTACTTTCTTACAAAAATAATATATTAACATTCCATTAAAGGATACAAAGAACATGGCACGCGATAAATCAGTAGTAAAGCCAACAGAAGCTGAGTTAACTTTACTCAATATTCTCTGGCAGATGGGTCCTGCTACCGTTAGACAAATACATGATACCGTTAGCGTCACTCAAAAAACAGGCTACACTACCGTTTTAAAAATATTACAAATAATGCATGAAAAGTCACTTGTGATCCGTGATGAAACTAATCGTGCACATGTGTATGCTGCTGCGAATAGTGAAACGCATACTCAATCATCTTTAATTAAGGATTTAATCAGTAAAGCGTTTGGTGGCTCCACGTCAAAATTAGTGATGCGGGCAATTGATGAATCTACTTCTGCTGAAGAAATTGATGATATCCGTCAATTACTTAAGTCATTAGATAAATAATAGTTAATTAACTATGATTGCCCTTTTATCCACTAGCCCATTATTAACCAGCTTATCGCTGACTTTGTTGCATTTTTTGTGGCAAGGGTTGTTAGTGGCTGTGGTATTAAAATCAGCATTACTGATTTTTAACAATCATAAACCTCAAGTACGCTATGCATTGTCTGCCTTGGCAATGTTAACTAACTTAATATTACCAATAATTACATTTGCAATTATTTACCAAGCTGAAAGCACAGTCGTTAGTTCACTAGCGATCACTGAATTTATACAAGAATTAAAGCAACCTGATGCCCTTTTTAATTTTAACGAATTAGCCGCTTTACTACCTTCATTACTCCCTTATATCGCAATTTTCTGGATAGCATCTATTTTTCTGTTAGCAGGAAAATTATTATTCGAAATTTACAATGTAAATAACTTGCCACAACACAACACTGTTGCACCAAGTGAAAAATTACAGGCGCGATTCAATGAATTAGCCAATCAAATTAATTTAACTATCAAACCTCGGTTATTAATCTCATTGAAAGTTGATGTGCCGATGGCAATTGGCTGGCTCAAACCGGTGGTCCTATTACCTGCTAGTATGC
This sequence comes from Colwellia sp., assembly GCA_034111385.1. GTDB lineage: Bacteria > Pseudomonadota > Gammaproteobacteria > Enterobacterales > Alteromonadaceae > Colwellia. The sequence goes on along the minus strand of JAWUXK010000135.1, from coordinate 16,931 downwards.
TAAGTGGGCTAAGTACGCCACAGCTAGAAATGCTATTGCTGCATGAATTAGCTCATATTCGACGCCATGATTACTTAGTGAACTTTTTTCAATCGTTAGTGGAAATATTATTATTCTTCCATCCGAGCGTACACTGGGTGTCTAAACAAATGCGCAATGAACGTGAATATTGTAGCGATGATATTGCCGTTCAACACTGCGGTGATGCCGTAGCCTATGCACATACTTTGGCTGACACAGCCTCGTTATGCACTAAAGCTCATCATCATCACACCATACCTAATATGGCTATGGCAGCATCTGGTGGAGACTTAAAACAACGCGTTATCCGCTTGGTAGATCATCACTGTGCGCCAAAGAATAACATCAGTAAGTGGTTTGCCAGTGCCACTATCGTATTGTCAGTGATTGTTTTATCAAGCAAACAGCTCTTGATCATGCCCTTACTTGATATTGACTTTAATGAAAAAACATCCCAGTACCCAGGTAATACAGCGGAAAGACAACAGAATAATATCCAAACTGGTAATTTCATACCTGAAAGCTCTATTGCTCAACAATTATTGACACCTCAAACAAGTGAGTTAAATATTCCCCGACTATTTGATTTAACAATACCGTCATTTACGAAAGGGGCATTAACCCAACAACAGCAAGACGTTAATCAAAACTTTACCACAAGAATGTTAGAGGAATCGTTGACCCCAACGCCGTATTTTCAAAACATTGAAACAGTAGAGACTCAAACCAACCTAGTTAAAACGACTCAAATAGAGAAACCCAAAAATCCAAACTCAATATTTTTCGCAAATTTAGCTAACGTGGAAAACAAAAAACGTGTTTTATCCCACGTCGATAATAAAACGACTATTAGTGCAAGATTTATTGACCATATTTCAAGACAAAAAGAAGAATGGGTAAAACCGATTGTCATCGTAAACGAGTCAATTTCTCCTATATCACCGGTTTGGCATAGTGCTGAACAAGTTAAAAAAGTTATTCCTGAATACCCTACTATTGCAAAGCGAAGAGGGATAGAAATAGATATAAAAGTCGACTTTACTATTGATGTTGATGGTCAAATCAAAGATATCAAATTTGCACAACATAAAAAGAGCGGCTACTTTAAAAAATCAATACGCTCAGCAATTGAAAAGTGGCGCTTTGTACCCGCTAAAGTTAATGAAAAACCAGTAGAAAGCCAAATGGCTAAAGTGTTTTCTTTTAATCTACAAAGCTAATATCACTGTTTTAACACCTTTTTATTCAATATCTACTTTATCTTAATAATATTTTCCACTTCCACTAAACCCTATACTTTAGCATATAGGGTTTTAAAAAGATCCACTGACCTATTTCGCTTTACGTTTGTGATGTTTAATTACCTTCTGCCATTTCTCTTGCTGCGCTGTAGTTAACACATTAAAAACAGCATGTTTTGCTTTTCCTCTAGTTAGTGCAGATTGTTTCAAAATAGGTTGGTAAGTATCATATAGCGCACTGAATGCTTGTTCATCAAAGGTTTCTTCCTGCAGTAACTTTTTCTCTGCAACTTTAAACTCTTTCATTGATTCCCGTAACGACTGATGCTGCTCTTTGGCTTGCATTTTTATTGCCTTAATTTCTACTTTTTGCTGTTCGCTCAATGATAAGGCTTTAGCCATACGTTTCATCTCATCCTTATGACCTCTTTCCTTATACCCATTATGTTTATGTCCTTTAGCCTCTCTTGGGGCATCAATAAGCATGTCATTATCTGCTGCATTAACACTTGCAACACTTGCAAAGGCAATAACGATACAAACTGCTGCTGTTGAAACGATTGTTTTCATTGGTTTAGTTATATTCATAATAATCTCCTAAAAATAATTCCGTATACACATTAAATAACTGTTAATCATTATAGATAACGCAATGCTAAGATACGTAAAGTGAATGTAAAGATTGAGTAAAGCTTGCTAGGATGCATCATCAGATGATAATGAATAAGATAAGATAGCTGTATAAATTAATGTGGAGTATCACTTGAATAAAAAGCAAATACTACTGATTGATGACGATCATGAATTAGCTGAACTATTAGTTGATTATTTATCTCAGCAAGGCTTTATTGTGCAATGCTGCTTTGATGGCCAGTCCGGATTAGAGCTTGCTTACCAAAATAAATTTGACCTTATTTTGCTTGATGTCATGATGCCAAAACTCAATGGCTTTGAGGTATTAAAAGCACTTGGAAGTGAATATAAAACTCCGGTTCTTATGCTGACCGCTAAAGGAGATCACGATGACAAAGTACGGGGTTTAGAGTTAGGTGCTGACGATTATTTAGCCAAGCCTTTTCACCACCAAGAGTTATTAGCTCGTATTCAAGCCATTTTACGTCGTATCAATATTGTAACCCAACAAAATCAACAAACAATACACGGTGAAAATTCAATATTAACGGTAAATAACATTGAACTGAATCACGCAACAAGAGAGGTTACCTGCCATAAAAATCCGATAATACTGACTGGCACTGAATATCAAATTTTAGCGATATTAATGGAATATCACGGACAGATAGTCACCAAAGAGATACTTTCCACAGAGGTATTAAACCGAAAGCTAGCCCCATTCGATCGTAGTATTGACGTTCATGTTAGTAATATTCGCCGTAAATTTGATCCCTATTGTGAAATTGAAAAAATCAAAACTGTACGTGGTGCTGGCTATTTATTTCTAACTGGCGAAAGTAGCTAAACAAATATGACCAAGAAAACACCGACTAAAATCAAAGCGTTCTTCTCTTCATTTAGCATCAAGTTATTTACTTGGTTTTGGCTTATTGCTATTACGTCTATTTTTAGTACCCGGTTTATATCTAATCAAATATCAAACGATGCATACAACACAGTTGTTAGCGAAGTACCAATGCATGAAGACCTTCGCCAGCTTCATAATACGGCAAGAAAAATTAAACGAAGTAAAATAAAAAATATCGACCAATTACTACAAGCAAAGCTTCAACAGTTTATCAAAGGCCCTTTTAACATATGGTTTAAAAGTATTGATAAAAACCCAACTGTCTCTAGTCTATTTTTATTACCCCCAAAGCATCAGCAAGCACTTTCACACTACCTTAATAGACAAAAATTCGATCAAGCGATAACGAGTAATTTTTCTCATACCCGTTTAATTGGTCCTGTTTTAATTGAACTTAATAAACAACAATTCCAGTTATTTATTTCAAGAAAACAGCACAAACGAAATTTTGGCCGGCTTGTGCAAGAGCTTCCTTCTTGGATTCGTATTGCGATTCCTGTGCTGATTAGTTTCATACTGTGTTTATTATTAGCACGATCATTTAGTAAACCCATCGCCACCATAAAAAAAGCAGCCTCTGAATTGGGTAAAGGAAATTTAGCTACTCGTGTTGAAGGAGTTACCAAGCGAAGTGATGAATTAGGCCAGCTTGCTAACAGCTTTAATCAAATGGCTGAGCAGTTGCAACAAAATCAAAGTGCACAACAACGGTTGCTCGGTGATGTTTCCCATGAATTGCGCTCCCCAATGACTCGCTTGCAAATGGCACTTGGGTTAGCACAACAAGAGTCCACTGCTAAACCTGCTAGAGAACAATACTTACAGCGCTGCGAACTAGAAGTCGCACGTTTAAACCAAATGATCGAAGACGCATTAGTCTTATCACGTTTAGAAAATACCCTACAAACCATTAAAAAAGAGCCGCTTAATTTAACGGTTTTAATACAGAAAATAATTAACGAAGAGCAGTTTATTGCCAATGAAAAATCAATCAAAATTGAATTTGATTCAATAGCAACAGTTGAGCTGCTAGGTGACTCTAATTTACTGTTCAGTGCTATCAGCAATGTAATAACAAATTCGGTAAAATATAGCCCTGAACATAGCACCGTGAAAGTGAGTTTATCAATAAAGGAGCTGTTGGTAAGTTTGGTGATATCTGACAACGGCACTGGCGTTCCGTCGCAGTCTTTAACCGAATTGTTCACGCCTTTTTATCGAGTAAGTCTTGCTAGAGATCGCAAAACTGGCGGCACGGGTTTAGGGCTAGCAATAGCTAAACAAGCGATTAATGCACATCAAGGTAAAATTTTTGCCAAAAATAATGAAATTCAAGGATTATCTGTTACCATTCAACTCCCTTTATGATAAAAATTCACCAATATGAACGATTCTTCTGCTAAAAAAGCCCCCTTTTACCTCAGCAAACCAGTAAAAATAATTGCTTTGCTATTTATAGGTCTTTACCTTGTGATTTGGGCTATTTCTTCACCTGTAAGTAAATATTTTATTACTCCTATATTGGCGGAACAAGGACTGACGTTGTCTCCTGATGCCAGCATTCGCTATAATCCTTTCATGAGTCAGCTAAACGTTAGCGATTTAACACTTTATCTAAATAAAGAAGAAAAAGTATTATCCATAAATGAGTTAAGTATCCGATTAACATTGTTCCGTTTGCTCTTTGACAAAATAGTCATTAGTAAATTTCAATTAGATGATGCCTATATAAAAATAAATAAAACAGCAACGCAGCTTGTTATTGCTGGCATTGATTTAAACAAAGAAAGTAACAATGATGATCCAGAGAAAGAAATAGCCAACACTGAATCTACGCCTTTCAATTATCAACTGATATTACCAAAACTAGCGTTGAGCCAAATTAACCTAGATATTAAAAATGACAATAAGCCTCATCAAATTGTCATTAGCAATTTATTAATAACAAAAGTCAAAGCAAATGAGTTGAATCAACAAGCGAGTGTTAATCTACAAAGCATTATTGATGGTACTGAGTTTACATTAGATGCTGATGCCAATTTTGAACAAGGACAAGGAGAGGTTTCCTCTCAACTCGCCATTATTGATTACCCAATAGCCAAGTTACAATCCTACATAGAAGATTTATCAGAGCTTAGTGGTTCTTTTTCATTCGTCAGTGAACAATCAATTTCGATTACAAAAGATCTAATTAAACTACATCTGAATGAAGCCGAAATAACTAATAAAAACCTTGTTGTTGGTTATCAGCAACAATTTATCACTTTAGAAAAATTACAACAAAATATCAGTGATTTAAAAGTAACCTTAAATCAGGGAGAAATAACTGAGTTAAGCGGCCAGGGAGCGCTGAGCCTAAATAAAGCGGGTGTTCATCATAATATACCGAGCCAAAAATTAGCCTACTTTGAGCAATTAGCCTTTAATGACATGAGCTTTCATTTTAACGACACTCCCCAGTTAAAAGTTGCCGAATTTATTATTGATGATATTTTTGCTTCTAAAAACGAAGATACCGAACTCCCTGCTTTAATGACATTAAAGCAGTTTAGTATTAGCGATATTATTATAAGTGAGCATTCCTTAATGGTTAACAAGATACTGCTTGATAGCCTGCAAAGTCAGATACTTATGAATAAAGACAAAGTCATTTCAAACTTAGTCACAATGCCACTAACAGAAACGGAACAAGAAGAAATAACCGAAGTGATAAAAGAAGCTGATCAAGAAATAAACACTAAAAAAGCTGAATTTATCATCTCGTTAAATGAATTTTCATTAATCAATGACAATCAAATATCATTTGAAGACAATAGTGTAGAACCTGTCGCTAAACGTAAGTTATTCATCGATACGTTATCTCTCGGCGCACTGAGTAACGCTCAAGACAAAAAAGATAATCAAACCCCTTTTGAACTCATTGGTCGCAGTAACAAATACGCTCATTTTGAATTTAAAGGCTTCACTCAGCCCTTTTCACAAAAGCCTATTCATCATTTGAAAGGCTTTTTGAAAGAGTTATCTTTACCGTCTGTTTCGACTTATGTGCAGCAAGCAATGCAATTAGAATTAAAAAGTGGTCAACTCAATACCGATATTGGTGTCACCCTTGAGGGCGAGCAGGTTGAGGGTAATGTGGTTATACTTTTACAAGGCTTAGAAACAGGCATAGCTGATAGTAATGAAGCGGGCGAATTAATCGATCAGGGTGCTTTACCCTTAAATATGGCTTTGGGTATATTAAAAGATGATAACGGTAATGTAGAGCTAGATGTGCCATTGTCTGGTTCCACTTCCGATCCTCAATTTGGCTTAAGTAGCGTTGTTGGCTTAATCACACAAAAAGCGATTTGGCTGGCAACGGAAGAATACCTAATGAAAACTTTTATTCCTTACGCCAATATTGTTTCTGCAGCAATGGCCGTAGGTGAATTCGCCTTGAAATTACGCTTTGAAGATTTACCCTATCAAGCAAAACAAATAGCGATAAATAAAGATCAACAAGCCTATATACAAGCTTTTATTGCCCTAATGAAAGACAAAAAAGACACCCGAGTAAATATCTGCCCTATTAGTACTCCTGCCGATATTAACCTTAATATGTCAGGTAAAGTAACCGATAAAAAACAGATCAAACAACTAAAAGAGTTTGCCTTGCAACGCGCAGAGGCTTTTAAAGAATATCTAGTCAAGCAAGGAGGCATCCCTTCAGCAAGGTTATTATTATGCTCTCCTAAAATAGATAGTAGTGAAAATGCACAGCCTCGTATTGCGCTTTCTATATAGAATAGAATAGAATAACTATTTTTTGTAAAAAGGGGCTAATCAAGGAAGCGACAAGCCCTATAAAAAATCAATGTAATTGCCTGCCATTAATATCCATATAGAGTTAAAGGTCGGCAATTATGAATAAGAAATAACTTGGATGCTTTGCTAAGCAAACTTTTTAACTCCACATCATATATAGAAATATTTTTACCCTCTCGCTACACCAACGACATTCCTTACTTGATAAATAAATTCCCCAAATAACGAGATACTGACAATTAGCTTGTAACCATAGTGTCACACAGTTGTCACACTAACGTCACACTCACTTGTTAACTTCCTCCTTTTATAGGCGATACCAAGCCAAGTTCAGTATTCGTTGGATTTAACATGAAAGTATTAGCACGTGTAAGTAGCAAATTAATCATATTATCACTAGTCCCTTTAATCATATTTAGCGCTATACTTTTTGCCAGTATGAAAATAACAGCTGAACGTTATCAGAATTCTCAGCATATGCTTGAGTTCAGACTACACCAAACTGAACAACTCAATTTAATCATCAGAACATTTACTTCTGATATTATTGACACAACCCATAAAACCCGAAGCGGCATGGCTTTATGGAAAGATAGTCAAAAACGAATTAATTTAGCGATAGATAGAATAAATCAACAATGGCAAGACTTTCAGGCTACCGAGTTATCTGCCCAAGAAGTCACACTCATAGAAAGCATGGCCCCTCTTTATCAAAAGAGTGAAAAAGCGATGAACAAAATTTCAGCCTTGATGGCAGAAGAATCTTCTTATGGCATGGGTAATTTTGTTGACTTGAAAATGTACAGGACACTTGAGCCTTTCCTTTTAAAGTTAGACCAGTTAGTTATTTTACAAAAAGAACTCGCACGTGAAGAAATACTTCTTAATACAGAGCTTGCCTCGAAAACGAATCAAATGCTACTTTTGGTCGTTGGGTGTATCACTTTAATTATTCTCCTACTAGGTTTATCAATATTTAAATCAATCAGTAAACCTCTAAAGCACCTTCAACAAACAATCATTAATGTAGAACAGCAATCAAACTTAGCATTACGTGTAACACTAACTAGCAAAGATGAATTTGGTGAAATTGCCAGCAGCTTTAATGCCATGATGGATAGAATAGTAGAATTTATTGGTACCATTTCTACTATTGGAACTTCATTAGATAATGCAACAGTGAACACATTAACAGCCTGTAGAGAGGCAAAGGGCCAAGTAAGTAGTACACAAGATCAGCTATCTAACGCCACTGTTTCTATAGAACAAATGACCAAAGCCGTGGAGATAACCCAAGAACGTACCGAAGAAACGATAACGGTAAGTAAAGAGGCAGACAAACACGCCGAAAACAATATTACGGTAGTCAAAAAGTCTGCGTTACAAATAAAACAGTTAGCAGAGGCTATTAATGCTTCTGCCGAAGAAATGCATGTTTTACGAGAACATGGTCAACAAATTGATTCTGTATTAACCGTAATAAAAGCAGTGGCAGAGCAAACAAACTTACTTGCCTTAAATGCCGCCATCGAAGCAGCAAGAGCTGGCGAACAAGGGCGAGGTTTTGCCGTGGTTGCCGATGAAGTAAGGTCATTAGCTCAACGCACACAAGAGTCAACAGTAGAAATTGAGTCAGTCATCGCAAATATAAGACAAGCAACAGATGAAGCCGCTGCACAGATGAGAAAAAATGCGTTATTTGCCGATGATGGTGCAGAAACAATTAAAACAACAGAAAATAGCCTATCCGTGATTATGGAGTCATTTACCGATATCATTAATAAAAATGAATTTATTAATGATAATCAAAATGAACAGCTACAAGCAGTGAAAAACGTTAATGATATGATGGTTCAAATTTTTTCCTTGTCACAAAAAAGTAAAGACACTACCGAATTGGTACTTGGCAATGCTAAAGATGTCGAAAACCTTAATCACAAGTTAAAATCCGCTTTAACGCAATTTTGCTATTAGCAACAGATAAGCCTATTTTTCTCATCCTTGTTACTAAATTCAGGGGGAGAAAAACTTAAGATCGAACTACTTGATGCCGCCGTCGCTCAACTTGTGGCTTTTACTCAATGATAACTTAATGAATCAACTTAAATTTACCGACCAATAGTAATTTTAGGTTCCCAGTCAAGCCAATCGCTATCCACTTCCTGATGTAAAATATAGCTTTGCTCTTCTTGCTCGCTATCATTATCACTAGGCTCTGGCGTGGCAAACGCAATGCCGCCAGCAACAAGGGTTTCAATTGACTCAGAATCAATATTAATACCAGAAAAAAGACCTGCTTCAATATTAATACCACTGGTATTCCAAAACTTACTACCACTATTTACCAAGGGTGCATAACGCTTAGCAATATTAATAAATACATTTACCGTATTGGCAGTGGCAGATAAGTCTATACCAATCACTTTGCCAACGGTAACTTGTCTATATAGAACTGGATTCCCTATCCGAATAGATCCTAAACGTTGAGCAGTTAACTTTACATTCAAACCATAGGGTAATTGAGTAACGGTTGGCGCCAATTCTAGCGCATTAAACTCAGTTTTTACCTCGCTTGATAGATCTCCACTCGGAAGCAAAGAAATAAAAGCGCCTTCAAGTAAATGTGCAACATCCTTTGAGCCTACTAAACCTATTGTTGGCTCTACTACCCAAAACTTACTGCCTTGTTTTGCATATTTTGCCCCCACATCATTCAATACCACAAGGGCATTAACACCAATTTCATCTTCATTAAAGACTAATCGCTCTACTTTACCAATCTCTTGCTCTTGATAAATAACCTTGGTGTTTACTTTTAACCCGGTGAAGTCTTTAAAGTGGATTCTAATAGACAACCCTGCATCTCTTGCTTCTTCAAAGTGCTCGAATAAATTATATTTATCCAATTCCTTAACCGTTACACTTTCAAGTACGTTATCCAATGGATTATAAAAACTAATCCCACCACGCAAAATGGCATCAACAGATTCTGTTTTAATCGAAAAATCACTTATGCTGCCATTTAATGTGATGCCACTGGCATTATAAAAGCGGGTATTCACCTGTATTAATGATTTATGCGCTTCATCAATAGTGATGTTCACACGTACCTTGTCTGCTTTCTTATCTAAGGTAACATTATCAACTTGTCCTACGGTTACACCTCGATAGCTTATACTGCTGCCCGGTGTTGCCACACTGGCACTCTCGGTTAACAAGCTTAACTGCAAACCTGCGGCACTCGGATTTTTAGCGGGTGGTGAAGTTAATAAAATAAAATCCGTCTTCTTTTTATCCGATTCTGAATATAAATTAAACGTGATATAACTCCCACCTAATAAAGCATCAACATCTGATGAGCCAGATAATGAAAGATTAGGCTTTGCTAGCCAAAACTGAGTGCTTTCGCGCAAAATATATTGATATTCAGGTAGCAAACCTAAATACAATTTACTGTTGTTACCTTGTATTTCAACTTTATGAATTGCCCCAATTTCAACACCTCGGTATAAAATTCTAGTATTAGCACTAATGTGTTCACTCGCAGAGGTTGTTAAGGTGAAATTGGTACGTTGCTGTGCAATATTTTCATTGGCAAATAGATTAAATTTATCACCATTAACCACTTTACTATCGCTAGTTTCGTCTTCAAAGTTAATAAAAGAGATTCCGCCGGTTAAAATACTTTGCAATGATTGCGCTTCAATATTAACACCCTGCAAATTAGCCTTAATTTTTAACCCTGAATTGTTATAAAAATGACTATTCGCTGACACATAATCTTGGTATTCCTTTTCAATATGAATATGTATTAAATGCTGCTTAACGCCAATAGTTTCAACTGTTTGTACACTCCCTACCGCTTGTTGCTTGTAATAAACATTGCTGCCCACCTGTAAAGAGTTACGGTCGTTTGCTTGTAAAACTAAATGTAAGCCCGGCTCAGTATACTTATAAGGAGGTTTGGAATTAAACACCACAAACTTATCTGTTGCCTGACCTTGTAAGGATGGGCGAATACTAATATACGTACCGCTTATGAGTGTTTTAGCATTAGAAATACCGGTTAAGTCGATGTGTGGTGATACCAAATAAAATTGCGACTGATCCGTTAAATAAGGTACTACCCTCGGGTTTACTTTAGCTTTGGCTGTTATTTTTCTAGTTTTCGGATCTATTTTACTAAAGGACTCAATGGTACCAATCGTCAGTCCTTGATATAAAATTGTCGCATTATGATTAATGCCTGAATTCCAATCTAGCGTTAACTCAATCTCATATCCCATTTCTGCCGATTGAAAATCTGCATGTAGGGGAAATATTTGACCATTCTGAGCCGGTGCTAGCTTTTCTTGATAACTTAACGTATCAACCGCAATACCACCCGCAATCATTGAGGCTAATGAATCGGTGTTTACTTTTATGCCTGCAGAAACTGAGGCCGTCACTTGCACACCACTAGTATTCCAAAAAAGTGAGTTTTCTTTCACTAAATGTGCATATTCTTGTTCAATAAAAATATTAATATTGATTGCTTGGCTTTCTTCTTTGTAATGATAGCCAGTAACATATCCAATAGGGATCTGTTTGAAAGTAATCGGTGAGTTTTCACTAATAGAGCCTAACACGCTTGTTTGTAACGTAAGGTGTAATCCCGGTGTGGCCATATCAAGTTGAGGCGCTTCTTTAAGTGCAATGAAGTGGTCTTGGGAATCAGCATCATCATTAGTATCAGGAATAATATGAATATAACTACCTGATAATAAGGTGTCTAATCCTGAAACGCCTTGTAAGGATATATCGGCGCTAACTAACCAAAACTGCGTGTTTTCGGTTAAATAATCACTAAATGTTTTCGATATTTCTACATGAGCAATAACTGACTGTAAATCATCTGACGGTACTACCTTATCAACCAAACCAGTAACCAAGCCTTTATAACGAACTTCGGTTTTTTTGGGTACAATACCGGCACCATTTTCAAATTCAATGGTAATAAAAGTACCTCGTTCAGATAACGCTGTAATACCTAACCATCCACCAAAAATCAGCGCAATAAAAGGTACAAACCAAATAATAGAAATACCTTGGCGCGGCACAACTTCAGCTGAAAATTTTTCATCATTACTATTTACTGATTTATCAATCGTCATTTTCTTCCTTAGTATTTTCACTACCTTGTTTTTTATCCCACAAAAGACGAGGGTCAAAACTACTTGCGGCAAACATGGTAAAGATGACCGTCAAAGTAAAATAATTAATTGCTGGACCTGCAGCAACAGAAGTTACAAAGCCAAGCTCTACTACGGCGACAAGTAAGGCTACCACAAAAACATCCAGCATAGACCACGGACCTAAAAATTCTAATGCATGATAAAACTTACTGTGTTTATCGGGTCGTAATCGCACCCCAGTATGCACTCTGTAAACCAATAAAAACAAGCCTACAATTTTAAGCAGTGGCACTATAATACTGGCTGTAAATATAATGATAGCAATGGGATACAATCCATGGTCCACAAACTCACCAATGCCAGAAAGTATTGTGTTTGGCTCACCAATACCCATGGAATACAGAATCATTATTGGATATAAATTTGCCGGAATAAAGGCGAGCAATGCGGCTAGATTCCACGCTAATGTATATTGTAAGCTATGTGGTTTGCGAGAATAAAACAAGCCATGGCAGCGAATACATTGTATTCGTGCATTAATGTCAGCACCGTCGTTCAGTGCATTGAGTTTATGACATTTCGGGCAAAGTGCTAGACCACTTTCCTTGGCAGTCTTAATCGGCAAATTCATTCTCCAATTTTTGCCATATATAATCTTGATCTAAAGAGCTTGAAGCCAACGTTGAACAAATAAGCCAGAGAATAAATGCGAACAAGCCCATATTTACGGAAAGCTCTGTATCATCAAGTAGCTTATACATAGACACAACAATACCTAACATAAACACATTTAACATTGCCCAGTTATCTAGGTGATGATAAGCCCGAAAAAAGTGCAATAACGAGGGTTTTAATCGATTATATTTGAAGCAGTAAGTAATATAAAAAGCCCCCAACAAGCGTACAACAGGAACTGCCAAGGTGAATAAAAAAACTAGCGTCGCAATCATAAAGAAGCCACGTTCAATAAGCGCCAAAATGCAGTCTAATAAAGAGGCATGGTGATATTGACCTACTAAAGTCACCCCCATAATAGGCAATAATATCGCAGGGACTGATAGCATAATGCCAGCGAGCGACCAATAAAAGCTACGATCAATTGAGTCCACTTTTCGCTCAGCCAAAGTACTACCACAACGAGTACACTTTGCACTTTGTCCCTGCTTTAGCGTTGGTGAGTCATACACTGTATCGCAAAGCTGACAGGCAATTAATGATTTATCCTTTATTGTTTTATTCAAATCATCCAAACTTTTTTATACTTAAACCACTAATATACTATTAAATATAAACAAAAAAAGCAGCGATAAACGCTGCTTTTTATAAGATAACACAATAGCTAATAGCTATATCAATGCAATTAAAGCGAAGACATATATTTAACTAACGCATCAATATCACTGTCAGATAATTTAATAGCGACATTACGCATCATGTTGTTACGGTCATTGCCTCGACTGCCGTCACGGAAACTATTAATTTGCTTAGTCAAATAGGCTGAATTTTGACCCGCAAGTGCAGGAAAGCCTGCTTGAGCCATACCGTTAGCTTTTACACCATGACAAGCAATACAAGCGGTAATACCTTTATTCGCATCACCACCAAAATATAACTTCTTACCAATGTCACTACCTTCAGTTTTACCTTCTGATGGTACTTGTACGGCAAAAAATGCACCTAAGTCATTCATATCTTGCTCTGATAAAGCAGCAACCATACCAGCCATAACAGGGTCTACACGATCACCTGATTTAAAATCTGCTAGTTGTTTCGCGATATAGTTAGCACTTTGCCCCGCTAATTTAGGATACGTAGCAATTTGGCTGTTACCATCAGCACCATGACAAGATGCACACATACCTGATTTATTTTTACCTGCTTTTACATCACCCGCATATATTTCTTTGGCTCCAGTGAAAGTAACGATATCAACACTGTGTGAAGAAGCTGTTACTGTTGCCGCTGGAGTATCACCAGTAGCTTTTGCAGGAGCACGTTCTTGCGCTGAAAAGTAAGCCGCTAAATCAGCCATATCTTGTTCAGATAAATTTGCTGCCATTGGTGCCATCATCATGTCGGTGCGAGCACCAGACTTAAAATCAGCTAGCTGCTTTGCAATATACGCATCTTTCTGGCCTGCAAGGTCAGGATAAGTTGGACTTGGGTTAAGACCTGTTTCGCCATGACAAGCAGCACACATAGCTGCTTTAGTCTTGCCGGCATCAACATTGCCTTCTACTGCACTCGCTGCATTAACAGCGCCCATTGTTAACAATAGTGAAAAGATAATTTTTTTCATTGAGTTGCTCTCTGCTTGTCAAAAATTAAATAAATAAAAAGTGACGGCATTTTACACTATTATGTACATTGTGTAACAGCATCTAATGAAAAATCACTGAAATATACAGTATTTTTCTATTTTATTTGTTTTTTTGATAAAAAAAGATGCAGAAAACGCTATAATGCGTTTTTACTTTTCAACTGAGTTAAGCCCTTGTCTTCTAAAACAATACATTTAAGCAAAGCGACTTTCACTATTAGTGCGCCAGATATTCGCAAATTACCAGAAGACAGTGGTATTGAAGTTGCCTTCGCCGGTCGTTCAAATGCCGGAAAATCAAGTGCATTAAATACACTAACCAATCAGAAGGGATTAGCGCGTACAAGTAAAACTCCCGGTCGTACTCAACTGATCAATGTATTTGAAATAGATAACAATAAACGTTTAATTGATTTACCCGGTTATGGTTTTGCTAAAGTACCGCTAGAAATGAAGAAAAAGTGGCAAAAAGCTTTAGGAGAATACTTAGAAAAACGTGAAAGCTTAAAAGGTTTAGTCGTACTGATGGACATCAGACATCCACTTAAAGATTTAGACATGGACTTAATCGAATGGGCTGTTGATGGTAACCTTCCCGTTTTAGCATTACTGACCAAATGCGATAAATTATCTCAAGGTAAACGCAGTACCGAAGTGCTTAAAGTTAAAAAGATTTTAGGATCCCTTAATGGCGACATTAAAGTACAAGCCTTCTCTTCACTTAAACGTACTGGTTCTGAACAAGCAGATACTATTATTTGTAATTGGTTTTCAGAAGAGCAAGAAACTGAAGAATAGCTTTTAACTATCCAACGTTCAGTTATATTCACAACTCATCATTTTTCCTGATTAGCACGCAAAAAAAAGCCGAGACCTTAATAAAGGTTTCGGCGTATAAGCTATGGGGAAAGCTACAATAAAAATTATTACAATAAGCGTTTGCTTAGGAACAAGCTGATTATAGAGTACTTACTCTATAAATGTAAAGCATTAAATAGTGTAAACACTCTATTTTTTTGATTTAGTTGCAGAAGAGTAATATTTACTCACTAAACACGCAAAAAAAAGCCGAAGACCTTAATAAAGGTTTCGGCGTATAAGCTATGGGGAAAGCTACAATAAAAATTATTACAATAAGCGTTCGCTTAGGAACAAGTTAATTATAGAGTACTTACTCTACAAATGTAAAGCATTAAATAGTATAAATACTCTATTTTTTGATCTTGATCACTATGTTACTGATTTTGATGTGTAGGTCGTATTAAATAATGAGATTTTTTCTGTATTATGAAGAGGTACCCACTAAAACAGGGGAACTTCAGATCACCTTATTGATTTACTTGATAGACTAATTTACTGACCTGATTCGCAAGTGCCTTTAAAGCTTTTCTTATCTTTATCTATAAACAACAATTTACCGTCTTTAAGTAAATAATATCTAACATATGTCCATTCAGGAATTTCTTCTGGATAGTGTTCGGATATGTATGGGTTAACTATTAATAAACGACTTGTAGATGAAAAACAGATACCAAAGCTTGACGAAATTGAATCTATTACCTCACCTGTTTTAACATTTATAACATGATTGACTTGGCACATTGTGCCACAACCATTTGCTGTTATAAGGTAGGTTCCAGCATAATTTGGTGGCGACCCAATATTATATTCAAGGGTTGCTTTAAATCTTTTTAGATCAGAATTAATTGAATAATTGATAGATTTAAGCTTTAGCTTTTTATTATGCCCAACTAAGAAAGAGCTAAATTTGTATTTATCTGAAGCAAATAGCTCACTTGAATAGCTTAATATAAAAACAATAAGGGATATTTTATAAATTACTGACATATTTCTTAATTTCCAACGTCCAAATAAAGGGCTGATTAAAAGTTTAAAATCAACTATTGACGCCATAGACTCATGTTATGTGCCACTACTATGCTTTATCAAAATTAATCTCAAGAACCCATGCCAGTGTGCCATCCTCAACTTGCTCATAAATCACTATCGTTGGGGGTATTCGCTGAAAATCATGACTCCATTTGAACTTATAACTTAACTTTTTCAATTTTAAAAAAACTCAAACAATTTTTAGTGCTTAACTCACTTCTAGTGACATGAATGTTCAAATCCATACAAGCTAGTGGTTGTTATGAGTGATTGAGGTTTATTTTTAATTGATCTAATTTTACAGGATAGTTAAGAGTTAACTGTTCCCTATTGTATTCCTTGCCAAATTCAAAAATTTCAATGGTCTGTAGTTTTAGTCTTTGACACAAGTTGATTAATAATTTTTGCTGTAGTTCAGATTGATGGCCAATAATAACGGCCGAAAATTTGTTTCTGTTTTCTGCACAGATTGCCATTGCCTCTTTAGCATTAGTTACTGTTTTATAGGGTAAATTAAGGAAACGTAATTGATGTTCAATCGACATTTGATGCTGTTTCTCACCTTCTACGAGTAAGATACTCTTTTTACTATAAAGTACGGGCAACTCGCTTTGCTGAATGATTTTTACCGGTACTTTAAAGCTAAAAACAGAGCCTTTTCCGGCAACTGAGTGTACTGACATCTCACCATCAAGCAACTGACACAACTCGCGACTGATGGCTAAACCAAGACCATTTCCTAAAGTGTCAGTATCATATTTACCTTGAATAAAAGGTTGAAAGATCATTTTCATATCTTCTTCGTCAATGCCTATACCCGTATCAGACACAGCAATATTAAGAAATGCCTGCTCACCATGCATTTGGCTTGAGATTTCCAATTCAATCTGTCCTTGATCTGTAAACTTAAGCGCGTTGGCTAAAAAATTTAAGGT
>JAWUXK010000134.1:0-10168 GCA_034111385.1 Colwellia sp. | reverse complement strand
TACTTAGCTTTATTACTCATTTTATTAGATTAGGTTTTTCATGACTTCATCATTACCTGTAGTTATTGGCATGGGCGGCATTAATGCTGCTGGCCGTACTTCTTTTCATCAAGGTTTTCGTCGTATTGTTATTGATAAAATAACAGCCGAGGCGCGCCAAGAAACTTTTGTTGGTTTGGCTAGTTTAATGAAGCTTGTATCTTATAAAGACGGAAAGTTACTTGATCAACAAGGAAATGAAGTGTTGGCCAGTGATATTGAAGCAACTTTTGGTCAGCAAATTCTTGATGGTACCTTAATTCGAAAAATAGAAAAAAATCATTTTGATCCCGATGCTACGCACTGGTATCAGAAAATGCATGTTAGTCCTGTTAATAAAACTATTAGTTTTGAATTACGTGCGAAAGAGTTACCGCATCCATTACCTCATGCATGGCAAGTAACTGAGTTAGAAAATGGTAAAGTAAGCGTCGAAATCCCTGAGGAGTTAACTATTTCTCATGATGCATACCGAGATAATCCTATTAAAGCTGCAGGACAAATGCCAACCGGCTTTGAACCTGGTGCTCTTTATAGTAGTCGTCATCAGCCTCGGGGCTTACAAGCGACTATTTTTGCTGCTACTGATGCTATTCGTTCAACGGGTATCGAATGGGGTGCTATTTTAGATAAAATCACCCCTGATCAAGTGGGTACTTACTCTGCTTCTATTGCAGGGCAAATGCAATCAGAGGGTTTTGGCGGTTTATTGAAAAGCCGTTTGGCGGGCTCTCGTGTTAGTACTAAACAACTAGCATTAGGCTTAAATACTATGTCTACAGACTTCATTAATGCTTATGTTACCGGCAATGTTGGTACCTCGGTAACTAATTCGGGAGCTTGTGCTACCTTTTTATATAACTTGCGCTCAGCAGTGCAAGATATGCAAACAGGGAAAGTTCGTCTCGCTATTGTCGGTAGTGCCGAAGCACCAATTACCCCAGAAGTTATTGAAGGCTTTGGTAATATGAGCGCATTAGCAAATGAAAATGGTTTAAAGAAACTCGATAACACCGATAGTGTTGATCACCGTCGAACTAGTCGTCCATTTGGTCAAAATTGTGGTTTTACTATTGGTGAAGCTGCACAGTTTGTTGTTTTAATGGATGATGCTCTGGTGGTTGAGATGGGCGCGAAAGTGATGGCATCAATTGCCGATGTTTTCGTGAATGCTGATGGTTATAAAAAGTCTATTACTGCGCCTGGTCCGGGAAATTATATCACCATGGCAAAATCGGTTGCATTAGCGCAAAGTATTTTGGGAAAAGAGTCCCTACAGCAACGCAGTTTTATTTTGGCACATGGTTCAAGCACACCGCAAAACCGTGTAACAGAGTCTTTAATATACGATCGTATTGCAACGAGTTTTGGTATTGAGAATTGGCCTGTTTCTGCGCCAAAAGCTTTCGTTGGCCATACGTTAGGTCCTGCTAGTGGCGATCAAATGGCAATGGCGTTAGGTATTTTCAGCGAAAATATAATGCCCGGCATTACCACCATAGATAAAGTTGCGGATGATGTTTACGGTGATCGTTTGAATATAGCCACGGAGCATTGGGATTGTGGCGATATGGATGTAGCTTTTATTAATTCAAAAGGTTTTGGTGGTAATAATGCAACTGCAGCGGTAATGTCACCTAAGGTGACTTTAGCAATGATAACTAAGCGTTATAGTGAAGAGGCAATAACCGAGTACCAACAAAAACTAACATTGGTTGAACAAGCTCAAGCGGTTTATCGACAACGGGCCAACCAAGGTGAATTCGATATTATCTATAAATTTGGTGAAGGATTATTGGATGAAAATGCGATTGATATTTCTGAAGAGAGTTTAACTTTTGCTGAATTTAAACATGCGATTAACTTACCTACTCAAAACCCCTTTTCTGATATGGTTTAAGGGTGTAAATCAATCAACATAGCATACTAAAAAGCCAGTATTTAACGAAACTGGCTTTTTAGTCCCTGACCATGTCATAATTATGACTGTGCTATTTTTACTCTAATTCTATTTTTTTCAACTCTTGTTTCGTGCAAGGTTGAAATTGCAGACTTTGCTTCTTTTTCATTCGGCATTTCAACAAAGGCAAAGCCCTTTGATTTCCCTGTTTTTTGATCTAAAACTAAGTCACATTCAGTGACAGCGCCGTGGGTAGAGAACAACGTACGGATTGCTTGTTCGGTTGTTGTGCGTGATAGGTTACGAACTAAAAGTTTCATAATGAGCCATGTAGTAGAATATTTCGATTTGAATTGTCTCATATATTTGGAATAGACCAAGCTATTTTGTGTATATAGTTTAAATTGTATCTATTAGTGAAATAATGTGACATTAGTTAGTAATTAACTGTTTACTTCTTAACCTAATACTTATATAGTCACCGCGTTATATACTCTCCTCTCGTTTATTTAACTAATTATCCTTTGCGATAATCTATGTTTTGCCTTTCCTTTTCACAGTTAGTCATCACTCAAATTATTAAGCTAAAATTATTGTCTGAGTTACCGAGATTTATTCTCGTATTGAGTTGATATTTATAAAATATCTAAAAGTTTTCATACAATAATATAGCTTTTATTATTCATGCGTGCGAACGCAAATTAAAAGAGTTCTATTATGTCTTATACCCATCAAGGTATGGTTTATTCAATTAAATCACCGATAAGTTCCATTTCAGTTAACAAGCACAATATTGTTGTTACTGACCAAAATGGTCCTAAATTAATCAAATTTACTAACGTAAAAGATTCAAAGCGCTTTTTAGCGTGGGTTTATCAAGTTTAGTTTAAATAAAATGATTAATTAAACTACATTAGGCGGTCATTGTGTTGGTCGCCAATCTCACCCTTATAGTTCGTTATGTTATACACGGTATCAACAGTCTATTTTTTGAAAGTATAGTGGCTGTGGTGACCAATTAATTGTTAAATTCATCCTGTTAATTAAAAAATAAAACTGTACAAAAAAACAGTGCTTGCGCTATGATTGGCTTATCCTTAAGTTCTAATCTAGTGTGGGTCAACGTTGAAGTTATATATTGCTGAAAAACCCAGTTTAGGTCGCGCCATTGCAGCAGCATTGTCAAATACCTTAGCCAAGCCACATAAAAGCCATAAAACCCATATCGAATTGGCTAATGGTGATGTGGTCAGTTGGTGTGTAGGGCATATATTAGCGCAAGCAGATCCTGAAGATTACGATGATACGCTAAAGAAATGGCTTATGGAAACATTGCCGATAGTCCCGCAGCAATGGCAACTAAAACCTATTACTCGCACTCGAGCACAATTAACGATACTGAGAAAATTGGTTAAACAAGCAGATGAAATTATTCATGCTGGCGATCCCGATCGAGAAGGGCAATTACTGATAGATGAAGTCATTGATTACTTAAAGGTATCAAAAAGTAAAAAAAGTAATATTAAGCGTTTATTGATCAGTGATCTAAATTTACCTGCAGTGAAACGATCATTACTATCATTAAAAAATAATAGTGAATTTGTACCACTTTCTATTTCTGCCTTAGCGCGATCTAGAGCGGATTGGTTGTATGGCATCAACTTAACAAGAGCTTATACGTTACAGGGGCAAAAGCAGGGTTTTAATAGTGTTTTATCCGTTGGGCGCGTGCAAACACCGCTATTAGGATTAGTGGTTCGGCGTGAGCAAGAAATTAATGAATTTGTCAGTAAACCTTTTTATCAAGTGCTAGCACATTTAACTGTTAATAAAAAGTTAACGGATAAAGAGGCAAACTTTAGTGTTAAATGGCAGCCTAGCGAAGCTTGTCAGCAATACTGTGACGAAGAAGGTCGCGTTTTGGTAAAAGCGTTAGCGATGAATGTTGTGGATAGAATCACTAATCAAGAGGCCATTGTTGAGCGTATTAAAACAGAGGACAAACAACAGGCGCAACCTTTACCATTTAATCTATCAAGTTTGCAAATAGCGGCAGCTAAGCAATTTTCAATGAATGCTAAAATGGTTTTAGATGTGTGCCAAGCACTTTATGAAAAGCATAAATTGATCACTTATCCACGTTCTGATTGTCGTTACTTACCTAAAGAACAGCTAAACCAAGCATCAGCTATCATCGATATATTATCTCAAGCCACATTACCCTGCGCCCGACAGGCAAAAAATGCCGACAAAAACATTAAAAGTAAGGCGTGGAATGATAAAAAAATAACCGCTCACCATGCAATTATACCCACGGAAAAGTCACCCAATAATAGCCAACTAAATCCATTTGAAAAAAATATTTATTTACTCATTGTACGGCAATATTTAGTGCAATTTTATCCTGTATACCTTTATCAGCAAACATCGCTGACAGTAAAAATAGCCAAAGGGCTTTTTACAACCAATGATAAAATGGAACAGCAATTAGGCTGGAAGGTATTATTCCCTGTTAAAAAAGAGTCTACAGAAGGAAATGAAGATCAAAATAATGCTTTACCCAAGTTAACCCAAGGGCAAATATTACATTGCCAACGAGGTGAATTAATAGAAAAGCATACCTCACCACCAGAGTCTTTTACAGATGCTAGCTTGCTAAGTGCCATGACAGGGATTGCTCGTTTTGTTTGTGATCCTAGTATTAAAAAAGTATTAAGAGATACTGATGGTTTAGGTACTGATGCTACACGTGCGGGAATAATAGACTTGCTCTTTAAACGTAATTTCTTACAACGCAATGGAAAAAAAATAGTGGCAACTGAAATTGGAATAGCGCTAATTAAGGCGCTTCCACCAATGGCTACACTGCCCGATATGACTGCCCAATGGGAAGCTACGTTAACCGCCATCAGCGAGAAAAAAGCGAGTTATCTTAATTTTATGCAGCCTTTAATTAATACGGTAACAGAAATGGTGGCGACAGCGGGGCAACAACCTTTTACCGGATTACCTAAAATTGCGTTTACACCTAAGCGAGCAAAAAGGAAATTTAAAAAGAAATCACCGCGAATAAGTAAAGCCGCTAATGGGTAGTTATTCTTCCCTGTTTAGAACTAGTATACTAAGTAATAAATAGTCGATTTTCACTTAGGGAATTAATGCAGAATCACTAACCAATTGTTATAGTAAACATTCAGGTAGAAATTGATAAAATTATGTTTAGTTGAAGAGTACAATAATGTTAATACTGCAAAATGCGATGGAAAAAAGCCAACTTTATAAAGTAGATGAGTTTGGCATTAAAAACTATAATTATGGGATCTTAGGCTTCGTCTCGTTAGCTGTTTTTTCTTTTTTAAACATTATATTAGGTTATGTGACCTATTTAGCTGAAGTTAACGCAGTGAGTTCTCCGGTTCAAAGTTATGCTGATGCACTGTGGTTAATGTTGATGTCATCGACAACTATTGGATTTGGTGATGTGTATCCAATAACATTTATTGGTAGGACTGCTGTATTTATCATGTTTATTTTGGGGGTGGGTATATTAGGCGGAGTAGGTGCTGTATTTGCTAATAAAATATTTGGCTTTGCAGATACCAATATTAAAAATCGAGAGTTAAGAAAGCAAAATGAAGAAATTTTTGCGCAAAATATTGCAATTCACCAAAAATTAGAAAAACTTGAAGAGAAACTAGAATCCTTATCTAGATAACTCTTCCTGTTATTGTGTAGTGATAAATATTTCAATAATGAACAAGTCTAAACTTTATAGATAACACTACTTTTTAGATTGTTCCGATTTCTTATTTGATTTTTCTTGGCGGCGTTCATTCATTATTGCTTGTACATCGCCTCCAATATGATTTTCACCACGCTTTTCAGCTAACGCAATTTGTCGCTCACGCTCAGCAAAGCGATTACGCTGCTGATCAGTTACCTTATCATGACAGCGATGGCAACTAACGCCTTTGATATAATGTTCACTTTGCTTTTCTGCTTCTGTTAAAGGGAAGCGACAAGCAAAACATTGATCATATTGACCTTGCTCTAAACCATGGTTAACCGCGACACGGCCATCAAAAACGAAACATTCACCTTCCCACATGGTCTCAGTACTAGGTACTTCTTCTAGGTATTTTAAAATGCCGCCTTCAAGGTGGTACACTTCTTCAAAGCCTTGTTCTTTTAAGTATGCCGTTGATTTTTCACAACGAATACCGCCAGTACAATACATCGCAACTTTCTTATGCTTATTTTTGTCTAGGTTCTTGGCAACATAATTAGGGAACTCACGGAATGTTTCGGTATTTGGATTAATGGCATTTTTAAAAGTACCTATCTCGATTTCATAATCATTACGGGTATCGACTAATACCACTTCAGGATCAGAAATTAAGGCATTCCAGTCTTTCGGTTTCACATAAGTGCCAACCACTTGGTTAGGATCAATACCTTCAACTCCCATCGTAACGATTTCTTTTTTCAACTTCACTTTGGTGCGATGAAATGGATTATCTTCACTATAGGATTCTTTGTGCGAAATATTATCTAAACCAGGCTGTTCGCTTAAAAAAGCAAGTACTGTATCAATACCCGTTTGCGGGCCTGCAATAGTACCGTTTATCCCTTCAGCAGCCAATAATAGGGTACCTTTAACCTCAACACTGGTCATTTTATTTGATAATGGCTCCCGCAATGCTTCAAACGCATCTAAACGTACGAACTTATATAATGCACAAATAGTTATGGTTGATGGGGTTTGTTTTATAGCAGGGGTTGATAATTTTTTGTCTGATGAACTCATGGTCTCTCCATTGAGCTAACTGGAACGTAAATCCAGTGCTGTAGATTAAATTTTTAAAATCAATAATAAACGTGTTTTATGTCATGCCTAAGTCACGTTTTTAGGGAGGCGCATTTTAACAGAGTTGTTTAAAAATGAACATAGCTCACTTTGTAGACTGTATTAAAGGTTAGGGCAGGTGCGTAGAAAATCATTGTAAACAAAAACGCCACCTTGCGTTAACAAGGTGGCGTTTTAATTTAATTATCTGTTAGCTAAACTAGCAAAGAATTAAGCTTCTACTTGTAAAATTACCGTATCCGCTTTACTTGTATACTCTTCCATTTTATCGAAGTTTAAGTAACGATATGTATCAGCAGCCGTCGCATCTATTTGCGATGCATACTCCATGTACTCAGCAGGACTTGGAAGCTTACCTAAGATAGCACCTACACCCGCAAGCTCAGCTGATGTTAAGTAAACATTTGCGCCAGTACCTAAACGGTTAGGGAAGTTACGTGTTGAAGTAGATAATACCGTTGTGTTATCGCCTACGCGGGCTTGGTTACCCATACATAATGAACAACCCGGAGTTTCTACGCGAGCACCCGCTTTACCATAAATGTTGAAGTAACCTTCATCTTTAAGCTGTGCACTATCCATTTTAGTTGGTGGTGTAACCCACATACGTGTTGGTAATGAACCACCAAAGTTCTCAATTAACTTACCTGCAGCACGGAAGTGACCAATGTTAGTCATACATGAACCGATGAAGACTTCATCAACTTCAACGCCACAAACATCTGATAATAATTTCGCATCATCAGGGTCGTTAGGACAACAAACAATAGGCTCTTTGATTTCATTTAAATCAATTTCAATAACATGCGCATATTCAGCATCGCTGTCAGCTTCCATTAATGAAGGGTTCGCTAACCACTTTTCCATAGCCTTAATACGACGAGTAATAGTACGAACGTCACCATAACCTTCACTGATCATCCACTTAAGCATAACAATGTTAGACGTTAAGTATTCAGCAACGGCATCTTCTTCAAGTTTGATTGAACAACCTGCAGCTGAACGTTCAGCTGATGCGTCAGATAATTCAAATGCTTGCTCAACGGTTAAACCTTTAAGACCTTCAATCTCTAATACACGACCAGAGAATTCGTTTACTTTACCTGCTTTTTCAACAGTTAATAAACCATTTTTAATTGCGGTATAAGGAATAGCATGTACTAGGTCACGTAATGTAATACCCGGCTGCATTTCACCTTTAAAACGGACTAGAACTGACTCAGGCATATCTAAAGGCATTGTGCCTGTAGCAGCAGCAAAAGCAATTAAACCAGAACCCGCAGGGAATGAAATACCTAATGGGAAACGTGTATGAGAATCACCACCAGTACCGACAGTATCTGGTAATAACATACGGTTTAACCAAGAATGAATTACACCATCACCCACACGAAGTGAAACACCACCACGATTCATCATGAAATCTGGCAATGTGTGATGAGTTATAACATCAACAGGCTTAGGATATGCTGATGTATGGCAGAATGACTGCATGGTTAAATCAGCAGAAAAGCCTAAACAGGCTAAATCTTTTAATTCATCACGTGTCATAGGGCCTGTTGTATCTTGAGAGCCTACAGTTGTCATTTTAGGTTCACAGTATTGACCAGCGCGAACACCTTCAACTCCACAAGCTTTACCCACCATTTTCTGAGCAAGGGTAAAGCCTTTACCTGTATCGTCAACAGCAACTTGTTTAGCGAATAAATCAGCTTCAGGTAAACCTAATGCTTCACGAGCACGACCAGTTAAGCCACGACCGATGATTAATGGAATACGGCCACCAGCACGAACTTCATCTAATAATACCGGGCTAAGTGTAAATTCTGAAATAACGTCACCAGCAGCGTTTTTAACAACACCTTCGTATGGGTAAATGTCGATAATATCGCCCATATTCATTTTTTGTACGTCTAATTCAATGGGTAATGCGCCTGAATCTTCCAAAGTGTTATAAAAAATAGGAGCGATCTTGCCACCTAAACAGACACCGCCACTACGTTTGTTTGGAATACAAGGAATATCATCACCCATATACCATAAAACAGAGTTAGCTGCAGATTTACGAGAAGAACCCGTCCCAACAACATCACCAACATAAGCGAGTGGGATACCGTCTTTTTGTAATTCTTCAATTTGAGAGATAGGGCCAATAACGCCTTCTTCTTCAGGGTTAATACCGTCACGTCCAATCTTAAGCATTGCTTTAGCATGTAATGGGACATCAGGACGAGACCACGCATCAGGAGCAGGAGACAAATCATCGGTGTTCGTTTCACCAGTAACTTTAAATACTTTAACAGTGATTTTTTTAGCCACTTCTTTTCTAGAAGTAAACCAAGAACCATCAGCCCATGATTGCATTACTGATTTTGCGGCAGCATTACCTGCATCAGCTTTTTCTTGTACGTCATGGAAGGCGTCGAACATTAATAATGTTTGTGATAAGCCTTTTACCGCTAATGGCGATAACTTGTCACATTCTAATAGGTCAATCATTGGCTGAATGTTATAACCACCTAACATAGTGCCTAATAATTCAGTCGCTTTTTCAGGGGATAATATAGATGAAGTCGCTTCACCTTTAGTCACTGCTGCTAAAAAACCCGCTTTAACGTAAGCTGCATCATCAACACCTGCCGGTACTCGATTTGTTAATAAATCAATTAAAAAATCTCCTTCGCCGACTGGTGGGTTTTTAACTAATTCAATTAATGCTGCTGTTTGTTCAGCGTCTAAAACCTTAGGTACAAGACCTTCAGTTGCACGTTCCGCTACGTGGTTGCGATATTCTTGAAGCACGACATTCACCTTATTATTGGGGACACTAGTCACTTTAGGATGACTCAGTTCATTTAGAGCCAATTTAGGACAAAGTTTTTAAGTGTCTAAGATTAAAAAATTCAGGTTTATTATACGATATTGTCGACACTTTTCATTGGTGGTGGTTAGTTGTTGTGTTTATTGCGAATATTCCCTTTAATTATAGTTCTTTATTTTCAGTCGTTTGTTGTTTTTATTTTGTTGTTTTATACGACTATTTTACTAGTGTTGTTTTTTTAAAAATTAATATTGTCGAACATATTTGTATTTTGTTTAAGGTTTTATTATGTGGAAAATTAACACTGTAGGTTCGTTAATAGAGGGATATGATGTATTGAAATAGTTATCAGACGTAGGTAGATTGAATAGATAAGATAAACGTAGCTTTTGGCGATTAACTGTATTTTAGTCATGAACTTGTACGGATGCGTATAACTAAAGTATGTAAAAACACCTACTTTAGTACATAAAACAATCACATAAAGAATTTTTGAGTGTAACTAAAAATCCAATATAACTCACATAACTATATTTTCTAC
>JAWUXK010000133.1:0-12654 GCA_034111385.1 Colwellia sp. | reverse complement strand
GAACGTGCTCACTTTATACTTGAGGCATTAATTGATCGTGCCCGTCGCGGTGGAACTCATTTACCTTTTGAGGCAACGACTGCTTATGTAAATACTATTTCACCTGGACAAGAACCTCATATGCCAGCTGATCAAACAATTGAATATCGCATACGTGCCATTATTCGTTGGAATGCATTAGCCTTAGTATTAAGAGCTTCTAAGAAAGATTTAGAACTAGGTGGCCATGTTGGTAGTTTTGCTTCTTCTGCATTGCTTTACGATGTAGGTTTTAATCACTTTTTTAAAGCAGCTTCAGAAAAAGACGGCGGTGACTTTATTTTCGCTCAAGGACATATCGCTCCAGGCATATACAGTCGTGCTTTTTTAGAAGGACGTATCACTGAAGATCAAATGAATAACTTCCGCCAAGAGTGTGATGGTAAAGGTTTATCATCTTATCCGCATCCTCATTTAATGGGTGACTTTTGGCAGTTCCCGACTGTTTCTATGGGCTTAGGTCCATTACAAGCCATTTATACTGCTCGTTTCCTTAAATATTTAACTGATCGCGGTATCAAAGATTGTTCAGGACAGCGTGTTTATTGTTTCCTAGGTGATGGTGAAACTGATGAGCCCGAATCATTAGGTGCTATTGGTTTAGCTTCTCGTGAAGGTTTAGACAACTTAACGTTTGTAGTTAACTGTAACTTACAGCGTTTAGACGGCCCTGTTCGTGGTAATGGCAAAATTATTCAAGAACTAGAAGGCACATTCCGTGGCGCTGGCTGGGAAGTTGTTAAAGTTATTTGGGGAAGTTACTGGGATGCACTTATTGCCCGTGATACCTCAGGTAAATTATTACAGTTAATGGAAGAAACCGTTGATGGTGAATATCAAAACTGTAAAGCCAAAGGTGGTAAATACACCCGTGAAAACTTCTTCAATAAATACCCTGAAACTGCAGCACTTGTTGCCAATATGTCAGATGAAGATATTTACCGCTTAAACCGTGGTGGACATGATCCAGTTAAAGTTTATGCCGCTTATAAACGTGCAATGGAAACTAAAGGTCGTCCAACGGTTATTTTAGCTAAAACAGTTAAAGGTTTTGGTTTAGGCTCAGCGGGTGAAGGTTTAAATATTGCCCATAACGTTAAAAAACTCGATATTGATTCACTGAAGCATTTCCGTGATCGCTTTAATATTCCTGTGGCTGATGATGATCTTGAAGGCTTACCGTATTATAAATTCCCAGAAGATAGTGAGGAATACAAATACATGAAAGCGCGCCGTGATGCATTAGGTGGCTCAATGCCAGCGCGTCGTGAGCAAGCTGAAGAATCATTAGAAATCCCATCATTGAAAATATTTGATGCTATTTTGAAAGGTTCAGGCGATCGTCAAGTTTCATCAACTATGACTTTTGTTCGAGTATTAAATAGCTTACTTAAAGATAAGAAAATTGGAAAACGTATTGTACCTATTATTCCTGATGAAGCGCGTACCTTTGGTATGGAAGGTTTATTCCGTCAAGTTGGTATTTATGCTAACGAAGGACAAAAATATGTTCCTCAAGATGCTGACCAAGTAGCTTATTATCGTGAAGATAAAAAAGGTCAAGTATTACAGGAAGGTATTAACGAGTTAGGGGCTATGGCTTCTTGGGTAGCATCAGGTACGTCTTATTCTACATGTAATGCCACCACTATTCCTTTCTATGTTTACTACTCTATGTTTGGTTTCCAACGTGTTGGTGATTTAGCATGGGCAGCTGGCGATAGCCAAGCCAAAGGTTTCTTATTAGGCGCTACGGCTGGTAGAACAACGCTTAACGGTGAAGGTTTACAACATCAGGATGGTCACTCTCATGTACAAGCAGGTTTAATTCCTAACTGTGTTACGTATGACCCAACTTATGGTTATGAAGTTGCTGTTGTTATTCGCGAAGGTTTACGTCGCATGTATGAAGAAAATGAAAATGTTTTCTTCTACTTAACGTTAATGAATGAAAACTACCAACATCCAGCAATGCCAGAAGATAAAGATATTGAAGAAGAAATTATCAAAGGTATTTATAAACTAGAAACTGTGACTGCTAAGAAGTCTAAAGTTAATGTTCAATTAATGGGTTCTGGTACTATTTTGTTGCAAGTTCGTGAAGCTGCACAAATTTTAGCAAATGATTTTGGTATTTCAAGTGATGTTTATTCTGTAACGTCTTTCAATGAGTTAGCACGTGAAGGCCAAGATGTTGCGCGTTGGAACATGCTTAACCCTGAAAGCAAGAAGAAAACACCTTATATTGGCAAAGTAATTACCTCTGCTAAAGGCCCAGCCATTGCCGCTACCGATTACATTAAAAACTATGCTGATCAAGTACGTGCATTTATTGATACTGAATACCGTGTACTAGGTACCGATGGATTTGGCCGTAGTGATAGCCGCGCTAATTTACGTCAGCATTTTGAAGTGGATCAAAATTACATTGTTGTTGCTGCGTTATTCGAATTAGCTAACCGTGGTGATATTGAGCATTCTGTAGTAACAGAAGCGATTAAACGTTTCGATATTGACACCAAAAAAATCAACCCACTTTACGCTTAATAGAGGCTAGAGATTATTATGTCAGATTTACAAAATATTTTAGTCCCCGATGTTGGTGGCGAAGAAGTTGAAATTATAGAAATTTGTGTTGCCGTAGGTGATGCACTAGAAGCCGATGAAGGTATTGTTACTGTTGAAACTGATAAAGCTTCAATGGATATACCCGCACCATTTGCTGGAACATTAGCCAGTTTATCTGTGTCTGTTGGCGATAAAATCAAAGAAGGTGATGTGATTGGTGAAATCAGTGCTGCTGGTTCTGCTGCAGAAGAAGCGCCTGCACCAGTTGCCGCTGCTGCACCGGCTCCAGTTTCTGCTCCTGCATCAGCTGCTGCTTCAATAATAGAAATAGCGGTACCAGATATTGGTGAAGACGGTGAAGTGGACGTTATTGAAGTACTTGTCAGTGTTGGCGACACCATCGAAGAAGAAGATGGTTTAATCACCCTTGAAACTGACAAAGCAACAATGGATGTGCCATCAACGCATGCCGGTACAGTTAAAGAAGTTTTCATTAACGCAGGTGATAAAGTTAAAGAAGGCACCTTAGTTATCATGCTTGAAATCTCAGGTGGTGGAGCAGTTGCTGCGCCAGCGGCTGAAGCACCTGCTGCGCCAGTAAGCGCTCCAGCACCAACTGCACCCGCAGCTTCTGCTGTTATTGATATTGCGGTGCCAGATATTGGTGAAGACGGTGAAGTTGACGTTATTGAAGTACTTGTTAGTGTTGGCGATACCATCGAAGAAGAAGATGGCTTAATCACCCTTGAAACTGATAAAGCAACAATGGATGTGCCATCAACTCATGCCGGTACAGTTAAAGAAGTCTATATCACTGCTGGCGATAAAGTTAAAGAAGGCAGCCTAGTAATTAAACTTGAAACGGCTGGTGGCGGTGTAGCAGCAGTTGCGGCTCCGGCTCCCGTTGCAGCACAAGCTCCTGCCGCTGCAGCACCGGCTCCTGCGGCTAAAAAATCGGCTCCTGTACCACATCATCCGCAAGCAGGTAAAGTGAGTAAAGGTGCAATCTACACCTCACCATCAATTCGTCGTCTTGCACGTGAATTTGGTGTTGACTTAACGCTTGTTAAAGGTACAGGTAAAAAATCACGTATTTTAAAAGAAGATGTACAGTCTTACGTGAAGTATGAACTTTCTCGTCCGAAAGCTAACGCAGGCAGTGCTGTTGCCGCTGGTGAAGGTGGTTTGCAGGTTGTAAGTGCCAAAGCAATCGATTTCTCTAAATTTGGCGAAATTGAAGTAAAACCATTATCACGTATTCAAAAAATATCAGGTCCATTTTTACATCGTAACTGGGTAACTATTCCTCATGTTACACAGTTTGATGAAGCTGATATCACAAACGTTGAAGCGTTCCGTAAAGAACAAAACGTAATGTGTGAAAAGCAAAAACTTGGTTTTAAAATCACGCCATTAGTATTCATTTTAAAAGCCGCCGCTGACGCTCTGCGTGCATTCCCTGTATTTAGCTCAAGTTTGAGTGAAGACGGTGAAAGCTTAATTATGAAAAAATTCATCCATATCGGCGTCGCAGTTGATACACCGAATGGTTTAGTAGTGCCTGTAGTACGCGATGTTAATAAGAAAGGTATTCATGAGCTTTCTCGTGAGTTATTAGAAATTAGCATTAAAGCACGTGATGGCAAACTAAAAGCTGCAGACATGCAAGGTGGCTGTTTTACCATTTCTAGTCTTGGTGGTATTGGTGGTACGGCGTTTACACCAATTGTAAATGCACCTGAGGTAGCTATTTTAGGTGTATCTAAATCTGAGATGAAACCAAAATGGAATGGCAAGGATTTTGAACCTAAGCTTATGTTACCATTATCAATGTCTTACGATCATCGTGTGATTGATGGTGCACTTGCAGCACGCTTTACAGCACATTTAGCTGGTGTAATGTCAGATATACGTAAGTTGATTTTATAATACCAAAGTTTGGTTTTATAATACGAAAGTTCGACTTTAGTCGCTTCTTATCAATTAATATTGGCGAAATTCTGCAGATAAGCGTAGAATTTTGCTCATAAAACTATTTACACAAATAAAAAGACTTTAACCAGTTTAATTGAGGACAGTATGAGTAACGATATCAAAGCTCAAGTAGTAGTATTAGGTGCAGGCCCAGGTGGCTATTCTGCAGCATTTCGCGCCGCAGATTTAGGTTTAGATGTAGTGTTAGTTGAAAGCCGTGAAACACTTGGCGGTGTTTGTTTAAATGTTGGTTGTATCCCTTCTAAAGCATTATTACACGTAGCTAAAGTAATTGATGATGCAGCAGAAATGGCATCTCACGGTGTTACTTTTGGTCAGCCAAAAATTGACTTAGATAAAATTCGTGGTTGGAAAGAAAGTGTAATTGGTCAATTAACCGGTGGTTTAGGCGGAATGGCTAAAGCGCGTAAAGTTAAAACTGTTTACGGCTTTGGTAAATTTACTAGCGATAAAACAATCGCAGTAGAAGGTAATGACGGTAAAACCACAACAATTACTTTTGATAATGCCATTATTGCTGCAGGTTCATCAGTTGTAGATTTACCGTTCATCCCTACTGAAGATGAGCGTGTTATTGATTCAACGGGTGCTTTAGAGCTTAAAGACGTACCAGGCGAAATGTTAGTGCTTGGTGGCGGTATCATCGGTTTAGAAATGGGTACTGTATATAACGCCTTAGGTTCAAATGTTTCAGTGGTAGAATTTGCTGATCAATTAGTGCCTGCTGCTGATAAAGATATTGTTAAAATTTACACTAACTACAACAAAAATAAATTCAACATTATGTTGTCTACTAAAGTTGTTGCCGTTGATGCGAAGAAAGATGGTTTATACGTTACGTTTGAAGGTAAAAATGCACCTGAAGGCCAAGTACGTTATGACAAAATTTTGGTGGCGGTTGGTCGTAAGCCAAATGGCGCATTAATTGACGCTGACAAAGCTGGCGTAAATGTTGACGAACGTGGTTTCATCAATGTTACAAATGAACTACGTACTAACGTAAATCACATTTTTGCTATTGGTGATGTTGTTGGTCAGCCAATGCTTGCGCATAAAGCTGTTCATGAAGCACATTGTGCTGCTGAAGTTATTTCAGGTAAAAAACATACGTTTGAACCTCGTTGTATTCCTTCAATCGCTTATACTGATCCAGAAATGGCTTGGGTTGGTGTTACTGAACGCGAAGCAAAAGAGCAAGGCTTAAACATTGAAGTTGCTAACTTCCCATGGGCTGCTTCTGGCCGTGCTATCGCTTCTGCACGTACAGAAGGTAAAACTAAGATGATCTTCGAAAAAGAAACAGGTCGTGTTCTTGGTGGTGCTATCGTAGGTATTAATGCTGGCGAAATGTTAGGTGAAGTTTGTTTAGCGGTTGAAATGGGCGCTGATGCTGAAGATGTTGGTTTAACTATTCATGCTCACCCAACGTTGAATGAATCAATTGGTTTAGCGGCAGAAATCTTTGAAGGTTCAATCACTGATTTACCAAACTCTAAAGCAGTAAAAAAGAAAAAATAGTCTGACTATCATGTGATAGTTAACACTGATTAAAGCCATTATCTTACTATTAGATAGTGGCTTTTTTATATCTTAAAACTAAAGAGCCCGTTTTTCTTCTTTTAGTAATCTATTCAAAACACGCTCTTTGTACTCTCACAATTCTGTCTTGTACTTTGACAAAATTCTAAAAATAATAATGAGAACTCTGTTGAAATTTACTACTTCAAAAAAAATGTTCCTGGTAATATCTGCAATTATAGCTTCGCTTCTACTCAACGCTTGTGCGACCACAAAAGAAGATATAAAAACACCAAACACTTCGAGTAATGTTATTGCGCCAACAGAGCGCTTTTTACCTCGCGCTGAAAACCAATACCTGACTCAAGAACAAGCCTTTAAACGCTCAAAACGGGTGTCTGAGGTGAGCTATCAGTTAAGCTATAATTTGACCGGTGAAGAATATTTTTCCGCTAGCTCAACTATTAATTTTACCTTGAGCGATAATGACTCTCCATTAACAGTAGATCTCAACAAAGCTAAAATATCAAATATAGTCATTAATGGTTTTACACTACCCGTTAAGCAACTAGAAAAAAGTTATAATGATTGGTTTATAACC
Organism: Colwellia sp.; assembly: GCA_034111385.1. Taxonomy (GTDB): domain Bacteria; phylum Pseudomonadota; class Gammaproteobacteria; order Enterobacterales; family Alteromonadaceae; genus Colwellia. The sequence goes on along the minus strand of JAWUXK010000133.1, from coordinate 5,933 downwards.
TTACCTGAATCGCAACTCATTAAAGGTAACAACACTGTTACCGTGAACTTTACTCGTAAACACAACACTAACGGAGAAGGTTTACACCGCTTTAAAGACCCTGTTGATGATAAAGTTTACCTTTACTCTCATTTTGAGCCCGCTGCAGCCCACCAAATGTTTGCTTTATTCGATCAACCCGATCTAAAAGCTACTTTTGAAATGACCGTATCAGCACCACAACACTGGACAGTTTTTTCAGCAATGAGGGAAAATAAAATAACCAAGCAAGGTTATTTTAACATTTGGAATTTTCCTAAAAGTAAAAGGTTAAGCCCTTATAATTTTTCTTTGCATGCTGGTCCATACAAAATGTGGCGGGACAATAGCGGCAAGTATCCTTTACGTTTATTCGCTCGTCAATCTGTTGCAAACCAAATAACACCTAAACAGTGGTTCACATACACCAAGCAAGGTTTTAATTTTTTTGATAAATACTTTGGTATTGACTACCCATTTAAAAAATATGATCAAGTATTAGTACCTGACTTTTTATATGGCGCCATGGAGAATGCTGCCGCGGTTACTTTTGGCGAAGGAAGCTTTTTAACTAATGGTGAAATGAGCAAAAGTCGCAAAGAGCGCCTTGCTAACGTAATTATGCATGAAATGGCTCATCAATGGTTTGGCAATTTAGCGACAATGAAATGGTGGAATGGCTTATGGCTTAATGAAAGTTTTGCCGCTTTTATGGCAACCCTAGCCACTAGCGAAGCGACCGAATTCACTAATGCTTGGCGTAGTTTTTATGCCCGAGGGAAACAAAGTGCCTACCGTGCAGATCAACGTATTACTACCCATCCGATAGAAGTACCCGTGCTTTCAACCGCCAATGCATTTGATAATATTGACGCAATAACTTACTCAAAAGGCGCTTCTGTTTTAAATCAATTACGCTATTTATTAGGCGAAGAAACATTCCAAAAAGGTATTCATAATTACCTCAAAGACAATGCGTACCAGAACGCAATCTTAGATGATTTTATTAATAGTTTAGCCAAAGCTAGCGGGAAGGATTTAAGTCAGTGGCAGCATAAGTGGCTTTACCAAGCGGGCGTTAATACTATTGAAGCAAGCTATCAATGTGACGCAGGAAAAATCAGCGCATTCAACTTACTGCAAACAGCTGATGCAAGCCAGCCAACATTGCGAGAACAAAAAGTTCAAATTGCCCTATTTAAAGCAACCAATCCTGGTTTTTCTTTAAAGAAAAAAATAAGCGTTATTTATCAAGGCACCAACACTGAGGTTAAGGAATTAGTAGGTATAACCTGTCCTGACTTGGTTTACCCTAATTATCAAGACTGGGCTTTTGTGAAAGTAAACCTAGATGCTCGTTCTTTCAAAACCACTCAGAGGTATTTGGCACAAATTCAAGACCCACTATTACGCGCGATGTTATGGCAAAGCTTATGGGATAGTGTTCGTGATGGTAAATTACCCTTAAATGAATATTTACAGGTGGCTTTAGCCAATGCGCCATTCGAGCAAGATTATACAACTTTAGGACAAATTTTAGGTCAATTATCTTCTGCTAAGGTTTATTTAAACAAAGGGTTAGGCAATCAACATGGCTACGTCAAAGATATCGCCCAACAATTAGAAGAAATAACATGGCAAAGCACACTGTACAATAGCGATAATAAAAATATACAACGTCGTTGGTTTAACAGTTATGTAAATTTTGCCCACAGCCATAGCGCTCTTGATAATTTATACAAGCTGCTGATTGGACAGCACTCTTTAGAAGGCTTAACTATAAACCAAGATATCCGTTGGGATATCATTGCTCAACTTAGCCGTTTTCAATACCGTCAAGCCGCTAAACTAATTGCCCAAGAATTAACACGCGACAGCTCAGACACCGGCGAAAAATCAGCTATTTATGCGCAAGTTATTACACCGGATGCAAAAGTAAAAAGCGATTGGCTGAAAAAAATCCAACAAAAGGACAGCGATATTGCATTTTCTAAATTGCGGACAGCTATGCGAGCACTTTATCCTAGCGAACAAAATAGCTTTAGTGAGCAAAGCGCAATGCAACGCCTATTAAGCTTAACCACATTAGATAAGGCTAATGGCCCGGTATTTATGCGCAGTTATAATCATTTGATTCCAGCCACGTGTAGTGATGTTAGTGTTGCCAGATTAGAAGAAGCGATAACAGAATTAAAAGAACTATCCACGGGGACTAAGCGACAGCTACTGATTCAACACCAAGAAGATAAACGCTGTGTAATAATCAAAAATAAAATGAGCTTATAACAACTATACTTTATATGAGGGCACGAATATTGCCCTCTTTTATCGTAAAGTTTTGCAGGAGTGTTGATGTTCAAAATCCGCCAATTAATTATTTATGTAACTGTATTTTCAACTCTCACAAGTTGTACTAATGTAGACACATCAAAAAATAAAGAGGGTAGTATAACTTTCTGGGATTTTGATCATAACATTCAATATATACAAACTAAGCTAGCTGATAAATACTTTCAACTAGAAGTCATCCCAAATAATAAAGCCAAATTTCACCAATTAGCTACTTTTTTACTCCGTAAATCTTATCGCTTGTGTGGTGGTTACCATTATAAAATTGAAATGATTCAAGGTATTGAAGGTTTTGACGACAAGCGTGCTATGCCTAACTATATATTCCCTTCATTGATTGCCAAGGTTAAATGCTAGCTAAAGTCACTACTAACAAACGTAACTGATGTCTGGAGGTTTTTTATTTTAAGCAATAAAAAAGGGTCACTTTACTTATCATAAGTAAAGTGACCCTTTTGCTTTATTCAGCTTAATTATTAAAAATAGCGAGCCTAGCTAGGATCTGCGATTTTTACTGCGCTTGTAGTTAACTCTTCAGTCGGTGGAGTAAAGCGAGTTAGGTCAATACCGTCTACCGCACTCTTATACTCTTCGATTGTAGGGAAACGACCAAGCATAGTTGAAAGAACAACTAACGGGGTAGAACCTAGTAATGATTCACCTTTTTTCTCTGCTGTATCAGCTACTACACGGCCTTGGAACAAGCGTGTTGAAGTAGCAATAACCGTATCACCTGGTTCAGCTTTCTCTTGGTTACCCATACATAAGTTACAACCCGGGCGTTCTAGGTATAAAATGTTTTCATACTTAGTACGTGCAGCATTTTTAGGGTCAGCGTCATCAAATTCAAAACCAGAGTACTTCTCAAGAATTGCCCAGTCGCCTTCGGCTTTAAGCTCATCAACAATATTGTATGTTGGTGGCGCAACAACTAATGGTGCTTTAAATTCAATACTTTGGCCTTTAGCTTCCATGTTACGTAACATTTGCGCGATAATTTGCATGTCGCCTTTATGAACCATACATGAGCCTACAAAACCTAAGTCAACTGATTTATCTGCGTAGAATGAAACAGGACGAATTACATCATGCGTGTAACGCTTAGATACGTCATCGTTGTTTACATCTGGATCAGCAATCATTGGCTCGTCAATTTGGTCTAAATCAACTAGTACTTCTGCGTAGTAGTTAGCAGTATCATCAGGTGATAATGCAGGGTTAGTACCTGATTTAACTTCTTCAATGCGCTTGTCAGCAAGTGCTATTAGACCAACTAATGTGCCAGCTTCATTTTCCATACCCTTATCAATCATGATCTGGATACGGCTCTTAGCTAACTCAATAGACTCAATTAATGTCTCATCTTCAGAAATACAGATAGAAGCTTTTGCTTTCATTTCTGCAGTCCAGTCAGTGAAAGTAAATGCTTGGTCAGCTAATAATGTACCAATGTGCACTTCAATTACACGACCTTGGAAGACATTTTCACCACCAAATTGCTTAAGCATTTGTGCTTGCGTAGCGTGAACAACATCACGGAAGTCCATGTGGCCTTTCATTTCACCTTTAAAGGTTACTTTAACAGACTCTGGAATTGGCATTGCAGATTCACCCGTTGCCAGTGCAATTGCTACAGTACCTGAATCGGCACCGAACGCTACACCTTTAGACATACGTGTATGAGAATCACCACCGATGATAATAGCTCGATCATCAATCGTAATATCATTCAATACTTTGTGAATAACATCAGTCATTGAATGATAAACACCTTTTGGATCACGTGCAGTGATTAGACCAAACGCGTTCATAAAGCTCATTAACTTAGGCGTGTTCGCTTTAGCTTTACTATCCCAAACAGATGCAGTGTGACAACCTGATTGGAATGCACCATCAACAATTGGTGAAATAGTAGAAGCAGCCATCGCTTCTAATTCCTGACATGTCATAGGGCCAGTAGTATCTTGCGAACCAACAATATTTACTTTAACACGAACGTTTGAGCCTGCGTGTAGTGGTGAGTCAGATACAACGCCAACTGCGTTACGGTTAAATATCTTCTCAACAGCAGTTAAGCCTTGACCTTCATGTGAAATTTCTTTCGGAAGTGCATATACTGCAGGTGTAGCAATACCTAAAGCTTCTGCTGCAAATGTTTGTAGTTTCTTACCGAACGTTACAGCATATGAGCCACCAGCTTTCATGAATTCCACTTTTTGTGGAGTGAAGGCTGACGATATATCAGCAAGCTCTTGGTCGCCGTTGTATAATTTTTGCGCTTTCGTATCAATAGTTAATACAGTACCTGTAGCAACTGAGTACGCTTCTTCTAGCACTGTATCGCCATTTGCATCAACAACTGCATTACCACTGGCATCTACTTTCTTAACCCAGTTTTTAAGGTCAAGACCAATACCACCTGTTACATCAACCGTTGTTAGGAAGATTGGAGCGATACCATTCGTGCCAGCAACAATTGGTGCGATGTTAATAAAAGGTACATATGGACTTGCTTTTTTACCTGCTAATAGTGCAACGTTGTTAACACCAGACATACGAGATGAACCAACACCCATAGTGCCTTTTTCAGCAATTAACATCACTTGTGCGTTAGGATGCTTAGCTTGTAATTCTTTTATTTCTGCTTGAGCTTCAGGAGTGCTCATACATTGGCCATGTAACTCACGGTCTGCACGAGAGTGAGATTGATGACCTGGAGATAATAAATCAGTAGAGATATCACCTTCACCAGCAATACAAGTAACCACTTCTATTTTTTCTGCAATATCAGGTAGCTTAGTGAAAAACTCTGCTTGTGCATAGCTTTCTAAAAGTTCTTTTGCAATCGCGTTGCCTGCTTTAAAAGCAGCGTCAAGACGAGCTGTATCAGCGTCATATAAAAATACTTGTGTTTTTAGTACTTCAGCAGCTGATGCTGCAAGCGCTGCATTGTCAGATAATGCTAAATCAAGTAGTACTTCTATTGAAGGACCACCTTTCATGTGAGAAAGTAATTCAAATGCGAATTCAACTGATATCTCTGCAACAACAGCTTCACCTAAAATGATTTCTTTTAAGAATTTAGCTTTTTCACCAGCGGCACTTGTTGTACCAGGCAAGGTATTATAGATAAAGAAATTAAGTGAATCAGCGCGATACTCATTTCCTTGATCTTTAATTTGCTCAATAATTTCCGCTAATAACTTAGCACCATCAATTGGTTTAGGCGCTAATCCTAGCTCGTTCTTACGACTTTCAATTTCTGCTATATATTCTAAATAAAGGCTCATTAAATACTCTCTCTAGCTAATAGGATGCTAATAACATTGTTATTAGCAGGGAAAAATTTGACATTATATTACCAGATTTTCTCATGACTTCTAATCATTTGCTTAAATAAGCACTATTCACAATAATCATTACCAGTAGAAAATATAGTTATGTGAGTTATATTGGATTTTTAGTTACACTCAAAAATTCTTTATGTGATTGTTTTATGTACTAAAGTAGGTGTTTTTACATACTTTAGTTATACGCATCCGTACAAGTTCATGACTAAAATACAG
>JAWUXK010000132.1:0-7407 GCA_034111385.1 Colwellia sp. | reverse complement strand
ACAAATTGTTTTTTTAGTAAACTTGTTTCGTAGTAAGCAAGTGACCGTAATGGAAGTAGCACCCACTTTTTTCGTCGCAAAGCCAAACTCCACTACATCCCCTTGCAAAGCGGCCGATTCAAAGGTAATTTCCCCAATATGCTTGGTAACAAAACAATTAGTTTCTAACTGACATATTGCGTAAATAGCCGCTTCTTCATCTATCCACTCTAACGCTCTACCACCAAATAAAGAATTGGCATAGTTTAAGTCATTGGGCATCACCAAACGTCGTGAAAGAAATTGCATATAAAACCTTAGAATAAATTAATAAATATGTGAGGTATGAACGGTAACTATTTATACGATTTCGTCTTGAGATCTACGTAAACAGTTATTATATATCGCGAATTTTACGGGCAGGATTACCTGCATACAAGCTTTTTTTATCTACATTTTTGGTGACCACACTGCCCGCGCCAATGACTGCATTATCACCAATAACAACTCCTGATAGAATAATGACACCACCACCCAACCAAACATTTTTACCGATAGTAATATCATTAACGTAATTATGTTTTTCTAATCGACTTAATGGATCTACGTCATGAGAAACAGCCAGCAATTGAACGTTAGGTCCAATTAAACAATCGTTACCGATACTAATTTTACCTGGAGTTAAGAGCGAAGTAGTAGCTTTACTGTCCTCTAAATTGCTTTCTGCTCCCTTACCATCAATAATAGTGCAGTTAACATTTATAAAAACTCGGTCGCCAATAGTGATGTTATCGCCATAATCCATATGGAAGCCATGCTCGATAAACACCTCTTCACCACAAGACTGAAATAGTGATTTTAATCGCTTTAAATTTCCCTTACTTGGGCTGCGGCTAAATTGTCTGCACAATTCATGAACAGACTTTCGATGACGAATAAGCTCTGGCGATAAGCTATTAAAACGAGTTTTCATTACTTTTATTAGTGCTCGCTAATGCAGTACCGCTTTAATCGGCAAGCCTTTACAAATTTCAGCTTCCGCAATTAAAATTTCTTCTAAGCGTTGGTCAACTTCTGCCTTGTCAAAATACTCATAGGAAAGTTCAACAAATAAGTTTTTATGTTTTTCTTCCGACTTGGCAATAGCAACGTATAAATCTTTATCTTTTCCTTCTGGTAGCGCTTGTGAAACTAACCAAAATTTTTCGTAACCTCGGGCTTCAATAACGGCTGCAACCAATAAGCGATCGAGTAAAAATAAATTAGTGCCATTTCTAAATAACGCTCTTATTTGATTTATATAGGGATCTTTTTTATCTTGCCCTAATGTAACATCACGAGCTACCAGCAACTTTAAGACTTGCTTAAAGTGAATAAGCTCTTCAATCGCTAAGTCTGTCATTGCACGTACTAACTTTGCTTTATCGGGATAGTGAGACAACATCGCCATAGCCATCCCAGACGCTTTTTTCTCAGCTGCGGCATGATCTTGTAAAAATGAATTGAAATCAGCCATAACCGCATCGGTCCAAGCTTGTGGAGTATTAAATTTTAAATCAAACATAAAAATAGTTTCAAATATCGAGTAAATTGCGCTGATTTTACCTGTGAATTTAACCTGCGACAATGTTTAAGATCAATAAAGGATCTTATCAATGCGTCCGTTATTTGTAGACTCTACTTTCAAAACATTGTTAATGTCTTGCCATGCTTTCACTTTGCCACCAATGTTTATTGGTTTGAACCCTCGTTTCTGCTCATCCAACTGTTCAACGTTTAAAAAAGTCAGCAATGATTGATAGCTATTTTTATCACTCACATCAATAGTGAGTAAATCCTGTTCTCGTTGTTGAAAATAATCAAAGACACCTTGTTGATGACGCTGATAACATGAACGTAAAAAGTCATCCTCAGCAATATTCGTCACTGATAAAGGGGAAAAGACTTCACTATAACAACGCTTCAAATAGGGGTTAAAACCACCGTCGCTACGCTGTAAATTTACGATCATACGCTGTAATAGCTGCTTAATAGAGGGTAACCACAATGATTCATCCCGCGTTAAATAAATAAATTTGCTACCAGGAAAATGTTTATCCAGCTTTTGATAATCACAAAATATTGGCGTATCAGCCAACACTTTTGCTTCAGAAAAAGAATGCTGAGTATAAGCATTATGTGCAGTTTTAAAACCGAGTCCAAGTAACGCTAAACAAACACTAGTCGTTGCCGTTCTAGGTAAGCCAATGATGAATATTTTATTAATTGTCACTTACTATGATTCCAATGAAATATAACATTGTAGCATTGACCGAGATCAATGAAAATTCTGTTAAATAATTCATACTTATAGCTAATAGCTTATGTAAACATAAAGTGCTTTAATTAATTTAAAGTCGGTATGGTATACAAAGTACAACTTGCACATTTAGCCAAAATAGGAATTTAAATGTCGGTAAAAAATGAAGTACTCAATACAGCAAAAAACAAAATTAATTGGAATGATTATTTAAAATCAGGGGACCGTATTTTTATTGGCTCACACGCCGCAGTACCCAATGCCTTAATCGACGATCTCATTGCCAATGGGAAAAATTTACACGACATTGAAACCGTGCATATTTTAACACTCTCTGAAAATGTTTGGGCTAAAGCTGAACATAAAGATTTATTTAAAGTAAATAGCCTTTTTATTGGTGGAAAAAATATAAGAGAAGCAATTGCCGAGGGTCGTGGTGATTATACCCCTTGTTTTATCTCTGATATTCCTCGTTTATTTAATGATAATAGTTTACCGCTTGATGCCGCATTAATTATGGTGAGTCCTCCTGATGATTACGGGTACTGTTCTTTAGGGGTTAGTGTTGATGTGGTTTCAGCTGCAGTGAAAGCAGCAAAGTATGTTATCGCGCAAGTAAATCCGAACATGCCGCGTACCAATGGCCATAGCTTTATTCACGTAAATCAAGTTCATGCTTGGATGGATGCACCGCAAGATTTACCTCAAATATTTTCAGCCACATTTGATAAACGAACAGAACAGATTGGTCAGTATGTTGCCATGTTAGTAGAAGATGGCGCCACTTTACAAATAGGTATAGGTAAAATTCCTGAAGCGGTTCTGCGCTATTTGAGTAACCACAAAGACTTGGGAATACATTCTGAAATGATTTCAGATGGGGTTATTGAACTGATGCTAAGAGGTGTTATCAATAATCGCAGAAAAACGTTTCATAAAGGTAAAGCAATAGTTACTAATTGTATGGGCAGCCAAAAATTATATGACTTCGTTGATCGTAACCCTCACGTTGAATTTTATCCTTCAGAACATGTTAACTCTCCAAACATTATTGCTAAAAACGATAATATGGTATCGATCAATAGTGCCATTGAGGTTGATTTGACCGGACAAGTTGTGGCCGACTCCATTGGCTATGAATTCTACAGTGGTATTGGTGGACAAGTAGATTTTGTTTGTGGAGCCTCGTTAAGTAAAGGAGGTAAAGCGATTATAGCACTTCCCTCCACTACCAAAGACGGTAATATTTCTCGAATCGTTGCACATGTAACTGAAGGTGGCGGTGTTGTTACCTCCCGTGGTCATGTTGCGTTTGTAGTAACCGAATTTGGTATCGCCTCACTACAAGGTAAAAGCATTCGTGAACGTGCTTTAGAATTAATTCGTATTGCTCATCCTAAATTTAGAGATAAATTACTCGCCGATGTGCGTAAACATTATTGGGTACCGGAATATCAAGCCAGCACGCAAAGCTCAGTGCCTGAATTAGGCGATGTAGAAATGAAGCGCTTTAATTTTGCCAATACTGATTACATACTTAGAGCTTTAGCGCCTGCCGATGAGCGTAAATTGCAAGAATTTTTCTATTCTCACAACAAAGAAACGCTGATCATGCGTTATAACCACCATATCACCCAAATGACCAGAGAGAAATCTTGTAATTTGGTCAGTGTTAATCAACATGTTGATTTAGCACTATGTTTCACCCAAAAAAATGATAAAGGTGAAGCAATACAAGCTGTTGCGCGTTATTACTATATTAAAGGTATTAACAGCGGTGAGGTTGCTTTTGTTATTAATGAAAATTTACGTGGCCGTGGTATGGCAAGCACCTTATTAGGTGAAATGATCACTGTAGCCAAAATGCGTAAGCTTGACAGCTTAGTAGCTTGTGTTCGAAGAGACAATGCCTCAATGCTTAAAGTTTTTGAAAAAGTAGGCTTTGTTCGTCGACCTAGTGATGATTTTGATGAAGTGAGTTTAAAACTTACCTTAACCCAACCTGAAACGGTTGATGACAATATATAAAATAAAAAGAAAATAAGGAGTAGTTATGACAGTTGGAATTATAGGCCACTATCGTTGTGGTGAACATGATATGGGTGAACATCACCCTGAAACAGGTAAACGCTTAACCGCCATTTCAGATCAATTAATTCGAAGTGGCTTAGACTATGTTGTGCGTCAATTTGATTCAAAACCTATAGATAAAAGCTTGTTATCGTTAGCACATACTCAAGAACATATCGACTTTGTTTATGATAACGCCCCAAGTGAAGGTGAAGAAAACTTTACTGTGGGCCCCGATTCAGAAATGAATTCGAAAACACTCACCTCTATTCAATATTCAGCTGGGGCTGCTGTTGACGCTGTTGATTTAGTCATGGATGGTACGTTAACCTCAGTATTTTGTACCACCAGACCACCTGGACATCATGCAGAGCATGATAAAGGCATGGGTTTTTGTTTCTTCAATAACGCTGCTTTGGCAGCGGCTTATGCTAAACAAAAATACGGTTTAAAACGCGTAGCGATAGTCGATTTTGATGTCCATCACGGAAACGGCACTGAAGATATTGTAAGAAACCACTTTAATGCGACGCCCGAAGACGACAAAGGTTATCTTTTTTGTTCAAGCTATGAATATCCACTGTACCCATTTGAAATTACAGAGAGTGACACACCACCTGTTATCAATACGCCTTTAAAAGCTACCACGAAGGGTCCTGATTTTCAAAAAGCGATATCTGAGCATTGGCTACCTGCTTTACAAAAATTCAAACCAGAATTAATTATTATTTCAGCCGGTTTCGATGCACATATTGACGATGATATGTCTAATGTTAGCTTAACTGAAGGCGATTACCGTTGGATCACTGATGAATTAAAATCTATTGTAAAAGAACATGGCCAAGGACGAATTATATCGTTGCTTGAAGGTGGATATAATCCAGGTGCTTTAGGTAGATGTGTTGTTGCCCATATTAATGGTTTAATTGGTAATTAACTGTTCAATTAGTTTTGATTGATTAATAAAAAACCAGTGAATTATCACTGGTTTTTACTTTTCTGGATGACTTGAAAATACTTAAATTAAAAGTACCAAGCTAACGATAACTGGGCATGGTCATCATTTCTTACTACATGAAGAAAATCACTTTCGTCGTTACTTTGTAGTAATCTAAGATCAAAGGTGGCAATAAAGTCGTCACCAAAACGACGACTAGCCTCGATGACAAAACTATAAGCATTGTGGTCTAAGTCACTACCAACACCGAGAAGAATCTCACTGCTTTGCATATCATTAAAAGCTAATCTTGCGCCTAAGAACAAATCATTCTGTAGTAAAGATCCTTGTTCACCCAATTCAACTTCACCACGAGAATCCCAGCTGTGCTCCATCAAAAAACCTAAATCAAGATTAGTATCAAAAACACCAATAAAACTGTATTCAAAGCCCCCTTGCGTAGCCCAAAAGTCCTCTATACTAGTTTTGCGATAGATACTTTCAAACTTCCATAACCAATCACCCAAGGTTGCTTGAACATCAATACCTAACTGGTCCATTTGGGTGTAATATTGCTGTAATGAATATTGAACTGCACTCGATGAAGAATCTTGTGGAGCTAGGCTAAATATAGGGTCTCTATTAGTACCATGAAACCAATAAGCACCTACATCATAATCACCAAGGCTATGTGCCCAACGCACAGCAAAATCTAAATGCTGTTGGCCTGCTGAAGATTCATAACTTTCATTATCCTCGTCAACGACTATAGAACTGCGTAAACGCCCTTCTTCTGCTGCATAGGTTCTTGTCCTAAAGCCAGGTAGTAAAAACACATCAACAATGCCCCAATCATTCACCAATGATAAATTAATCATTTGTTGACCTAGCTTATCTTCACCATCAAAGTCTTCAACACTGTCTGTTTGATTTATTACATCCACTAGATGTTGAAATTCAGTTACGCCCCAAAATTCTTTACGAATACCAACCCGAAGCTCCCAATCATCACTGGCATGAACATAAGCAAGTTCACGTATATCTCCGTGGGTTCTGTTCCCATCTTCACTATCGACACGGTAAAAAGGTGAAAAAATAACACTGTCATTTCCGCCATTCCACTGCCAGAAAAATTCTGGCTCTATTGATAATGACGATTGATGATGATTTAGTTGTTCTGAATAAATTCCTTCTTTAAAAAAGTAACGCTGTTCTACAGAAACATTACCTGATGCCTCAAATTCAACTTCATTAGCGGATAAGGATGGCATTATCAGTATATTAGTGCACACGGCTAACACCGCTATTATTCGTGTAAACTTGGCATAAAGCCCTTTGTGTAAACTTTTGCGTAATGGAAATTTCATCTGTTTATCGCGCTCGTTTTAATGAATTACGATTAAAGTCACTATCACTTAAGCCTGTTTTAAAAGCATAATTATTCCACTGTAATTCAGTACTTTTACCATTTTGGTGATTAAGCATTTCCTGTTTGTCAGCACGCCAATGTTTTGCGAGGTATTGTTTATAACCATTGAAAGTTAACGTTTTAAGTAATGAATTTTTACGATCATAAAAGTCAATTTTATGAACACGGTACTCTTGTGTGTCTAACCAGACAATACGACGCGTATATCCAGAGTTTTCATCGACAGGATATTGCTCTACTTTAAACATACTTAAGCCATTAATTGTTTCTTCACCCAAGTATTTATAAGTATACTTTTCAACTTCAAATGAACTTAAATCTTCAAAAGCAAACTCTGACCCCATAAATGGTCCAGATTTATTGCGTGATGAAATACGCTTAACACGTTTTAATGCAGGTAAAAACAACCATTGATCGTCAGCGTCAACTGGGTGAGAGAAACTCAAAAATGCGGTTCCTTTTACATCCCTTGGTTTATTAAAAATTGTTAAACTTTTATCACCATCATTTTGAACTTCTAGTGATTTCATCTTAATTTCACGAATACTTTCTTGTCCCTGCTTATTACGTAATAACATCACCATATCGGCTGTACTATCTTGCCAGCCTATGTCTCGTTGTTTCGCTTCTATTGAGATGTCTAAACCTTTTTGCTCTTCTGGGGATAAAGCAAACGATGCATTAGCAACGAGT
>JAWUXK010000131.1:0-8439 GCA_034111385.1 Colwellia sp. | reverse complement strand
TTTCTTTAATTAAAGTTGATTGAGACTAATTTTCTTCATTATTCTGAAAGTTCTTGTTAAAAAATCAAGAAAATCAGCACCAAATAAATAACAATTTTTGCTATTACTTAACACACAAAAAGCGCCGTAATCGACGCTTTTTAATAGCAACTAACTTTATAAGGTAGATGGAGTTAATTAAGCTTATGCTAGTTAGTTTCATTACAATGCTAATGCACGGAGCGTAGTTTACTACGTGAGCACAATCTACGCCATAATGGAGCTAACTAGCGATAAGCTTCTTGACGGACTATTTGTCGTCTTTAACTTCCTCAAACTCTGCGTCTACAACATCATCTGCTGGCGCGCCGCCAGCATCAGTTGCTTGTTCAGGACCTTCTGGGGCACCTTGAGCTTGTTGCTTAGCTTGAGCAATTTCCATTAACTTAGCTGATGCATCCATTAGCGCTTGAGTTTTTGCATCAATCGCTTCTTTATCATCACCTTTAACCGCTGTTTCAAGCTCAGTTAATGCTGCTTCAATTTTTTCTTTATCTTCTGCTGGTAAATCATCACCCGCTTCTTCAACTTGCTTACGAGTTGCGTGAACCATACCATCAGCTTGGTTACGTGCAGTTACAAGCTCTTCAAATTTAGAGTCAGCATCAGCATTAGCTTCTGCGTCATTTACCATTTTTTCTACTTCTTCATCTGATAAACCAGAAGAGGCTTTAATGGTAATTTTTTGCTCTTTACCAGTATTTTTATCTTTTGCCGTAACATGCAAGATACCATCAGCATCAATATCGAAAGTTACTTCAATTTGTGGCGTACCACGTGGTGCTGGATCAATACCTTCAAGATTAAATTGACCTAAAGATTTGTTCGCTGAAGCTTGCTTACGCTCGCCTTGGCAAACATGAACAGTAACCGCTGCTTGGTTATCATCAGCAGTAGAGAAAGTTTGAGATTGCTTCGTTGGGATAGTGGTATTTTTATCGATAACTTTCGTCATCACGCCGCCCATTGTCTCAATACCTAATGATAATGGAGTAACATCTAATAAAAGAACGTCAGTAACATCACCAGAAAGAACACCCGCTTGAATCGCTGCACCAGAAGCTACGGCTTCATCAGGGTTAACATCTTTACGTGGCTCTTTGCCAAAGAAATCAGTTACCGCTTTCTGAACCATAGGCATACGTGATTGACCGCCAACTAAGATAACGTCGTTTACGTCACTTACTGATAAGTCAGCATCTTTAAGCGCTTTTTTAAGTGGCTCTAATGTTGCTTTAACCATATCTTCAACTAGCGATTCTAACTTAGCACGAGTCACTTTGATGTTCATGTGCTTTGGACCTGAACCATCAGCAGTGATGTAAGGTAAATTAACATCTGTTTGTTGTGCTGAAGAAAGTTCACATTTAGCTTTTTCTGCTGCTTCTTTTAAACGCTGCATTGCTAAAGGATCAGCCGTTAAGTCCATACCTTGGTCTTTCTTGAATTCAGCTACAAGATAGTTAATTAAACGGTTATCGAAATCTTCACCACCTAAGTGAGTATCACCATTAGTCGCTAATACTTCAAACGTGTGCTCGCCATCTACTTCATCAATCTCAATGATTGAAATATCAAATGTACCACCACCTAAATCGTAAACAGCAACAACTTTGTCACCTTCTTGCTTATCCATACCATAGGCAAGTGCAGCAGCAGTTGGCTCGTTGATAATACGCTTAACATCTAATCCAGCAATACGACCAGCATCTTTAGTTGCTTGACGTTGTGAATCGTTGAAGTAAGCAGGAACAGTGATTACCGCTTCAGAAATAGATTCGCCTAAGTAATCTTCAGCAGTTTTTTTCATTTTTGCTAATACTTCAGCAGATACTTGTGGTGGAGCTACGTTTTTATCACGAGCCGTTACCCATGCATCACCATTGTCAGCTTTTACTATGCCAAATGGCATAATTTTAATGTCACGTTGAACTTCTTCATCTTCAAAACGACGACCAATTAAACGCTTAATAGCGTATAAAGTATTTGTTGGGTTGGTTACTGATTGACGTTTAGCTGGTTGCCCTACTAATGTTTCGCCTTCTTCAGTATATGCAATGATTGATGGCGTTGTTCTATCGCCTTCTGCATTTTCAATTACACGTACACTGTCGCCGTCTAAAACAGCTACACATGAGTTAGTTGTTCCTAGGTCAATACCGATTATTTTGCCCATGGTGGGAGCTCCTATTCATTATTTGATTGCTTAGCCATTTAGTAGGGCTAAAGCAAAGAGTTAATTCTAATTTGTTGTTGGAATAGTAAGTGGGGTCAGCAAATTGCTTTTCAATAGAAAAATGTAAAAAAAAGTGTTTTTATTCTAAATTCAAAGTATTAAAAGCAAAAAAAAATCCATTAATTTTCATTAACAGATTTTATACTTAAGTTGTATAGCTAAAATTGACGAAAATGCATCTGTTCTTATAATCGTTTATTTAGCGAATACCACAATAAAATGACTCTACTATTTATGCTGATGTATCAACTGCAGGTGCAGCTTTAGATACCATCACCATTGCAGGGCGAATCAGTCGACCATTTAATTCATAACCTTTTTGCATTACGGCTATAACGGTATTTGGCGCTACATCTGGCACTTCTTGCATTGACATCGCTTGATGAAATTCAGGGTTAAATGGTTGATCTTGAGGATCAACAGCTTTAACACCAAATTTATCTAATGAAGCAATAAAACCTTGCAGTGTTAATTCAATTCCTTCAATAACACCTTTTTTGCTTTCATCGTCTTTATCGATACTTTGTAAAGCGCGTTCTAAGTTGTCAACTGTCGTTAACATTTCACCGGCAAATTTTTCTAACGCAAATTTACGCGCTTTTTCTACATCTTGTGCTGCACGGCGACGAATGTTATCTACTTCAGCTTTAGCACGAATTACTGAATCTTTTTGATCATTAACGGTAGATTGAGCAGTGGCAACAGCCAATTCTAATTCATTAATACGCTCTTGCTCGGCACTTAGTACTTCATGTGCTTGTTCTTGCTGCTTTTCTACTTGCTCTTCAGCTTGTTGTACTATCTCATCTGCTAATTGCTCTGCAGAAATATCTTGGTCTGCATTATTGCTCGTTGACTCTGTTGTCATGAAAAACTCCGATTAAATCTAGGTAAACTTTAACATTGTTGCTAATTATGGGGTCTCGCTTGGTTGATTCAAGCTGAAATTAAAAATATTTTATCAAAAGTGAACTTTACAAGCCATGCAAATAGAGAGAAACTCCACCTATAGAGATTAAAACGACGAAATATTAGTTATGGCTCAACACTATAAAACAATCGGACTTATCGGTAAGCCTAGTCACCAAGGGGCTAGCGCTACAATAATCACCTTACATCAGTACTTAATTAATAATGGCTATCAAGTCGTTGTTGAAAACGCCGTCGCTAACTCAATTGCAATTAAAAACATGACAGTTTGCACCTTAACTGAAATTGGCGAGCAAGCAGACTTAGCCATAGTAGTGGGTGGCGATGGTTATATGTTAGGTGCAGCCAGAGTTTTAGCTTGTTTCAATGTAGGTGTAATTGGAGTTAACCGAGGGAATTTAGGCTTTTTAACCGACATTTCGCCGGATGATATCATTGAACCGTTATCGAAAATATTAGCGGGTGAATCACGCCTTGAGAAACGCTTTATTATAGAAGCTGAAGTCTACCGACACGGTAAACTTAAAAGTTCAAACAGTGCCGTAAATGAAGCAGTACTGCATGCCGGAAAAGTGGCCAGCATGATAGAGTTTGAAGTATATATTGATGACTACTTTATGTTTAGTCAGCGTTCAGATGGTTTAATTATTTCCACCCCTACAGGTTCTACTGCCTACTCAATGTCGGCTGGTGGTCCTATTTTAACGCCAAATTTAAATGCGTTGTCTTTAGTACCTATGTTCCCACATACGCTAACTAGTCGACCAATTGTGGTAGATGGTGATAGTGAAATTAAATTGATACTAGCCAACGAAAATCAAGAAAGTTTACAAGTGAGCTGTGATGGTCATGTCATTTTATCGGTTATGCCAGGAGACGAGGTTATCATCAAAAAAAGTGATTGTGCCATTAGTTTAGTGCACCCCCTAGATCATGACTATTTTACAGTATTGCGTAATAAGCTAAGTTGGGGTAACAAGCTTTATTAGTCACTAACACTAAACTCCCCTGTGAATAGTTCATTAAACAGACTATTTGCACAAATTTCTTGCCAAAGCATAAATTACTGTATAAATTAACAGTTATTATTTATACAGTAATTTGGTGGCGCATTATGCTTTTACAATTAAACATTCAAAATTTTGCGATTGTACGTTCTCTCGATATTGATTGGCAATCGGGTATGACCACCATTACTGGTGAAACAGGTGCAGGCAAATCAATCGCTATAGATGCGTTAGGGCTATGTTTAGGTGATCGTGCAACTACGAATGTAGTTAGGCCGAACAGTAAAAAAGCCGAGTTAGCTGCCACCTTTGAAACACAAAAAAACAAATACGCAAAACAATGGTTAGCACAACATGATTTATTACTAGAATCGAGTAGTGAGTGCATATTAAGACGGGTTATTTCGGCAGAAGGACGCTCTAAATCTTATATTAATGGTAGTCAGGTTCCTTTAGTACAGCTTAAAGAGATAGGCCAATTACTCATTAATATTCATGGGCAGCATGATCACCAACTAATCGTCAAATCAAGTCAACAATGTAAGCTTGTTGATGAATACGCGGATCACAAATCACTCATTCATGAAGTAAAGCACTATTATCAACAATGGCATAAATTGAGCAAAGAACTCACGTTGTTACAACAAAATAAACAACAGCGTGAGGCGCAACGACAACTTCTTCAATATCAAGTTACCGAGTTAGATGAATTCGGGTTACAAGAAAATGAATTTCAGCTACTTGAGAGTGATTATAAACGTCATACTAATGCTCAAGACTTACTTGATACAACACTACAATCACTTCAAACACTTGCTGAAGATGAACGCTATAACGTACTAGATCTACTCAGCCAGTGCAGTGAAAACATTAACTCATTGGCGAAGCTTGATAATAGGCTTAGCAACGTAGCAAGTATTCTAAATGATTCTCATATTCAACTTGAAGAAGCAAGTACAGATCTTAAACATTACTATCAAGAACTCGAGCTAGATCCCCAAGCCTATAGTTTAATTGAAGAGCGTTATTCAACTGCATTGCAACTTGCCAAAAAACACAGTTTATCCCCTGAAAATCTAGTTACTTTACACCAAGAGCTAAAGCAAGAATTAACAGCAATATCAGGTGATAACACTAAAATAGACTCAATAATCGACGAAATTTCAAAAACTCAGCAAGATTATCACGATGCCGCACTATCGTTATCTTCATCAAGGACTAAAGCAGCCAGTGCATTAAGTGAACGAATAACATTGAGCATGCGAGAACTTAATATGCCCCACGGGCAATTCAGCATTAACATAGAACAAAAAACTAATGATAACAATAATGCTGATAATGCATTCATCAATATGTCAGCAAATGGTTTTGACAAAGTTGATTTTCAAGTTAGCTTAAATCCAGGACAATCATTAGAAGCAATGAACAAAGTCGCTTCTGGTGGTGAATTGTCTAGAATAAGTTTGGCAATGCAAGTTATTTTAGCGGACAAGGTTATCACCCCTACCCTAATCTTTGATGAGGTTGATGTGGGTATTAGTGGACCAACAGCTGCAATGGTAGGGAAAAAGCTACAGCAACTGGCACAAAACACTCAAGTAATATGTGTTACCCATCTACCGCAGGTTGCCTGTAAAGGACATCAACAATTATTTGTGAGTAAATTAACCGATGGTGAGCACACAGAAACAAAAGTTACGGAACTAAGTGAGCAAAGTCGCATCCAAGAAATAGCACGTTTACTCGCTGGTGATAAAATATCAGAGCATAGCTTAGCAAATGCCCAAGAATTATTGGCAAGCTAATAGGAAATTTTAAAATTATGAAAAATAGTTTTGTATCTACAGCTGCGCTTAGTTATTATCCGTGCTCACACTTTAAGTGTTAGGACTTTAAGTGTTAATTTTAAGATGTATTAACTTGTATTAAAGGAAAGTAAAACTTCATGTTGCTTCGTACCACTATTTTCACCCTTGCTCTATCACTTTCTGCTTGTTCAAGTTGGGTTTACCGTATTGATATCCCACAAGGAAATTATCTTGAACAAAAGAGTATAGATAAAATACAAGTAGGTATGACTAAAGAGCAAGTGAACTTTATTCTAGGTAGTCCTGTTATTGTTGATACTTTTGATAGCGATACTTGGAATTATGTATATCGTTTCAAGTCAGGTCGTAGTGAAAAATTAGATAAGCAGAAAATTTTTACTGTAAAATTTGAAGATGATAAATTAATTTCCGCTGAAGGCGACTTTACATTATCTGAAAACTTTAACACGCCATTTAATGCGCCTGTTGCTAAAAGTGTAGATGAAGCCAAGTAATAATAAGTAAGTTAATCAACGGCTATATTCAAATATAACACCCAAAAAAAACGGGAAAAAATGCCGTTTTTTTTATTTAGAATGATATTAAGCATAAAAGCTTAAAAACTTGCTAACTTTTTTTAGCTAAAGGGTTTACTCGACCTCCAGTTGTTTTATCAGCTCGGCCTTCAAGCTTTGCCTTTTCTGCTCGTCGCTTTCTTACTTCTTTGGGATCAGCAATTAAGGGGCGGTAAATTTCAATTCTATCTAAATCCTCTACTATCTGTGATAGCTTTACCGCTTTATTCCAAATACCTACCTTATTTTCATTTAAATCTATTTCAGAAAAAAGAGTGAGTATTCCTGATTCAATAATCACTTGTTCAACCGTTGCACCAACTGGAACAGGTAAAGATAGCAGCTTTTGTTTATGCGCTAAGCCATAAACCACCTCGACTAAAATTGTATCGTTTGTGCTATCCATTTAGCTATTTACTCCATAAACTTGCTTAGCGCGTTGGGTAAATGCCTGCACCATGTTATTAGTCATATGATTAAAAACACGACCAAATGCAAGATCAAACATTTTATTAGAAAACTCATACTCAAGCTCTAAACTAACTTTACAGGCTTCTTCTGAAAGTGGTGTTAACAACCAATTTCCTTGCAGAGTATTAAAGGGCCCATCAACTAAGTCTATTGTTACTTGTTGATTCGAAACTAAGGCATTCTTAGTGGTAAACCATTTCTTTAATCCTGCTTTAGACACCAACAATGATGCAGTTACAGATTTTTCATCTTGGGAAATTATTTTACTATTACTGCAGTCAGGTAAAAATTGTGGATAAGCGAGAACATCATTAATTAATTGATACATTTGCTCAGCACTATACATAACGAGTGCACTACGACTTATGGATGGCATTCTGCATTTACCTCAAAAATAAATTGGCAATATAATAACAAAACATGCAACCAAGCGCATTAATCTAGTTATATTTCTGCTAATAGTAAAATTCTCGTATAAATGCGTAATATTCTACGTATAATAACTGCCGATTACTGCATCACTTTTATATAAAAAGGTGACAAAGCAAAAGAAAAACCTCTTATTTATAGAGACATTTGGAAAAAAAATGGCTAAGAAAAAATCAAAAAGCTCCAACAGTAATACTATCGCTTTAAACAAAAAAGCGAGGCATAACTATAGCCTTACTGACAAGTTTGAAGGTGGAATGAGCTTACAAGGTTGGGAAATTAAAAGCATTCGAAGTGGTAAAGTAAACATTTCTGACTGCTACGTACATATTAAAGACGGAGAAGCCTATTTATTAGGTGCCGAAATAATGCCGCTTAATGCCGCTTCAAGTCATGTTGTGTGTGATCCAAACCGTGATAGAAAACTCCTACTTAACCGAAGAGAACTTGAGAAAATTACTGCCGCTGTTGAACGTAATGGTTACTCATTAATTGCAACCGCGATGTATTGGAAAAAGTGCTGGGTAAAACTTGAGTTTTATCTAGGTAAAGGTAAAAAAGATCATGACAAGCGTGCCGATATAAAAGACAGAGAATGGGCTGTTGATAAAGGACGTTTAATGAAAAATAAAAACTTGGATCGTTAACTGATTAAAAATTACCACGTTGTCTATTCAGGTTTAGCGTTGTATAATTAGATTGTAGGCAGATAAAGTCTACTAGAAAAAAGTAACTTTGGGGCGGATCTAGGATTCGACAAGATTCATGAAACCCAAGGTGCATGCCCAGGGGCGGTTGGCCTGGTAAAAAGCCGCAAAACTATAATTGCTAACGACGATACGTTCGCACTAGCCGCTTAGGCTAGCCATCACCTTGAAATCTCACCTATTGGTTAGAGGATTGATGGTCACCCCAAATAGGTTAGCGAGGGAAGCATGCTTGAG
>JAWUXK010000130.1:0-10173 GCA_034111385.1 Colwellia sp. | reverse complement strand
CTTATTAAATGGAATTATAAACAGTGACATTAAAATCGATTTTTTCACTAAATCAGAAAGTAAATTAGTGAGCCTGAATGTCTATTGTTTGACCCAAAGTTGACCTTAAACTTTTAGGGAATTACTTCTTCAATGCGCACAGAAAAGTCATAAAAACGAAATAGTAAAACTTCCGGTTTCGTATCTAAGAGGACATTAAACTTTTCAAACTGTTACATCAACTAAGCTAACCCAAGGGAACATTAACACTAATAATAATTAGTGTTAAAAAGTACGCCGTTTGAGGATTTAGTTTAACCGTCACTTTTTCCACCAAGTTGCCATGAAACCTATGGCTTAGCAGACGCAGTGCATCTAGCCCAGACTATACGTATAATGCGATACCATTCGGACTTTACGATCAAGGCCATGTTAATGCCAGCCACTGACCAAACCAATTTAGCAGAACTCACTGAGCCAAGCCAAAATCACCAGCACTTCAAAATATTTAAGCCATATGGTTTTTTAAGTCAGTTTTTACCCGAATCACGAAAGAAGAAACATCTACTTGGCGAGCTATTTAACTTCCCCAATAATACTATGGCGATTGGGCGATTAGATCATGACTCTGAAGGCTTATTGTTACTCACCACCGACGGTATGATGAGCTACAAAGTTAGAAGCAAAGGTATAGAAAAAGAGTACTACGTGCAAGTTGATGGAGCGATCACTGTAGAAGTAATGTCTCAGCTACAAAATGGTGTCGAGATTGGTATCAATGGAACTAAATATATAACCCTGCCCTGTAAAGCGTTCAAGCTAGACGGTGAGCCTCAACTCCCCATACGTAGTCGTAAAATCCGCGATCCGAGACATGGCCCTACTAGCTGGATCTCTATAACTCTCTTTGAAGGGAAAAATCGTCAGATAAGAAAAATGACGGCTGCTGTAGGCTTTGCCACATTAAGACTGGTAAGAGTTAGGATTGGCGACATCCATATCGATAACCTGATTGCCGGTGACGTTGTTATGCTACCTAATTTTGATGCGGCACTTAAGCCCTAAGCCATATTAAGGTGTTCATTATTCCACTTTCACTTTCTCAAATAAATCCTGCACTTCACAATCAAACAAGTCACATAACTTATCCATTGCTTCTAGGTCTACACGTTGTGCTGTTTCTTTATATAAAAGCGTAATGGTATTTCTGTTCAACCCCGTTTCGCGAGCAACATCCATTACCTTCATTTTATGTTCGCCCATTAGTCGAGCAAGATGACATTTGATCACTTAAAAACACCTTAAGTCTATTTTTGTCATTTTAAATGACAAAAAGCCTTGTTAAATTCATTTTAACTGTTAATATGTTATTTAGAATGACATTTATATTTATTAAACGTCATTTATCTTCTTAGACTAACACCTGAAAAAGGAAACTGCTATGAATAATGAAACATATCTAACTACCGAAGAGCTGTCACAAGTGATGAAATATGATGCCCGTACTATCCGCGAGCGTTTAAAAGACTCGGTATTAATTGAAGGCGTTCACTATATTCGCCCATTTGGTGGGCGTAAAATTTTATATCTTTGGGAAACGATTCAAAAAGATATGGCTAAAGACTCAATATCTTCATTATCTATACCAATGGCTAACGGGGGAATTGCACATGGCTCACATTAGGGTTAGGAAAGAAACAAATCGTTTATATTTTGATTTTACTTATCAAGGTGTGCGTTGCCGAGAACAAACAGCTTTAGAGAATACTCCGGCAAATGTTCGAAAATTAAAAAAGATGTTAGATCGGATCACCGCTGAAATTTTATTAGGGCAATTGGATTATAGCCAGCATTTTCCGAACAGCAAAATGCTAGATAAATTCAAGAAGAAAGAAGTGAAATTACAGCAATACTTAAATGGAACACCAACGTTTGAAGACTTTTCAAATGTTTGGTTTGCTGAAGTATCTGTGACTTGGCGTAAAAGCTATGAGTATACGATTGATTTTATAATGCGACGTCGACTTATCCCCTATTTTGGAGATAAAGATGTCGGCCAAATCAAAAAAGCTGATTTAATGCTATTTCGCACCCAACTGACCAAAGTAACGTGCGAAAAAGGTAATAAGTTCTCAGCAGATTACATTAATAGACACATGAAAGTGTTAAGAATGATATTAACTGAAGCGGCCGACAGATATGATTTTACCTCACCCTTTCGTAATATAAAACCGTTAAAAAAAGATAAAAAAGACATCGAGCCATTTTCTTTAGAGGAAGTTAATTTGATTACATCAACGGTACGTAGTGATTTTAAAAATTATTATGTTGTTCGATTTTTTACTGGCATGCGTTCAGGAGAAATACATGGCTTAAAATGGCGATATGTAGATTTTGAACGTCGAATTATTTTAATTCGTGAGTGTTGGTTAAAAGGGGAACTGACTTATACAAAAACTGATGGTAGCCAGCGTGAAATACAAATGTCGCAACCTGTTTTTGATGCCTTGAAATCTCAATACGAAACAACAAAGAATGGTGAGTTTGTTTTTGCTACCAATATAGGTACACCGCTTGGTGACAATGTGACTAAACGCGTATGGCACCCATTATTAAGACATTTAGGTTTGCGGGCAAGAAGCCCTTATCAAACTAGGCATACTTCAGCAACACTATGGCTTGCTAGTGGTGAAAACCCTGAATGGATAGCTAGGCAAATGGGGCATGCCAATACCGAAATGTTATTTCGTGTTTACTCTCGCTATGTACCTAATTTAACGAGAAATGATGGCAGTGCTTTTGAAAAATTGATTAATCCAACAGGAGCACTCTAATGGATATTATTAATCAGCACTTTAAAGTAAAAGAGTATAATCAGCAGCTATCAAAGTTTAACAATGAAGTTATATTTTTAAGATGTAATTTAAACCAGTTAAAGGTGCAATTGGTAAGTGAATCAAAGGTTTTATCATCGTCATTATGTATATTATTAAACATTAATAAAAATGATCATGGTGTTGCTCGCTTATTAAATACTCATGCTATGAATAATAAACAAGCAATTAGCTACTGGGTTTTAGATAGATTAGTTGAAGCCGGATTTCCTTATGAGTCCTGCCCGCTTAAAAAGTTAGCCACAGCATTAGAAATTGAACTTAACCGTTTATTGCTTAATTAGGCTCAAAAAATGATATTAATGCTTTAGTTAAAGACTAATTCACAAAAGGGTGTAATAGAAAGAAAGCCATCTGGCTTGACAATATTACCTGGTTAGTTATATTTAAAACATCTCACATGTAGTTCCTTATTTGATTGAGATGTTTGGAAGAAAAACTAAGGCGGCTGATAACCGCCTTTTTCTTATCTATTACATTTTCATTCACATAAACTCTAGGAGTTAATATGACACCATCCTTTGCCGGTATTTTGTTATTAACCTTTATGCTTGTCACCGTAATTATATTTATAGAATGTAAATTACGAGTGTAGTCAGCTTAAATGTTAATCGACTTGAATTTCTGAAAGTAAAAGCATATTATTTACTTGTCTAGGATATATGTGCTTTATATGTAAACAAAAAACCGAGCTTCCAACTCGGTTTTTTACATCGAAAAGTATGTATTTTGCTATAGCTTCATCATTTCTTCTAAATCATCAATACTTAGCTCACTAATAGCCGTAATATGCATTACAAACCTTATAGTGTTGACTGAATATTTTTTCCATTGATTTTGTTCTAACTTTTCTGGGACTTGCTTTGCCAACAAATGCACCTTTGCTTGCCCGTTAGGGTTTCGTTTGTCTTGTGAGAACAGGGTGTTTATTTCTATGTTGCAGCCTTTAGTCGCATTTTTCCAAAGCCTAATATCTTCTTTTTTACTTGTATTTATACTAATAAACCATCGGTTTTTAGGGAAGTAGGACATAAAATCAAGAAAAAAGGTTAATAGACTATGATGCCTAAATAAAATGTAGCTATTACTTGTGGTAGAACGGCAAAATATAATTTTACAAACTTTAAAAATATTACTTTTTCTTTGTTCAACTGTAGCACCTTTAGACTTGCTTCTTAAATTAGCGCGAAATAAAGTGATTTCATCTATATTAACTTGTGCGGAGGGAAGTGCAGTAATTAAAGCGTTAGAGCGCTGAGGTGGCAGATGACGGGATTTATTTTTTTCGGTTTTTATGTTGTTAATTAGATCTGCTTTTTCTATCCAGCTTAATAAGACTTCCTGCGGCACTGAATATAACCACATTAAATATTCCGGACTTTCACCATTTTCAACGGTGGTTAAAATTCTAAAAATCTTATCAAAGATTTGTACTGATTTTTTTTCGGGGTTGATATAAGTAGCTGTAGGAGGTGTTATCCTTTTTTGATTTATTTCTTCGTTACAACAAAAAGGCTTTCGATGAAGTTTTTCAGTCAACAACCCTTTTATCTGATTGATTTTTAGTACCTTGCCACTTTGAACTATTGAGGTTAATGAGCGCTTACTTAAGCCTGATATATTAGCTATATTCTCCACGTACAATTCTTGCTCGTTCATATTTAAAGCACAGTGCATGATGAAATCAGTAAAATGAAAGTAACTATTAAACGTCATTTTAGTAGAGCTGTGCCCAGCTAACGCAGCAATGGCGTTATACTTTTTTAATTTGTTATTGCCGAATATTTTTGAGCTTATTAACGCTATTTGCTCATCATCATAGGGAATAATATCTGCTTTGAAGATACTGAGGTTTCCTCGGATATTAAATTCGTCGTAATGAATTAAAAGCTGTAATCTTGAAAATGCTGAATGTCGTAAACAATGAAAAACAAATAAAGTCAGTTGTGATATTTCTTTTAATACTTGGGATACCAAGTTCGAAACCATGAATTTATCAATTGGTGTTGCTTCATTAATGGCAAATGAAAATAATAACTTATTAGAGCCTTTTTTTAATGAGTCGATTATATTGTTTGTAATTAAGTATTCTTTAAATATTTTTACTTCATCTGGTGTAAGTAAAGAAATTAGTGGTATTTTTCGCCTTGCCGCTGCAGATTTATTATTATCAAAAACATTATTTCTAATAAACAGCCACCCATCTGATGAGTATTCAAAATCAGATCGTTTCAACTTTAAAACCTCCCCAAGCCTAAGCCCTGTTCTATAGGCGATAATGAGTAAAGTGGATATAAGTAACCTTTCTAGGTTTGTTGCTGTTTGGCATTGATTAATCGAGTCTAGTAGCGATTTAAACAATGATTCGGGTATAAAAGATGCCCTAACGTGAGCAACAGCCGTATCGTTGCTTTTTGATAGCGTC
The DNA here is from genome assembly GCA_034111385.1 of Colwellia sp. Classification (GTDB taxonomy): domain Bacteria; phylum Pseudomonadota; class Gammaproteobacteria; order Enterobacterales; family Alteromonadaceae; genus Colwellia. The sequence goes on along the minus strand of JAWUXK010000130.1, from coordinate 4,875 downwards.
AGCAGCTTAGGGAAATTGTAATGAATGACCGCAAACCGATGTAAATCAATTAACCTTCCTTTCATATAAGAGCGGCTTTTTTCTGATGAGGATAACTCCAACATACCCAAATATAAATCCTCAAAAAAAGTATAAGGCTGCTCTTCACTAACTTGTTCTGCGTGTATTATCCATAAAGCACCTATAGCTGAAAAATATCGTACTGGGGTGTTTGGTGACTTTTTCGCTTTGAGAAAAGTTAATAGCCAATGAACGAGTATTTTTTCATGCAAGGCTATATTAGCCGCATCTATATCCAAGCATTCTGTAATGTTACTGATTATTTGTTGGTGACTTAGCTTCTTTTTATTCTTATGTGTAGTTAATGCCCCTCTTAAATCGGCTATTAAGCCAAATTTAGATCTTACCGGCTGTGCTTGTATCTCTTTTACATCATTATCACCGAAGCTACTTTTAAAATTTGATAACGAATCAAGTTCAATAGTATCGTGACTTTCACCTATTTTATTCCAATTGCTGTTAGGTAAAGAATAAGACATATTTCTTTTTGTCATGTATTCCACAATAGCTTCTGGGCAACGAACGTTTGGTTTAGTTTCACTAATGGCAACAGCGGCCTGACATATTTGTTTTTCAGATAAAAGCACACCACTATTAACTTTAATATCATTGGAAAGGGTCTTCCAAAATTCACTTTTATCTAAAATATCAATCACCTTAGTGTTATTCAAAAAATTATAAATAAAGGCTAACGTAATTGTTGTTGGGTAAAATCGAGTCGTAAGTATTTCTTTACCGTCTATTTTATTATTTGTTGAAAAAGGAAACTGAACTTTATTGTTCTTATGTGTTTTCACATAGTGCTTAGGGGAAGTATTAAGGTCGATCCAGTAGTGACTTCCTTTTTGATGAATAGGTTGCTTTTGTTGAAGGCTACTTAAAAGAGCATTTATGTGAAGAGGGTCATTTAATCCCGAGTGAAACATTGCACTATAAATGCATCTTGTTAACAACTCTGTAGAATCATTCGTCTTATTGATAGTACTTAACCAATTTGACTCAAATTCCTGTAATATTTTAGCGTTCGTAAACCAAATTTTATTTTTAAACGGTTTCTCTCGGCGCAACACACTAATATGAGTCGGAATGGATACAGACCAAAGGGCTTTTTTAGTTCCTAAATCAATAGCTTTAGCTATGGCGTCATGTGAAATCTTTAGATCTTTTTTACCTGGTAATTCACTAGCTAAGTCAAAAAATAACTTTTCCCATTGATCAGTAAAATTATCTAATGATGGCTCAGGAAGAAAAGCTTTAGGGAATAGCTTTTCAAAAATAATTACGCCTTTCCTAATTGCTTTCTTATTTTGATTTAGTCTCACTGCTTTTCGTTTTTCTACGCCAGAGCCGTTTTCAGGTTCAAATGGAGTAAAGGCTTTATTTTTCAATACAACTATTGGGTTCATAAGCCTTTCACCACCTCAAAGCTTAATCCTTCTAGTATGCTATTAATTACTACTGATAACGCTTTAAAGTCATAATAGCTTAACCCCGAATACCTCCCCATCCCTTCAGAACCAATATCATCATGCCCCATAAAGTGATAAATAACAGGTGGAGATATATTTAGTGCCATCAACTTACTTCGAATATAGTGACGATTCCAATTCAATTGCACCGGAAATTTCTCATCCATGTAAGTCTTTATAGTATTAGGCGAAACGTCCTCAACCTCATTACCACTGGAAATTAAAAATAAAAAATGTGATGTATTATCTAGCACGGCATCAATTCTGTTAGCTATGTTAATGGCGCTGTATTTGACCTTGAATTTCAAGTGAGCGAGATGTTTTTGATATTCTTCTAGTTGCTGTATTACCATATCAGGCAAAACAATAATTCTTGCCGATTCACGATCTCTATTTTCTTTGTCTGATATCCAATATTCTTTTGATATGAAATTAATATCACTAAACTTCCCGCCAGCACCTGATACCGCTCTATATCCACTTGCTAGAGTCAGCATTTTATAAATATAAAAAACCAACTGATTATGAAGACTCCCTATATCGAAATACATAGATGAGCTTAACTCTTGAAGGTGATAAATATGCTGCTGGTTTGCTTTAATTATTTTACTATTTTTAAGCATTAAAGGAGATCCAACACTATTACCTTCATTTAGGTTTAACGTAGTGTTAGGTGCTAATAAGTCATGATGCTTTACCTGTATAAGTTTGTTTAAATGAACAACAAAGAGATTCAGAGTTGTATTTATTTGTTGTTGAGTTATATGGGTATACGGAATGGCACTATCTTGCCGGCTAGTAGTTTGGCTAATAACCTCAATGAGGACAGGATCAATATTTTTATCTTTGCAAAAGTCCATGAAGTAAGAAGCCACACGAGAGATGCTTAAACGAGTGTTAAATTTTTTATTTATAGCTGTTAAGTATTTTTGTGTATCTTCTTGTGAAGCAACAGGCAATTCATTTTTTAATAGTAGAGATAACTGCTCAGGTAAGTAATACTCAACATTATCACTTACTGGTGTAATTAAATTCTTTACGAATTCTTCTTGTTTAAATGTGCTTACAGTATGCTTTATCTTTATTTTCCAACATCCCACCTTTTTATCATATATAAAACGTGTTTTACGTTGCTTTTGCATTCCCTCTACTTCGGTTATCGAACGACCAAATAAAACGCAAAACACTAGGGTATGCGCTGTATTAAAGGTATAACTTTTGTTAGTCAAATCATCTAAAATACATGTTAACAATATGGTAATTTCATATGCGGTTAGTATTTTGTAGTCACAAGAAAGCGACTGATTTCTCATGCTGAGTCTATCTACAATATTTTTTGCTTTCATCGAGCGACGAGTATGTTCAATAGGATCTGACGAGGTGCTTTTTATTACGGCGAAGGCTTGTACTTTTTCAGGAGTGTTATTTTCTTCTTCAGTATTCCAATAATCCCTAGCTTTACTTTCTTTTACTTTAGTTTTTAAACGATGAACAACATAGCCTTCGTCGTCCTCATCTTCCGTTGTTTTAGGGGATACTATGATTGTGGTTAAAGTGCGTTCACCACTTTTTCTTTTATGTTCTCTTCCTCGATTGAACTCATAAGCATTGTTGAATGGTCTGTAGTAGTAAGACAAAAGATCTTGAATGTTTTTTTCAATATATTCACTAGATCTATTTTTGTTGAGCTCATCGAGAAGAGTTTTAAGCTCATTAATATTAGGCTCAGGTAGGTGTGGAAGTAACTTATCTCGATTTCCTGTGCTTAGTAGTCTTATTTCACTTAAAAGGGAATGGATAGCGGAGTTATGTTCCCCCATTTTTGTTAATCGTGTCGCACAAAGCAATACAAGTAGTTTATATTGATTAAATTTATCGATATTGTATTTACGACTTTGTAAGGTAGATGAGATAAAAGCACAGGCATGATACTTAAACAGAGCACCTTTTAAGCCACTTTTAACTTGTCCTAAAAGCTTTAATGCCGCTTCATTTAGTTCCCATGATTGATCATCGTCATCGGATAAATATAACTTTCGTTTAGTGATGTATGGCAATATTTCTTTATCAATTAAACCCACTTCAGTTGAAAATATTTTTGATAGTTCTTTTGTTACACCTAGTAATAAATATTCAATATACAACGCTAAAACACATTTTTCGTCTTCATTTAAATGATCAGGAAATATTTCAGCTATAAAGTTTGAACTGAATGGAGGTTTTTTAGACTTATTCATGGCTTTATTTGTGATCACCTGAAGGAATAAATGTTGCTGATGAGGACTTTGTTTTTTGATTTTCTTTAATCGATATTTTATTTTTTGCTCTTGTTAACTGACCTCTACTTGTACCAATCAAGCTTACAAAATCATGCTGGGATAATTTTTCTTTGCCAAATAAGTCATTACAGATATCACAAGGGAGTATTTTTTTTAACTCAGGTTGTATTAAGGCAATATCATCAGCAAATCTAATTGATGTTGATATATGTTTAAAAAAATGCCCCCAAACAGTGGACTCAACCCATTGTTCATCGATTAAATCTTTGCGATGAATAATAGTGTTTTTATTCAACATTTGTTCAAGGGTTTTTGATGAAAGCCTAAGTTCGAATAAAGGTGAAAAAACTTGTAACTCACCCGTTTCGTCATTCAGTATACCTTCCAACCTAATCGTATTTTCTATCAATTCAAGAGCTGATGTTGATAATTTTTCTATCGGTATTGTTAATTTTAAATCATCAATAAGAGATAATACGACTTGTGCAACAGGGTGGATTGTGACGGATTTCACCTGTTTTTTATTTTTAAGAAATGCAACCAATTACATGTATCCTTACCGTGATGAATAATTAAAGCTCAATATATGTTCATTATATAAACATAAGTAGTTTCAAATATCATCAGGTAATTATATAATGATCGCATACGATCATTATATTTGTTCATTAGTGAATTTATTCTGTGCGTGAATATATTAATAGTTGATAAAAGGTGTTAATAGTTAAAATTATAAATATTATTAATAATCAATATATACAATTAGTTACAGATAAAGTCTACTAATGACTATTCAAAACATTTGGCAGGAGTACACTCCGGAGGCATAGGTCACAGGTTCGACTCCTGTCGGGTGGGCCACTATATAGAACGATTGTTATCATTATTCTGTTTAATAATGCATCGTGAAAAATGAAATGTTTTTATTCCTATAAAATCAATACGCCTGACTTTTTGGTGGCAACCTACAGAAAATTTGAATAAAAAAACCCAATGTTAAATAACTAACATTGGGTTTTAAAAACTGCGCTGTATACGTCTTATTAAAAGCGAATCGCTTTATTCAC
>JAWUXK010000129.1:0-11219 GCA_034111385.1 Colwellia sp. | reverse complement strand
ACGCTCCTTTGTTATGATTTAAATTTAATTACCCCCTATCGTTTAATCATTTTTTTTGATTGAACTGAGTAATTTATTACGTTTGCTTGTTTTTATTATTTCCATAAAATACGCCATATATTTTAATTCTGTTGAAACGTAAATGAAAAAATCATACGAAAGAAGTGCGGACGTATTTGTTGTTATATTTATATTATTAAGTTTATTAATTTCTAGTTTTGTTTTAGCTTCAACTGAAGAAGCTGAAAGTAAAGTTAAACGCGTTTTTGAACAAATAGAGTCGTCATTATTTTCTTTAAAAAGTAAAAACGAGTTCACTAAAGCTAATGTTAAAAATGAATTAACTAAATATTTTTTGCCTGAAGTGAATAGTCAGTACTTTAGTTATAAAGTGCTTAATAAAAATCTTCCTAAGATATCAAAAGAACAAAAAGATGAATTTGTTAGGGAGCTAACGTCTCAATTAATAAACACATACAGCCACTTATTAACTAAACATAACGATGAAACTATATCTGTTGGTCGAGGGGTATTGTCAAAAAGTGGAAAAATAGCGATTGTCAATTTGACAATCGTAGGCAAAAACAAGTCAAACAAAGCCGTGGTTAAAATGCTAAAATCTAGCGATGAAAGCTGGAAATTTTATGATATTGTTGTCGAAGGTGTTAGCTTAATTGATACAAAACAAGCTGAGATCAATTCGAGCATAAATAAATTAGGTTTGGAAGCTACACTTCAACGCTTAAAAGATATAAATAGCAGAAGTATTACTACTTCCTAAACCAGTCTAAGCAGTTAAATATTAATAATGGATTTACTCAACAATACATACGACTTAACTCAGATAACAGCGTTGTTTATCAATAATAAACTTGTGATAACGACAATATTTGTTTCTGTTTTTTTTATAGCTAAGTACCTAATTGTTAAATTAATTAAAATAAAGTCAAAACAGGATAAACGAACAAAAATCAATTTGGTGAACAATGTATTTACCATATTAATGATTATTGCCGTATTTAATATTTGGTCTGAAGAGATTCAAAGGTTTGCTTTCTCGATTGCTGCTTTTATCGTAGCCATTGTTTTGGCTACCAGAGAATTCATTCAATGTTTTATTGGATTTTTATACCTAATATCAAGCAGACCATTCCGCATTGGTGACTGGGTGCAAGTAGGGAGTTATTGCGGAGAGGTTCACTCAACCGACTGGGCAAAGTTAACACTTTTAGAAGTAGATAAAGATGATTATCAATACACAGGTAAAACACTATATTTGCCTAACAGCCAACTGATTACTTCTGTTATAAAGAATCTTAACTTTCTTAAACGATATGCGATGCATCATTTTACCATTGTGCGTGATGACAGTGTAAACCCCTTTGATTTTATTGACATATTATACGATAAAACACATTTATATTGTGGTGACTTTAACGATGTGGCGACTCGTTATAATCAGCTTATAGAGAGTCGTTTAGATATTAATATTTCAGGCCCAGAGCCACATATTCAAGTAGCGACATCAGATATTGGTGACACACAAGTGTTTTTTACTATCTTTTGTCCAACAGAAAAAGCAATGGAAATAGAACAAAAGCTGACCTCTGACTTTATGGAATTATGGTTTGAACGTAAAACTATTAAATCAAATTGAGCTTAACGCATCTAAGGTTAGATTTACTTCTGACAAAACACTTTTTATTTATTGAAAAATAACAATACTTTTGATGTTGTTTTTTTCAGTAAGTATGGGGGGAATATGAATTTTAATCGTGTAGTCATCAAAGTTGGTAGTGCGTTAGTATCGCCAGATAATAATGGTTGTAGTGGTAAATATATTGAAGCTATCGCACGTTTTGTTACTAAATGTCATCAAGAAAATATAGAAGTTATCTTGGTATCTTCTGGTAGCGTGGCCGCTGGCCGTCATTTAATTCAACATGGTTCGCTAATTTCCTCTATTCAAACCAAACAAGCGATGGCAGCTGTTGGTCAAATGAAAATGATGGCTAATTGGCAGCGTTTTTTTGATGTGCCCTGTAGCCAACTGTTAATCACTCATGGTGACTTAAAAGATCGTCAGCGCTATATTAATATAAAAAATACGCTGCGTATTTTATTAGCCAATGGCATTATCCCTGTTGTAAATGAAAACGACACTGTTGCCACTGAAGAATTAAAAGTAGGAGATAATGATAATTTAGCAGCCTTAGTTGCCCTTATTAGTGAAGCAGACTGCTTAATTATTTTAAGTGACATTGACGGTGTTTATAATAAAGATCCTAAAAGAAATGCTGACGCTGAAATGTTCTGCGAAATCACTGAAATTACCGATGAAATTTATGCCATGGCAGGTACAACCAATAATCCAATTGCCACAGGTGGGATGAAGACCAAAATTCAAGCCGCTGAGAAAGCCGTTGAAAACGGTATTGATACCTATATAGTGAACGGTAGAAACAGCGAAGTATTTGAAAAAATATTAAGGGGAGAAAATCCTGGGACACACTTTTTAGCAAGTAAAGATGTGGGCAAGGCTAAAAAACACTGGTTAAAGCACACGTTAAAAAGTCATGGACAACTATTGCTTGATAGTGGAGCTGTTAACGCGGTGAAAAATAAAGGCGCTTCTCTTTTACCTTCTGGCATTTTATCTATCAACGGAACGTTTTTAGCGGGTGACTCCATTGATATTATTGATGCTAATACCAATGCTATTATTGCTAAAGGTATTTGCCAGTATAACTATCAAGATTTATTCAAAATTAAAGGTAAAAACTCTGAGAAAATACAAAGCATTTTAGGCTTTTGCCCAAGTAAAGTGATTGTACACCGAGATGACTTGGTTATTTTATGACACTTTTTAGTATCTTTTTTGCAATCCTCTAGCAATCATAATAACTAATGCTAAGTTAGTTATTATTCATTAACTAGATCAATCTCGCTATAGCAATTAGCACAGCCAACACACAAACAGCTTACTGAATTATTTATTTTAATTTCTGTATTAATGGTTCATCTTTTCTATCCCCATTAGATTGAGAGATAGAGTTATTCATATTTTAGAGCCTCCTAATTTTAAACTATTTAATGACTTTATTATCAATGGATCAACAGTCAATTAATTAAGGATTTTTCTGTTGTATTCACAAAAAAATTAACGACAACTGGTGCCGTTAATTTTATCTTTGGTATTAATGTTCGGGATTGTTAAAATAATATTCCCTTACCATCAATTATTTAATGATTAACCGTTGCTCACATCTTCAAAGTCAGCATCAATTACATCTTCTTCCTTAGCTCCATCATTAGCAGCATTACCTTGATGATTCTCTGTTTGCTGCTGCGCTTGTGAAGCTTCCATTATTTTACTATATGCCTCTTGTAATGCTTTTTGTCGCATTTCAATCGCGGCTTTATCACTGCCATTAACAGCCATTTTTAATTGCTCAATTAATGTTTTAAGCGCCGTTTGTTGATCTTCAGCTAAGCTCGACATTGACGTTTGCACCATATGAATTAATTGGTCTGCTTGGTTACGTTGCTCAACTAACTCACGCTTTTGTTTGTCTTCACTGGCATGCTGCTCTGCATCTTTGACCATTCGATTAACTTCATCTTCGGATAAACCACTTGAGGCGGTAATTTTGATACTTTGCTCCTTACCTGTTGTTTTGTCTTTCGCTGATACATTCAAAATACCATTAGCATCAATATCAAACGTTACTTCTACTTGCACCGAACCACGAGGACCAGGGTTAATATCCGTTAAGTTAAATTGCCCTAACGATTTGTTATCGGTTGCCATTTCACGCTGCCCCTGTAACACATGTACAGTTACTGCTGCTTGGTTATCTTCAGCCGTTGAGAACACTTCAGAAGCACGTGTTGGTATAGTCGTATTTTTATCAATAAGCTTTGTCATTACACCACCTAATGTTTCAATACCTAGTGATAATGGCGTTACATCAAGTAATAACACATCATTTACAGAACCAGACAACACTCCGGATTGAATTGCAGCGCCTAAAGCAACCGCTTCATCAGGATTTACGTCTTTACGTGGCTCTTTACCAAAGAAGACTTTTACTGCTTCTTGCACTTTTGGCATACGTGTTTGACCACCTACCAAAATAACCTCGTTAATATCTCCTTTACTTAAACCAGCATCTTTTAATGCTTGTTCACAAGGTGCTATCGTATTTTTTACTAAATCATCAACTAATGACTCTAATTTAGCTCGTGTTACTTGAACGTTTAAGTGTTTAGGACCACTCGCATCAGCAGTAACATATGGTAAATTTACGTCAGTTTGCAGGGCAGATGATAATTCTATTTTTGCTTTTTCAGCCGCTTCTTTAATGCGTTGTAAAGCTAAAGAATCTTGATGTACATCAATGCCACTTTCTTTTTTAAATTCATCAGCAAGATAGTTAATTAGGCGTAAATCAAAATCTTCGCCACCTAAAAAGGTATCACCGTTAGTTGCTAACACTTCGAACTGCTTTTCACCGTCTACATTGGATATTTCAATGATTGATATATCGAAAGTACCACCACCTAAATCATATACCACTACTTTCTGGTCATCTTTATTGTTTTTATCAACACCATAAGCCAGTGCAGCGGCAGTAGGTTCATTAATAATTCGCTTAACATTAAGACCTGCAATTTTACCCGCATCTTTAGTTGCTTGACGTTGCGAATCATTAAAATACGCAGGTACAGTAATTACCGCCTCCGTAACGGATCCACCTAAATAAGCTTCAGCATCTTTCTTTAATTTGCGCAAAATTTGAGCTGATACTTCTTGTGGTGACAGTGCTTTACCATTTACTTCAACCCAAGCATCACCGTTGTCTGCTTTCACTATTTTATACGGGGCTAATTTAATATCCTTTTGTACTTCTTTGTCATCAAATTTACGACCTATTAATCGTTTAATCGCAAATAATGTATTTTCTGAGTTTGTAACTGATTGTCTTTTAGCTGGCTGACCCGCTAAATTTTCATTGTTTGCATAAGCAACAATTGAAGGGGTTGTACGGCTACCCTCTGCATTTTCAATGATTTTTGCCTTTCCACCTTCCATAACAGCTACACATGAATTTGTTGTACCTAAATCAATACCTATAATGTTAGTCATAATAATCACCTATCATTTATTAAGAAGGTCTAATGCCGATGGATATTTCCAAATAGGCACTTTGACCACGTTTGCAGCTTTTTATAAAAACATGATTATTAGTGGTTTTATAAAAGGCTGCTTAGTTAGTGAAGCTATAGTACGTAGGTTGAGTGCATGCTTCTGTCACAAATATGACAGTATTCAATACATTGGTTTTTTATATAAAAAGTCCATTCGTTACAGACATTGTTGAATGGCAAGATTATATTTTGCTATATATCTACATCAAGGTAGAATAAAAACACTCGTTTATGATACTGAGATATTATTTTATTTATGCCTGAAGATATAATCCATTTACCTCAAAAAGCTAGTCCTGTTTTAGTAAAACAAGCTAATCTTTTTGCAGATTTACCGGAAAAATTAATTGAAGATTTTCAACAAGAATTTCAGCTCAATGAATGGTACAAAGGCGATTACATTAATTCAGACATTTTGATGAAACGTTTCTTTGTAGTCATCGATGGGCAATTAGAAATAAAACAAAGTAACCCCGACACAGGTAGAGAAGTAACATTAGATATGCTTTATGCGGGAGACTGCTTAGATTTAATGGTGTTATTTGATAACCAACCGCATGACGTTATTATTTCGCCATTAACTACCGTTAAATTACTTTCAGTCACGCTAGCAACTATGCGGAATTGGTTATGGACTTATCCAGAATTTAATCAACAATTCATGCCTTATTTAGCACAAAAAATGCGTGAAAAAGAACAACAAGCAAGTAGCTTAATTTTGAACGATGTAACTACTCGATTAAGCCGTATTATTTTAAAGCATATAAATAAAATTAAATTTTATGATGGCCTTCAAGAAGAGGAACATCAGCATCATTTAATTAATGGTTTAAACGATGAAACGTTGGCGCGGATGACGGGTTCAGTTAGACAAGTGATCAATAAACAATTACAACTATGGAAAAGAAAAGGCACTATTGATAAAAAACGTAATCAACTGATTATTAAAGATTTAGAAGCATTAGAAAAAGAAGCGCAATACACACAAACATTACATAACGCTCCCTTTTTTACCCCCCCATCCAAAAAATGAAAAAATATAACAGAAATCAAAATTAGAGAGTTCGGGTATATTTCATCCATTTCAATTGGGCTAGCTATAATTAAGCCTTTTCTTTTTCTTTGATATTTTCTTTTGCTTTAGTTGCTAGTGCTTTTAATGATTGATAATGCGCTTCTTCTTCTGCTGAAAAACTTTTTGGAAAAGCTATTTTTAATTTTACAAAAAAGTCGCCAGTAATTTTACTTGGTAAACCTCTGCCTTTTAAACGCATTTTACTACCACTACTCACTAATTTAGGTACACTTAATTCAATGCTACCTGTAGGAGTAGGTACTTTCACTTTATCACCTAACGCGGCTTGCCATGGGTTAATAGATACCTCTGTGGTTATATCTGCCCCTTCAACAATATATAGTGGATTTGAGTTGAACCCAACTTCAATATATAAATTACCATTTTTGGCACCGCTAAGACCTTCTTCTCCTTGGTTTTGCAAGCGGATTTTTTGACCTGATTTTATCCCTTTGGGAATTTTAACTTTTAATGTCCGTTCTTTAACTTGTTCTAACCCTTGTTGATTACCACCTTGATTTCTTAACGTAAAACTACGAGTTGCACCTGTGTAAGAGTCTTGTAAGTCAATCATTATTTTTGTGTGAGTATCTTGTCCTTGCATCGACTGGCGACCCCGAGATGAATGCTGTTCACTACGCTTTCCACCACCAAATAGTGAGTCAAATAAGTCACTAAAATCGCCTTGCCCTCTAGCATTAAAGTCACCATTGCCTTGATAAAATTCATCTTGCCAATTTGGCGGTGGAGTAAAGCCTGATTGACCATCTTTCCAATTACTCCCTAGTTGGTCATATGCTTCACGTTTATCTTTATCACGCAACACATCATATGCTTCGTTGATTTCTTTAAAACGCGCCTCTGCATCTTTTTCTTTGCTCACATCAGGATGAAATTTCCGAGCTAACTTCCTATATGATGTTTTAATTGCATCTTGAGGCGCTGCTTTATCAACCCCCATAATTTTATAATAATCTTTATAATTCACAGTGACCTCCTGCGTGAATAGCATTGTCGATCAAATTAGTTAAATATAAGGTTAAACTTGAAATCACCGACAATTTAATTTGGATAGTCTATTTTTATGATGTAATTATAAAACTAAAAAAGAGCACTGAATGTCAGTAATGTGACACTTGAGCAATACACTACTTATAGTTATCATTCTTTATTACTGATAAGGGTTATAGAACCATCAAGATGTACATCTCGTTGTGGGAAAGCAATAATTATATTATGCTCTTCAAATAACTCATCTATTCGAAAACGAATATTACTTCTGGTTACGCGTAACCCGCCTTCCACATTAGAGTGTATCCAATAGGTAACTTCAAAAAGTAATGAGTTATCACCAAAATCTTCAAAGGTAACAAGTGGTTTAGGGTCTTTTAAAACATCACTTTCTTCTACAGTTGCTTGCATAATTAGCTCAGCAACTTTTTTTGCAGACGATCCATAAGCCACACCAACTTTTACTGATGTTCTAACTAATCTGTCGACTAGTGTCCAATTAACTACAGTATTTTCAAGTAGCTTACTATTAGGTATTAGTAGGTGAACACCATCAACTCTTCTTATTCTAGTTGAACGTGTATTGATTTCTTCAACAATACCTTTAGTATCTTCAATTTCAAGAAAGTCACCTATTCGAATAGGGCGCTCCCACATCAAAATCCAGCCACTAATAAAATTATTGATAATGTTTTGAGCACCAAAGCCAAAACCTATCGCAATAGCCCCTGATAAAAAGGCAAAAGCGGTTAATGGGACATTAATTAAATCAAGAATGGTAATAACGATAATTACAATCGCTAGGATGTATAACACCCGCTGTAAAAAGTGGATAATATTAGGATCTGTTTTTTTAGACGTTAAACGGTTGGTAATTATTTTTACAGCCGATCGGGTTAAAAAAATGCCAATAACCAAAAGCAGTGGGATCATTAATAATTCACCCAACGTAATCGGTTGCTCAGAAAAAGTGAAAACTTCTGATGATAAAAATGCTTTAATTTGTTCTAAAAACATCATTAAACTCCACTCTTTATTTTGAACCCAAAAATACCTTTGATGGGTCTATGAGAAACTTAGTGCCAATTGCTTCTCGGCCAAACAACATTAAATAGCTCATATCAGAGCGATCTGTTAGTGTGATTTCAATAGCCCATGACTCACTCCCTAGGACACAAGTTGTTTCTATCACGTATCGGTCCTCTGAAGTACCATTAGATGATTTTACTTTACGCATATCACATATTGGCGCGGTACAACTGACTATACGGTCAACATTATGTGCATCGGGATGAATATCAAAGGTAACCTGATGTACCCCCTCCACTACAGATTTATTAATATTATCAACATGTAATGAAGAGGTCTTTGCGCCTGTATCAACGCGAACTTCTAAATTATCGATACCAAGTTCAGGTAAAGCTATTGACTCTAACCGACCAATTGTTTTTTTATTATTCATCATAAACTACCTAATTTAATTATCGTTGCTTTCAGGTAATAACTGCTCTTGAACTGATTCAATATGCTCCGCAATTTCTTCATCATTTTCACTAAAGTATGCAATGTGAAACATAGCTTCGCCTTCTTGAACAAGCGGTATGTTTTGCTTTCCAATCAATATACCTGAACGCGTTGCTTTAACGACATCAATAACCTCACCATAAGGACTGCCTATTTCTGCTAACACTTCACCCTTAGTAATTTGGTCACCTAAATTTACTATATTATGGACTATACCACTGGCGTTTGCTCTTACCCACTGACTGCCATTAGCGATAAAAGGAACCATTTTTTTCTTTTTATTCAACGTTGTTTTTCTTGTCATACCTAAATGTTGTAAAACATTTAATATACCCTTCATACCCGCACGAATTGAAAACTCATCAAAACGTAATGCCTCTCCGGCTTCATATAACAATATTTTTGTCTGATGCTTTACTGCTGATTCTCTCAATGAGCCATCGACCAAATTAGAATTTAATATAACAGGCACACCAAAGATTTCAGCTAACGCTTTAGTTTCACTATCAGACATATCCGCCCTTATTTGAGGCAAGTTAGAGCGATGAATAGCACCTGTATGTAAATCGATTCCATAATCACAATGCTTAACAATTTCATTTAGGAAAATATGTGCGACTCTGCCAGCTAAAGAGCCTTTAGCTGAGCCAGGGAAACAACGGTTTAGATCTCGACGATCGGGCATATAGCGGCTTTGATTGACTACACCATAAACATTCACCATAGGTACCGCAATAACGGTACCTTTGGTGATTCTTAGTTTTTTTTGAATAATTAACCGTCGAATTATTTCGATACCATTTAATTCATCACCATGCACCGCGGCACTAATAAAAATAGTAGGTCCCGGCTTTTTAGCACGAATGATATGTACAGGTAACGAAACCTCCGCATCGGTATATAATTTAGCTACTGGCAATGCTATTTTTCGTTGCTCGCCAGGCATTATGTCAAAATCACCTATAGTTAATTTGTCCATGTTTATACCTTACTATCCTTTCCCACGTGTTTTGGTATGGTTCGGTTTTGCATTCTTTTCTAAAAATTCAAATACCATTCCTGCGACATTTTTTCCTGTGGCTGTTTCAATTCCTTCCAACCCAGGGGAAGAATTAACTTCCATAACCATTGGCCCATTTTGGGAGCGTAATAAATCTACACCACACATATTTAAGCCCATAGCTTTTGCTGCATTTACCGCTGTTTCTCGTTCTTCTTTTGATAATTTAACTACTTCAGCAGAGCCACCACGGTGTAAATTAGAGCGAAACTCCCCTTCAGCACCTTGTCGCTTCATTGCAGCAACAACTCTGCCACCAATAACCAAACAACGAATGTCAGCACCGCCTGCTTCTTTGACAAATTCTTGCACTAAGATATTCGCTTTTAAGCCCATAAATGCTTCAATAATTGACTCAGCCGCTTTAGCTGTATCAGCTAATACTACGCCAATCCCTTGAGTACCTTCTAATAACTTAATAACAACCGGCGCCCCACCAACATTTTTAATCAAATCTTTTATATTATCAGGTTTACTTGCAAAACCAGTACGAGGCAAACCAATTCCTTTACGAGATAGTAGTTGTAAAGAGCGCAACTTATCTCGTGAACGACTAATCGCAACAGACTCGTTAATATTAAACGTACCCATCATTTCAAATTGCCTTGCTACCGCAGTACCATAAAAGGTAACCGATGCGCCAATACGAGGAATAATGGCATCATAATGTGGTAATTCTTCACCATGGTAACGTACTGTAGATTTTGTACTGGTGATATCCATGTAACAATGCAAAGTATCAATAATATCAACCTCATGGCCCATTGCTTCACCCGCTTCTTTTAAGCGTTTAGTTGAATATAAGTTTTTGTTTCTAGATAAAATAGCTACTTTCATAATAAATACCTTCTGGTTATCACTTTATCTATTTAAAGTGATGTAATAATTATTCTGAAGTGTATAGTCAGATATAAGAATAATAAAACGCTATATTTTGATGTTATTAATCAAAAATATTGATTAGTCATTTTGGGGCATGCAATGAAGATTGAATTATTAAAAACATTTTTGGAGGTCAGTAGGACCTTACATTTTAGAATTGCGTCTGAAAATTTATATATTACTCAGTCCGCAGTAAGTGCTCGAATTAAACTTCTAGAAGATGACTTAGGCGTTTTATTATTTGACCGTAGCCAAAAGCATTTAAAGCTGACACCCGAAGGTAATCGATTAGTAAAACACGCTGATGAGTTAATTTTTATGTGGCAGAAAGCAAAACAAGATGTTGGGATTGCAGATAGCGATGCTCATCAACTTGTTATTGGTTCAATGATGTCAATTTGGGATATAATTTTACAAGATTGGCTTAAAAAAATTCATCGTAATTTTGATGATATA
>JAWUXK010000128.1:0-18316 GCA_034111385.1 Colwellia sp. | reverse complement strand
TTATCAAAAATTACGTAATTTATTTGGCGAATTATTGCGTGAATTACAGCGTATTAAATCGGAAGGTGACTTTACTGCTGGCCAAGCTCTCATTGAAAATTATGCTGTAAATGTGGATACAAAACTTCATCAAGAAGTGTTCACCCGTTACGAAAAGCTTAACTTAGCGCCCTTTTCAGGTTTTATAAACCCCAAACTAACCCCCGTTTACGACGCTGGTAAAATCATTGATGTAACCATCAGTTACCCCGATGATTTTTCTAAACAAATGTTAGAGTACGGCAAAAACTATAGTTTCTTACCTTATGTAAACTAAGGTCTCTAATAAAATTATTTGGATAAACGAGGCGTGTGGTGTAATTCACTGCTTTACACCACACGTTAATAATCAACACAACCTGTTGAACTTTAATATTTATTCATGCTTAACTATTAATTTTTATGGTTTGAGCGGTTAAACACATTAAACTTAACTGTTGGCGTAGTTAACCCTTTAATACGTGCTTTTTCTTTAAGCGTTTTAGCGTCGTATACCACGATTTCACCTATTGATTTTTTAGCCTCTTTGCGATTCAACACTGAAACCCAAACTTCATTGCCACCGCGGTTATATTCCATATGCAAAGCCACTTTACCTGACTCTTTTGTAACACGGATAGTGTTGACTATTTTTCGGCTTTTTTTATCAAGAACCTGCACTGACTGTTGTCCTTCTGGCTCAGGATGTTTTATTTGATCAACCCAAACATAGGGCGAGTTTTCATGGGTACGAATGTTTGCGCCTGCGCCGTCTGTTTCCACTTCATAACAAAGCTTCCAAGCATTATCTTGATATCCTATAGGATCGTTACCCCAAACAGACACTAGATTGACACCTTGATGAGTGGTAGCCGCAACAGGCCCACACTTTTCATCAATCCAATTAGCGCCTGAACCCGGGTGCGGTAACGAACCGACATCAATCATCGCTGCTAAATCACGATTTTTAGTGTCTATAACAACCATTTGATTCGAGTCATTAGCAGCAATCTGCAGATAACGCCCTGAAGGATCGAAGAAGCCATCATGTAAAAGTTCAGCAGTAGCAATAGTTGTAGTACTTAACTTGTCTAAGTCTTTATAGTCAACTTGTAATATTTGTCCTGTTTCTTTCAACGCCACAAGAAATGAAGCGGTGTTAGGTGAGCTAAAAATTGCCCCTACACGTGCGTCATTAATAAACTCACCTTTCGTATTGTAGCCATGAGTAGGAATAACTTTAAGCGGGTTCAGTGTAACAGCATCCATAATCACGAAATGGGCAGGCCAATACCCCCCAGCAATTACATATTTTCCGTCACCAGAAACAGTAAGATCTCTTGCGTCATAAGCCATTTTAGTTTCAGCAACGAGCATGTTTTCAGGTCTTTGCCATAAGTCGATTTTGTTAACTTTTCCGTCTCTACCTATGGTGTACCAATAACGCTCGATATCCTTTATATGCTCAGTTTTATGCTGCGAAGTGCCTTTAATTACATGTACGCCATATCCAGTATCGATATGAGTAACAATTTTTTTATTATCGCCATCAATAATTGCGACTGTGCCAGCGTCACGTTCGATTACCATAAAGAAATTTTCCCAGTTTAATCCGTGTTGTGGTTTGTCTGGATAGTCTTTCGGTGCAACATATTCTTTTGTATAAGCCCGCATTTGAGCTAAAGACATTTTCGGTGGGATCGGCGGCTCCATTTGAAGAAAAGTAGCTAAATTAACAACCTCTTTATTCGATAAAAAATCACCAAAGTGGTTCATCGCCCCTGCTGTACCTAAAGAGATAGTTTTCTCTAAACGCTTTTGACCTTTTCGCAAGGTACTTTTAGGCTCAAGATTTTTACCTCTTCCCCCTTTCCGTAACGTCCCATGACAACCAGCACAGCGTTGAAAATATTGTGATTTTGCTATTTCAAAGTCAGTATCAGATAACCTAGGTACGCTTGCTGATACTGACCAACTCACGCTACCAATCGCTATACTAATAGCGAAACCAAGTACAGAAAGACTATATTTGATGTTTCTCATCGGTTGTTCTCCAGATATTATTGTATTTTAGTCTTTATTTACTATGACTTACGCTTTTAAAAGTATAGGCGCCAAATACTGCTAAGTATATCTATCTTCTGACTCAAACTTCTTTTTGTGACTCATATCAAACTCCTGAAAGCACAGCCTAACCAACTAACAATATAGAAATAAATAAAAAAGGCCACTATCAATAGTGGCCTTTGCATTATGGTTTATTACGTATAGTTTATGGGGCTGTACTTTCACCTACTTTCAAGGAAGTAAATGTGACTTGTGTATAATCACCATTTGCTTTGTCAGTTGCCCAGTCTCCTGTTCCAGCACAAGCGGCGTACCAAAGGCCTTCAGCATCTTTAGTACTACATTGGTTATACGCACCCGCTTTAAAGTAATTCCAATCTAAGGTATAGCCATACGGATTATCCAGCGTATCTACGTTTCCATTAGCATCAATATTAGTTGATAAATTAACAGCAAATTTCACTGTTTCTTTACCTTGTGCTGAAAACTCTAAATACATAGTATTTTCATGAACATTAATAACGTAGCTAAACTCTTCACCAAGCTCAACACCAGCCGCACCAGGATCGGCAGGGTTTGTCCATGCATTACCCCATATAGGGTAAGAGATGTCTTTACGGTTAGGATCATTCTTTGCTAAGTTGCGTTCGTAGTTCCAAAAAACTGAACCTGTTTTATGATTAGGCCATTTTTTGTAATAAATCTTAATAGGTTCGTTACCCCAACCAAATAGATTCTTCGTTTTTTTAATCAAGTTTTCATCTTTACCTGCATGTATTTGGCCTACCACTACAGAGTATGCCGGTGGCTTATTTGGGTGAGCTGCATTTACAGCAACATGATCAACTTTTAAGCTAGCTTCCATTTTACCACCAACACGCGCGAAATATTTTGAAAGTGTATGCCTAGCAATAGAGAAGTTGTTAGCAAATGACTTGGTTTTTATTTTTTTGTTTTGCCCAGCTAACATATGACGAAGCTCACTTCGAGTATTCGAAGAATTAGCTGTAGTCGTTGCCTTATTTGGTGTTGCAAACACCATGTGACCGTTATCATCTAGATAAAAAAAGTCTGAATGTGAATATTGTTGGATAGCTATTGTGTCTATTTCGTCTATTTTACCGTCGTTATTATCATCTAAGGGTACGGTTATTTTCCACTCACTTAAATCAAACTTCGTAGCAGGAGCTTTTGAATTACCATATGGTGCATCATTTTTAGCTGATTGAGATTGCTGGACTTCTTGACCAGATGAACACGCTAATAGGCTTGATGTAATAGCAGTGATTACTAATGTTTTAATAAAACGCATGGCTACCTCTTTTTATTTATCGATGCCTATTGTTAACCAATACGAATAACGAATGCAACCATAAATTTATTTTTTGGTTGACCAATAGGTAATACCATAAGAACTATTATTGTATAAAATCATTTTATTCAGGCACATAAGGCTAATTAACAAAATATATTCTATTTAACGATAGGGCTAGCACTTTGATGTGCTAACTTTATAATAGTGAAACTAGGCTATAAACTAAGCAGTAAATACTTAAAGGCATTCGTTAATGTTATCAACTTTATTTAAAGCAAAACCTATTATTGATGAAGAAAGTAAAGCATGGATCTTTGATACTTTTGCTTGGTGCATTGACCAACTTGATGGTGATTTTTTTAAGAAAAATAGTGAATTAATTTTACCCAACAATACATTTTATTCGGGTAGTTCAACTAGTGTTGAAGAAATGGCGAAAAATATTTTTGTGAATACCACTAAATATACAGGGATGACTGCATGGCCAATAAGGCTAGTCTCTGCTGAAAACTTTAGCCAAAAGCCAATGCCTCGACTATCTTTTGGGTCAGCATTACGCGGTGAAAACTGTAAAGTCAATTGCCAGAGCAACTATGAACAAGGAAATGAGAAAATACCGCCCGAAATAGACATTGCTTTTAACTCAAGTCAACTTAACCAACCACAAGATTTGATTGCCTATTTAGTGCAGATACAAGCTAGTATTTTAGTTAAGCAAAATGACGCTTTGCCTTATGCTACAAGCCCCCCTGGCGGTCAAGCTGTGTTAGCACAAACAATTGACTTAGTCGCCTGCTTCATGGGTTTCGGTGTTATTTTTGCCAATACTGCTTATCAGTTTAAAGGGGGCTGTGGCTCGTGCAACAACCGAAGCCTTAATCGACAAGCGGCACTACCCGAATTAGAAACAGTTTACGCGTTAGCATTATTTAGTGTCATAAAAGGGGCTGATATTAAAAAGGTAAAGAAAGAATTAAAATCTCATTTATATAAGCCTTTTCGACAAGCACACAAAGAAATTTCATTGTATTTAACCCAAACGACCAACCCTAATCACGCTCTGCTAAATATCAAATAAAATATTATCGCCTAAAAACCAATAAATACAGGTAAGTACTCACTACTTCTTCCAAAGTACATTTATTAACGCGCCTACTATAATTAACCCACCACCAATAAGCGTGGTAAAAATAGGTACTTCGCCAAAGTACGCCCAACCTATCAATATCGAAAACAGTACCTGCACGTAAGAATAAGCCGTTGCTTTATTTGCATCAGCGCAATGTAATGCTTTAGTTAACCCCACCTGCCCTACTTGGGTAAATATTCCCACTAAAATGAGTAAAGCACACGCAGACACACTAGGAACAACAAAATCTCTCCCTAACATCATCATAGAAATGGGAAAGGCGACTAATGGAAAGTAAAAGATAATCACTGAGCTGTCATCAGTTTCAGTTAGCTTTTTGACGATGACATAAGCCACTGCGCTACCAAAAGCTCCAAGTACAGCCGCACCAATACTAAGCCATGGATAATGTAGGGCGTTACCTAATTGCAAGTTCGATTGCACTAAATTCGGTTGAATAATAATAAATAAGCCGAGTAAGCTAATTACAATACAGGCGATGGTTGAGCGCTGTATTATTTCTTTTAAAAAGAACAACGCCAGAATAGCGGTAAACACAGGATGTAAGTATTGTAATATAGTGGCTTCTGCTAATGGTAAGGTTGTTACTGAATAATAAACAAACATTAAAGCAAACGAGCCAACGACACCACGCGCAATTAACAGTGGTTTATTGTGTCCAAATAGAGGGATATTTTTACGCTTAATATCAGCATAACTAATCGTGGCAGAGACAATTGCTCTTGCTGCAACAATTTCAAGTACCGGAATACCTAAGCCACTTACCTCTTTTACACAGGCAGCCATTAAGGCAAAGCCTAATGCCGAAAAAAGCATATACCACACGCTCATTGGGAGTGAATTTTTTATAGTCGCAAACATTTACTACTGTACTCAAAGAGAAAAAAGAAAGTGATACCTTGTTCAAAGCGCAAGGTTAGTTGTGCATACCTTCGAATAATGGGGTGATTTTGTCCCTAATCGCTTGATACCTTTGTTTATCGCATAAAGCAAAGCCCGATAGTTGCCTTACTTTATTGCGACCAAATAATGGCACCGTCATGCCAGCAAAAAAACGACAGTAGCTTTCCAGTGATAGAGGGTGATTTATTTTACCGTTAAGTCGTTGAGCTAATTCCTGCATACCTTGCGTTAACGTTTCATCGTTAGGCCATGAGATAGATGCTTGAGAATGTTCAAGTACTGCCACTTGGCCGCGACAAACGCTACAGTGACCACATTGTGGGGTTGTGTTGGGGCTCGAGTTATCAGATATTTTATCATTGAACCTATTAACATCAAATACAGTGTCATCGAAGTAACGCGCTAAGTTTACCGTGAGGCAGGTATCGAGTTGAAAAAAGCGTACTAAAGTAGCGATACGTTTAATTTCTTTTTCTTCATTGCTTTTAAAGTAGTTACTGAGATTTTGACATAAACTAGGATCAGCTAACTCATTCAGATTTACTTTAAAAACCTCGGTCATACCTTTGGTTTCAAGTATTATCAGTTGTTGTTCTTGCAAGTATTCAAGCGCTGCGATAACACGATTACGATCAATACTTTTGTCTTGTAATAGGGTGTCAAAATTTAAACTTCCCCACACTTTTTTGAATTCAGTCGCGTTAAAAATACGTTGTAAAAAGTCTTTACGATCCTCATTAAAGCTATTGATAATGTCAGTTTTGGGTTTTAACAGTTTAATTTTAAAATCAGCAAAATAAGCATATTGCGGCTCTATCACACCAGCAAGTTCTAACTGTACCAGTAAGGTTTTCAGTGGCAATTGTTTAATATTAACAGCATTGGATAGCTGTAATATTTGCAGCTCCCATTTGCTGTCGCTTATGCTTCCGTAAGCGCTTGTGATTACCTCTGACTTAATCGTGTTCAATAACATTTCAATGCCAGTAAACTCGGGTGTATCACCATAAACAAAGTTTTCAACGGTGTTTAAACCATCAAGATTTGCGAGTGTAAAACACTGCGAAGGCAAACCATCTCTACCTGCTCGGCCTATTTCTTGACTGTAATTTTCAATAGATTTTGGCAAGTCGTAATGAATAACAAAACGTATGTCACTTTTATCTATGCCCATGCCAAACGCAATGGTAGCGACAATGACCTGTATTTTACCTGCCATAAAATCTTGTTGAATTTGATTACGGGTATCACTGTCAAAACCGGCATGATAAGCACACGCATTAATCCCTTGCTGCGTTAAATATTGTGCGACTGTTTCAGCCGAATGTTGCAAGGTAACGTAAACAATACCGGCACCTTGTTGCGCCAAAATAATCTGATCAAGTTGCTTGTTTTTATTTGACTCAACAACGGGTAACACACTTAAATCAAGGTTGGCTCGATAAAAGCCTGTTTGTACAATCTGCTCTGTTTGAATGCCAAACTTAGCAGCCATGTCTTTTTTGACTTTACGCGTTGCTGTGGCGGTAAGTAATAACACCAACGAAATTTTTAGTGCTTGGCAGTAAGTCGGTAATTTTAAATAATCAGGCCTAAAGTTATGACCCCATTCAGAAATACAGTGCGCTTCATCAACTACCAGCATAGACACAGGTACCGATTCAATAAACTGTCTGAAACGTTCATTCTTAAAACGTTCTACTGACACCATTAATATTTTAATTTCACCACTGCGCACACCCGCCATGACCGTTTGTGCTTCATTGCCTTTTAACGTTGAATCAATACTTGCCGCTTTAATGCCTTTACTAGCAAGAAAGGTTAATTGATCTTTTATTAAGGCTAACAGAGGCGAAACAACAAGCGTTAAATGGGGTAAATGCAAAGCGGTTAGTTGGTAGCATAAAGACTTACCCGAGCCAGTCGGAAATATAGATAACGTTGATTGCCCTGTAAGCAATTGCGTTATCGTTTGTTGTTGGCCTTCTCTGAACGCTTCAAAACCAAAAGTGGCTTTTAACGATTGTTGAAGCGAGTTTGAAGGCTGTCCATTCATTTTCTATATTCCAGTAAATAGTTATTTAATCACGACTCTTTCTTCTTTACATTAAATCTCTGCTGCGACGACTGAAATTTCAACTAATAACGCTTCACGTGCCATTTTGGCGGCAACACAAGCACGTGCTGGCGCATAACCTTCAGGTACCCAAGCATCCCAAACTTCGTTCATTTCAGCGAAATAACTCATGTCTTTAACGTAAATGGTCGCTGATAAAATGTGTTTTCTATCACTTCCCGCTTTTTGCAATAAGTCATCAACTTTATCAAGCATGGTTTGTGTCTGCTCAGTAATATCTTTTGTTGCATCAGCAGCAACCTGACCACACAAATAAATAGTACCGTTATGCTTAACAATACGACTCATGCGTTGTTTTGTTTCTAGACGAGTAATTTTCATTTTTTTCCTGTTCGTTTTAGGGTTGGATTAAAAGCTCGGTGATTTTTTGTCTACCCATAGGTTTATGATAATAAAAACCTTGAAAGTTATGACAACCTAAGCTCATTAACGTTTCGACTTGTGCCTTGGTTTCTACACCCTCAGCAATAACCGATAAATCCATGCTGTGCGCCAAGTTAATAATTGCAGCACAAATCTCTCGATCTTCATCAATAGCATCACATTCTCGCACAAAAGCGCGGTCTATTTTTAAAATATCTAAGGGTAAACGACGTAAGTAATTTAGCGATGAATAACCGGTACCAAAATCATCAATTGAAATATGAACACCTAAAGATTTAACGACGGTTAACACTTCAATACAGCGTTCTATTTCATTAATTAAAACACCTTCGGTAATTTCAATTTCCAGTAAACGGCCCTCAACATTATGATCAACTAATGAATCTTTAATAAAGGTAATAAAATCTTCAGCCATTAATTGATGGCCTGAAATATTAACCGAAATGGGTTTCACCGCAAAACCTAAATCTATCCATTTACGCTGCTGCGTTAAAGCCGCTTTCATTACCCACTTGCCAATATCAATGATTAAATGAGTTTCTTCTGCGATAGGAATAAAGTCAGCTGGTGAAACTATTCCTTTATCTGGATGATACCAACGAATTAAGGCTTCAAAACCAATAATTCCCCCCTTAGAATTAACTTTAGGTTGATAATCAATATAAAACTGCTCTGCAATTATAGCGTGCTTTATTTCTTGCTCATAAGATAAAACTCTAGCAGCATCTCGCCCCATTTCTTCGGTATAAAGTTGAAAGTTATCTCGGCCATTATTTTTTGCTTTATACATTGCGATATCAGCTTGCTGTATTACCGCATCGCCTTCTATATCGCCGTTAATAGAAACAGCCACACCAATACTGGTTGGAATAGTATATAGCTGCCCTTGTATATTGACTGGTTTTCGCATTTCCTGCAGCATACTCTCAGCTTTTTTCATGATCAAAGTCTGCGTTAACTTACCTGACATCATAAATAAAAATTCATCACCACCCCAACGAGCAATCACATCGGTAGATCTCGCTAAAAGTGTTAATCGATTTGCCACTTCACAGAGCAATTGGTCCCCTGCTTTATGACCTAATGTATCATTGATTTTTTTAAACTTATCTAAATCTAAAAAATACACCGCAACACTGAACTGATGCTTTTTGGCAAGTTTCACTGAAGCATTAAGCTCTGTTATCATGTGAGTTCGATTCGACAAACCAGTTAACGCGTCTTTATAGGCCAAAAAATTCAATCGCGATTTTAGTTTAGTTTCGCGAGCTACATCGCGAATATGTAAAGTGTATTCTGTGGTGTGTTTATTGCCTAACTGAGCATTTGTGATAGTGATTTCCGCGGGAAAAACCTCACCCGAAATACGCCGAATATCAAGCGTTGATCTTCTATTAAGTACTAACGCGCTCGCAATCGAAAATTCATGTTTCAAACTATTTAGCGCTTCTGATTTATGCTCTTCTAACATAAATAAATTAAAAAAAGATTTTTCAAGTACATTCTTTTTAAGTACCCCAAAAACACGTTCTGCGGCAGGGTTAAACTCAATAATGCGGCCTTTAATATCAATACTAACAATACTATCCATTGATGAATCTAAAATAACACTTTTTCGTTTTTCGCTCACTTGAAAACGTTTAATCGCTTTATCCCGTTCATTCATTTCTTTGGCGACACGGGAAATAACCTGATTATACTTTTGGGCAATTTGACCAACCTCAGTGAAAGGTTCTTCTTCAACTGACGAAGTAAAGTTTCCTTGGCTTTGCTGAACTTCCATTTCAGAAAGTAAATGAACCAACTCATTACTTGCACGATGTTCGGTAACGTTTAACCCCTTCATTTCATCAGCTAAAGAAACACGCAAGGGCATAAACTTATTAAGCAACTTAAAAAGAATATAGCTTACCATTGTACAATATGCGCCTATGCTGACAATGCCTACTATTTGGATAAATAATTGCTGATAAAAGCTTAGTCCTGTAGCTAACACAGCAGGATCACCAAAAATGGCTACCGCCAAGGTTCCCCATATACCGGCAAACAAATGCACTGGAACCACCGATAACGCATCATCAATATGTAATTTTTTTAATAGTAAATCGCTATAAAACATAATGATGCCTGATATAGCACCGATACTGACAGATTCTGCAGGAGAAACGGCATAACAAGATGCGGTAATACCAACCAACCCAGCTAATACGCCATTTAGACAATAACTTATATCTATATATTTATAATGAAAATAATGAATAAGGGTGACAGCTAAGCCTCCCCATGAGGCCGCCAAACTAGTATTTAATAAAATAAGCGGAACTTGATCATTAAAGACCATTGTACTGCCAGCATTAAAGCCATACCAACCAAACCAAATGAGAAATACACCTAAGCTAGCCATAGGTAAATTACTTCCTGATGGAAATTGATACTTTTTATCAAATCGCTTATAACGTGGTCCTATAATTATTACCGCAACTAATGCAACCCAACCACCAACAGAATGTACTACTGTAGAACCAGCAAAGTCCACGAAGCCTTTGAGCTCTAACCAGCCAGCATTCACTTTAGTGAAAACTCCACCCCAAACCCAGTGACCTATGATAGGGTAAATAGCAGCACTTAAAATAATAGTGATAGCGACATAACCAAAAAAACTCATACGCTCAGCAACAGCGCCAGACATTAACGTAGCTGCTGTACCGCAAAACATCATTTGAAAAAAGAAAAAAGTAATATTGGCAGGAGATTGAATATCTCCAAAAAGAAAGTGACTACTACCAAATAGTCCAGAAGTTGAGGTACCAAACATCAAGCCAAATCCAATCCCCCAAAAAATTGATATTGAAATGATGAAGTCCGTAATGTTTTTCGCTGCAACATTAATATTGTTCTTACTACGGGTTCTTCCACTTTCCAAACATAGAAAGCCTGCCTGCATACAAAAAACTAATAGTGCTGCTATAATCAACCAGAGTGTATCAACCGCCATAACTACCCATTCAACTTGTTTTACTTTTCAACATTTAACGATACCACTACTGGTTTATTGCTTAGTCGTCACGGTGCGAGTTGATATTGTTATTTTTCCAACATATCAATAAATTTCTGTGATTGTTCAATCGCTAAATTCATATCTTTTATTAATGCACTAACATCTCTTTTAATTGATACCATTTCACCTTGTAATGCCCCAACCGCTTTCGCGTTTAAGTTATGTTTTAAGAATAAACTATTATCTTTTAACGCTGATAAAACTGGTGCCATTTTGCTTTCTGCTTTACGCATAGACTTAATTAAAGACTCGTAACGGCGTTGCGTTTCTCTTAATTTAGTTGTGCTTTGTCTTTTTAGGCTGGTGCTTGAAATCTCTTCTATTTCATCTTGCCACTCTTCAAATAAGGCATCAGATACGTCTTCTATTTTTGCAATGCGTGAACTGACATTAGCTGCCGCTTCTTTTGAATCTTCGTATTGATCTTGAATGACATTGTACTGGGTTTCAAGATCGCCACCATCAAAGTTAATTAATGCGGTCATTTCTTCTAATGCCGATTTAAACTGTTCTTGCGCCTCTTGTTGTGACTCTTTGGCATCGACCACGCGATCAACCATGATATCACGTTTGTGGATACCTACTTTTTCCATGGCTGAATAATAGGCAGACGAGCATGATGCCAATGCGAAAACACTGATAATAACACATAATTTTTTACGAAAGTCGAACATAAACATTCCCTAATTTTAACTGAACTTGCAATAATGTTAATGGTATATTGATTTGACTATTCGAGCAAAATAATTATTTACATAACAAGTGAAAACAAAAATAAATGATTTTATTTACATCTTTTTATTTGGTAATAAAACAACACATAGGTACTAACAACTATGTAAAACTTGTAATAACCCAAAAATTGATGTAATAATACTACATTGAAGTTTTTAATTTACTAAAAGAGAGAACGAAGATGGAAGAGCAAAGCATCACTTTAAAAGAACATAATTCAGTAGAGTTAACAGATTTTGATTATAAAAACACGAACTTGCCACGTGATTTTGATATACGAATTGAAGTAGCAGAGCAACGAGAAGTATTAGAAGATCAATAAAAGGACCTATTGAATAAAAATTTTTGATAGTTGTTACCTATCGAAAACTTTTAAAAACTAATGCTTCATGAAAATTGTGGTTATAGAATTTTTTTGTCTCTTTATAAGAGCAAAAAACCTCATAACATCCTGTCATAAGGTTTTCTAGATTGATATTACTAAGTTAGTAAACACAAATAAGACATTCAAATTCAGTAAGGAAGTACGTAACCTAAGAGCATAGGTGAGTACTTCCAACGCCGAAGTTGTTTGTTATATCCAGTTTATAACTAAATTATTCCCATTCTATCGTCGCTGGCGGCTTACCACTGATGTCATACACAACACGTGATATGCCATCAATCTCATTAATAATACGATTTGAAACTAACCCTAAGAAATCATAGGGTAAGTGTGACCAGCGCGCGGTCATGAAATCAATTGTTTCAACACAACGTAAACTAACAACCCAGTCGTATTTACGCGCATCGCCCATTACACCCACAGAGCGGACAGGCAAAAATACGGTAAACGCTTGGCTCACTTTATGGTACAACTCAGCTTTATGTAATTCTTCAATAAAAATAGCATCTGCGCGACGTAATAAATCAGCATATTCTTTTTTCACTTCACCTAAAATACGTACACCTAAACCTGGACCAGGGAAAGGATGACGATAAAGCATGTCATACGGTAAGCCTAGCTCTAAACCAATTTTACGTACTTCATCTTTAAATAACTCACGTAATGGCTCAACTAAACCCATTTCCATATCATCTGGTAAGCCACCTACGTTATGGTGAGATTTAATCACATGCGCTTTACCCGTTGCTGACGCTGCTGACTCAATTACATCAGGATAAATAGTGCCTTGCGCTAACCATTTAGCATTTTTGAGTTTTTTCGATTCTTCATCAAATACTTCTACAAAAACATTACCAATAATTTTACGTTTTGCTTCTGGCTCACTTTCAGTCGCTAAACGGTCTAAGAAACGATCTTCCGCTTTAACATGAATAATTTTTAAGCCGAAGTGATCGCCAAACATGTCCATAACTTGTTGACCTTCGTTTAAACGAAGTAAACCATTATCAACAAATACACAGGTGAGTTTATCCCCAATTGCACGTTGTAAAAGCATGGCAACAACCGATGAATCAACACCACCTGATAGGCCTAAGATAACTTCATCATCACCTACTTGCGCTTTCATTTTTGCAACCGCATCTTCAATAATCGACGTTGATGTCCAAAGCTTCTCACATTGACAAATATCAACGACAAAGTGCTCTAAAATACGCTTACCTTGCTTAGTGTGAGTTACTTCTGGGTGAAATTGCACACCGTAGAATTGCTTGTCTTCATTTGCTATTGCCGCATAGGCACAGCTATCAGTTTTAGCAACGGTAACAAAGCCTTCTGGAATAGCCGATACTTTATCACCATGACTCATCCAAACATCTAGTAAGGCATTACCATGAGCACTCACGCTGTCTTCAATCGCATTAAATAAAGATGATTTACTCATCACTTCAACTGCAGCGTAACCAAACTCTTTATGGTCACTACTTGAAACACTACCACCAAGCTGTTCTGCCATCGTTTGCATGCCGTAACAAATACCCAAAACAGGTACATTTGCAGTAAATACATATTCTGGCGCACGAGGAGAATTAGCTTCAGTAACTGATTCTGGACCGCCAGCAAGGATAATACCCGTTGGATTAAAGCCTTTAATTTGCTCTTCGGTTACATCCCATGACCAAAGTTCACAGTAAACGCCAATTTCACGTACGCGACGCGCAATAAGCTGAGTGTATTGTGAACCAAAATCTAAAATCAGTATGCGGTGATCATGAATGTCTTTACTCATGTTTCTTTTCCTACTATTTACCTAAAAGTCATACTTAAAGGTATGGTTTATAAATAACAACACCCTGAGCATCCTTTAACAAGAAAATGACTCAAGGTGTTTGAATTTTTTATCTTTTACAATTAAAAATTTTGCAAAAAAATAAGAATGTTTAAATTCGAAGTTAGTTAGCGTTAGAGCAAAAAAGAAGCGCGGAGCCTAGTTTACTAGGTGAGCACTTCTGATGCGGCTATTACGCTAAGTAGCAAAGAAATGAACTATTCGACTTAGCCCATTCTGTAATTTGGCGCTTCTTTAGTGATAGTTACGTCATGTACGTGAGACTCGCCCATACCTGCTGAAGTTATTGTCATAAACTCAGGCTTAGTACGCATAGTCTCAATATCTTTAGAGCCAGTTAACCCCATAGATGAGCGTAAGCCACCCATTTGCTGATGTATAATCGCCGATACTGGGCCTTTATACGCAACACGACCTTCAATACCTTCAGGGACTAACTTGTCTGCTTCGCCATCAGTTTTTTGGAAGTAACGGTCGCTTGAACCTTCTTTTTGATCCATTGCACCTAAAGAGCCCATACCACGGTATGATTTATAATAACGTCCTTGGTAAAGTTCCACTTCGCCCGGTGCTTCTTCAGTACCTGCCAACATACTACCCACCATGACACAATGCGCGCCCGCAACTAAGGCTTTAGCAATATCACCTGAAAAACGAATTCCGCCATCAGCAATTACTGGAATACCTGTACCTTTCAAAGCTTCAACCGCATTTGAAATAGCTGTTAGTTGAGGAACACCAACACCAGTAACAATTCGTGTTGTACAAATTGAACCTGGGCCGATACCTACTTTAACAGCATCAACACCGGCATCCGCTAACGCTTTTGCACCGGATCCCGTAGCAACGTTACCCGCAACAATTTGCAAGTCTGGATATTTATCGCGAGTTTCTTTTACTCGGTCTAACACACCTTGAGAATGGCCATGAGAAGTGTCAATTAATAACACATCAACACCTGCAGCAACTAAAGCATCAATACGTTCGTCGGTACCTGCACCAACACCAACGGCTGCGCCAACACGTAAGCGCCCTAGTTCATCTTTACACGCATTTGGCTTATTTTCAGCTTTTTGATAATCTTTCGCGGTAATTAGACCTACTAATTTAAACGCATCATCAACAACCAATATTTTTTCAATTCGGTTATCGTGCATTAGTTCTAAAATTTCTTCGCGAGCAGCGCCTTCCTTAACGGTTACTAAATCTTCCTTAAGCGTCATTAATGCAGATGCTGGCTTAGTTAAGTCTGTTTCAAAGCGTAAATCACGCCCCGTGATAATACCCACTAAGTTGTCTTCATCATCAACGACGGGAAATCCAGTAAAACCTAAATCATCTGCTTTACGCATGATTTTTTCGATAGAATCAGACGATTTAACGGTTTTAGGATCGGAAACAATACCACTTTCATATTTTTTAACTTGCTTCACATTACTGGCTTGCTCTGCGATAGTCATATTTTTATGAATAAAGCCTAAGCCACCTTCTTTCGCTAGAGTAATAGCTAAACGTGCTTCAGTTACTGTATCCATAGATGCAGATATCATCGGTACATTTAAAGTGATTTTTCGGGTTAAATTAGTTTTTAGATCGGCTGTATGAGGTAGTACCGTAGAATGAGCAGGTACAAGTAGAACATCGTCAAAAGTTAACGCTTCTTGGGCAATTCGTAACATCGCAATATCACCAGAGTTAGATATAAAGTGTGTACTAAAGTCGTATAAGTTAGTACTTAATATTGCGGCAGAATTTTAACCGTTTTCTTTAGTTAGGTAAACATAAATTTGACTTTAAATAGTATTATTTTACTTGGTTGAATCAAAATAAATGCGCTAATTAAAATTTATCAATATATACTATTGCTCTAACTCGCCTTAATCTATTGAACATCGCTTTTCATGGCAACACAGCATATTTTACAAGTAAGTGAATTAACCAAAACAGTTCGTTTTATTTTAGAGAGCGAACTCAACACTGTTTGGCTAACCGGTGAAATATCTAATTTTGTTGCTGCGAGTTCCGGTCATTGGTATTTATCGCTTAAAGATAATAAATCTCAAGTGCGTTGCGCTATGTTTAAGGGAAATAATCGTCGGGTTCGGTTGCAACCACGTAATGGTCAACAAGTATTAGTACGTGCCAAAGTGTCCTTGTACGAACCCCGAGGTGATTTTCAATTAATCATTGAACAAATGGAGGATGCGGGTGAGGGACTATTACGTCAACAATATGAGCAGTTAAAAAACAAACTCAACGCCCTTGGTATTTTTTCTCAAACACATAAGCATGCCATACCTGAGACAATTCAATGTGTTGGTATAGTAACGTCACCGACTGGCGCTGCGGTCAAAGATATCTTATCGGTCATGAAACGTCGAAATCCCAGCATAAATGCCATTATTTACCCCGCATTAGTTCAAGGTGAATACGCCAGTAATGACATTTGTCATGCCATTAGCCAAGCGAATGAACGACAAGAATGTGATGTATTAATTGTAGGCCGTGGTGGTGGCTCTTTAGAAGACTTATGGCCTTTTAATGAAGAACCTGTCGTGCATGCGATTTATAATAGTCATTTACCCATTATAAGCGCAGTTGGCCATGAAATTGATACTACACTGAGTGATTACGTAGCAGATCTTCGTGCTGCAACACCTTCAGCAGCAGCCGAATTAGTCGCAAGTGACAGCCGTGAATTGTTAGGGAAAGTGACGATATTTGAACAACGTTTAATTCATGCTATTAGCCGTAAAAAGGCGGATTTACTACAACAGCAGCATCATATTCAACACAGATTAGTACAAGTTCATCCTGAGCAACAATTACAGGTTCAACAACAAAAACATGATGAATTGAGTCTGCGTTTAACAAAAGCAGCACAACGGTTAATCGCTCAATCGGCGCAACAGCCAAAACAACTACAACAAAGATTAAACCAGCTATCGCCATTAAAAGTCATTACTAAACAACAAAATCAAGTAAAACAACAGGAGCAACGATTAATTCACACGATGCAAACTAGCTTGCAGCATAAGCGTGAGTCTTTTATACACTTGATCGAGCAAATACAATTAGTGAGTCCTTTGGCAACAATTGCTCGTGGCTATAGTATTACGAGAGGTAAAGATAATGGGGTAGTTAAGTCAATCGCGCAGGTAGCGCCAAATGATGAGATTAGAATACAAGTTACCGATGGTTCAATAAAAGCTAAGGTACTATAAATAAAGCACTTTACCCTTGTAGAGATACAGTGTTCAGTAATAATTTACTTATTTCCCCATCATTATCTGTGTTGAACTTAATACCAAAAGATAGACCATCAGCCTGTTGCTTCAAATTGCATACCGCACCATTAAGTTTAATATTGCTAGCACCTTCTTTATCTTCGATAATAATTTCAATTTCTTTCTTTTCGGATAAAACCAGTTGTTCGCCATTTTCAATGCTTAGCTGACAACCACTGATGGACAAGTTGGTAATAACTGTTTGCCAATAATCTTTATCTATTTTTACTTTGGCTTGAATATGTGTATCGATGCGAATAGATGAGCGTAGATTTTGAATGCCAACTGTGCGAGGAAACTCTAGTACTATAATGCGAGATGGCATTTGAATGGTTTGCTTTATTGTACTCACAAAAGCAAGAACGGCTCCTTCATGCCCTTCAATTAAGCCACGTACTGTTATACCCATTCCTTCGGTTATATGTTGAGCAAAGTTACCGAGTTTATTTTTTTCTGGAAATTGCACTAGCACATACTTTTTAGGTAAATAACCAATAAAACATGTCCTAAATTTAGCGCGCTGACCTGCCGGAGTAATTATTTCAATACTAACCATTGAGCCCGCATGCAATAAAGACAAATTGCGATTTAGCCGATCTGCTGTATCAATATTCGTTGCTTTATTAGCCAAATTTACCCCATTAAAAATACCCCGATATAATGTCCCACATTAGCCAAAGAATAAGTTAAATGCAATAACTATAAACGAAATAGAGCTCAGTAAATGCAAGCTGAGAACAAGTGCAAGTGAATGTATACGAAACGCTAACGAGTCACTTGCCAATGTTAATATCACATACTACTTATTATCTTTATTGTACCCTTGAGTGGCTCTCGCAATTTTCTTTTGCTCGGTATAGGTGAGTTTTTTCTTACCTGCAAAGGGATTTGCAGTCTCTCTAAATTCTATACGGATTGGCGTGCCCATAATTTTTAATGATTTACGATAATAATTCATTAAATAACGTTTATATGAATGAGGTAATTTTTTAGCTGAATTCCCATGAATAACAATAATAGGCGGATTA
>JAWUXK010000127.1:0-18057 GCA_034111385.1 Colwellia sp. | reverse complement strand
TGATCAACACCCTGTGGGTTAGTCCATTTACGTGTTTGTAATGAACCTTCAAGATATACCTTTGAACCTTTTTTCAAATATTCACCAGCAATTTCGGCTAATTTACCAAACATTACTACACGATGCCATTCAGTTTTTTCTTTTTGTTCACCCGTTTGTTTATCCTTCCATGTATCAGACGTCGCTACAGTAATATTTGCTACCGCGCCTCCATTTGGCATAAAACGTACCTCAGGATCTTTACCTAAGTTACCTAAAATTGTTACCTTATTTACACCCGCCATGAAAAATCCTATTAATTGTGCACTTCTAAGACAAGGTGAATACCAAATAAACAACTTATATTAGAGTTAGAAAATATTTAATTAAGAGAGCAATTCTATAGGGAGAACCGATCAAATTCGAGTGCTTTTTACATTTAAAAGCTATTTATTTTTAGCTAGTTGATTTTACTAAGTTTAGATTACTCTGCTTCATATAAATGCTTCAATAATTTATTCCTTTATTAACTTACAACGACTACACCACCACCAATTACAAAAAGAAAACTCAATGGTTAGTTTGTGTGTCGCTCAAAACATTACCAAAATTCAACCATTACCTATTGATGTTAAAGCAATAGTTGTCGCTGCCTTATCATAATAAAAAGTAGATATTAAATATCTTAAACTTTCAGTAACCGCTATAATCAGGTTAAAGTGGTTGTAATCTTAGCTGTTTACTTAGGAATTCACTATATCAACTCGTAATAAAAGTGTTCAAACACTTATCACAATTTTTTTTATTCCCATATTATTAATATGCTTTGCGGCAGCTTGCGCTCATGGACAAGAACCCCCTTGCTCCCAAGGTTTACAAACAGTCACGTTTAAGCCGCAAACTATTTTTGATGAGAATGAAGAAGGCTTTGCCCTTATTCACCGTTGGGCTAATGCTATTCATATCGATACTAAAATACTAACACTTGAAAACGAAGCCTCTTTTTTTATTGAAAAATGTAATAAGAACTTTGCTGACATGGCTGAATTAGAAAGACATTTACGTAGCCGCAAATATCTTCGCGATGCAAAAGTAACCAGTGATGAAATGGTAGAAAACATTACCGTCACAACGTGGGATAATTGGTCGTTAATGCCAACCATTAGCTTTGGTCGTCAAGGTGGTGAAAGTACATACAGTTTTGGGATCAAAGAGCGAAATTTATTAGGTTTAGGCATTGATGCCGAAATTAAAACCTATCAGAATTCACAGCGCAAAGGGTATAAAGTAAAAAGCACCATTCCTTTATTTCGAAAACAGAACATTGATTTAACACTTCGATTTGCCGACAACGATGATGGGACTGAGCAATCATTATTTTTACAAAAACACTTCGCTAGTTTTTATACAAGTTACGCCTACAAGATTGGATTTAATGAAGAAACACGTAATGACACTATTTATCAAGATACTAGTGAGTTAGCAATATTTTCACATAAACTTAGCTTTAAAGAAGCTGAATATGCTTGGCTTGATTATAATAATAACAATGCATTATTACGATATCGCGTAGGAATAACTCAAGATAAACACAACTTTTCTACTATAGATGATACTGAAAGCACTATTAATTCAGCATTCACTCCACAAGATAGAGACTTTATCTACCCTTGGTTTGCTGTTAACTACATAGAGAAGAACTTTAGAAAGCTCACCAACATCCATTTAATCACTCAAATAGAAGATTTTAATCATGGTTGGCAATTAAGCTCACGTATAGGATTAAGTGATGGCACAAAAGAAAACAGTGCTTGGGCTTTATTTGAAGCCAGTGTAGATAAAGGGTTTGAAATTCATGATAAGGCCCTATTACTTATGGGTATAGACCTTAATGGTGATTTTTTTGATCAACAAGATGATCGCTTATTACTTACTTTTAATGCTGAGTATTTTTATAACGTTGATACAAATTGGGGGCTTTATTTAAGTAATACCAATATAGTCAGTCAAAACCAATACCTTGATCAACCTGTGACTATTGGTGGAAATACTGGCTTGCGCGGATTCCCTCTTCAATATCAACATGGTGAGCATAGTGTAAAGTTCACTGGCGAAATTCGCTATTACCCTCATATCAATTTATTTAAATTATTTGATTTAGCGGGAGCCGCCTTTATTGATACTGGTAAAGCTTTTGGTGACTCAGAAACGGAGAATAGTGAAGATACTTGGTTATATGCTCTGGGAATTGGTGCCAGGTTATATTCGCCTCATTCCGCGGGAAATCAACAAGTAATTCATATTGACTTTGCTTTTCCGCAAAGTGACAACCCTAACATTAATAATTTTGAAATTAGAATTGAAGCCAAGAAATCTTTTTAACGCTTAAAATTACCTCTACTATTGATTAACACCAATTAGTTTCTGATATGCAAAAAACTGAATTGGTGTTGCACAGATAGATATAATTACAAAAGTCGCTTCAAAACACGATCTATTTGGGTAAGGCGTATCTTTTTAAGTAATTTTTTAGGTTTATTTGGGTAATCAGTAACACTCTCAATTTCACTATAATGCTTGATCGGTTTAGCATATTCCATAATATTGACCAGTTCAGCTGTGACTTTAGGCATCAACCCTTTTGAAGGGTCATCTAGCAACAAACCATTTTCCAAATCCAACGACCAAGCACGCGGATTCAAATTGCTTCCAGTGAGTAAGTGATAACGTTCATCACTGATAACCCCTTTTAAATGAAAACTATTCTTTTCATTTTGCCAAACATTGATATCCAAAAGCCCATTATCAATAAAATGTTGATACCTTTTTACAAAACGTTTTAATAATATTTCATAAACATAAGGCACTATGCCAATTGGCGTAAACTCGTTTTCATCCTCAATAAAAAAATCATTCGCAGTTTTATCGCCCACAATGATAGTTATTTTTACACCACGTTTTAGTGCCTTGACCACATCACGCGCCAGTACCGGCGGAAAATTAAAATAAGGGGTTAAAATTAATAACTTTTGTTGAGTATTTTTAACAGTTTGACGAATAACTTTATTTAACTGATTTTTTCTACGTCCGTAGCCAATCAAAGGCATAATTGATATTGGATTAGTAACAACGCCTGATTCTTTATTTATATCGGTAAACTCAACTTGATACGCCGATTTTTTTAACAAAGATCTCAACGAAATAATATTGCGTCTTTGTTGTGCTTGATTAGGTAAATTATGCTCATTTAATAGAGGGGCTAAATTTGATTTAACAAAGACGCCGGTTAAATATTGACAAAAACTATTCGCTAACGGCGCAGAGTTAATTCGATAATATCGATCTAAGCGATACCGTGTTCCTTGCTGCATATAAATATCGTTAATACTTGCGCCTGTATAAAAAAGCACCTCATCAAAAACCATACCTTTTAAGTGCAAAACACCAAACAACTCTTTAGGTTTTACTGCAATACCATAAATACCAATTTTCTGTTGATATTGTTCTGCCATAGCAAGGTATATCGCCCGGTTTCCCAAACTGCCTTTTTCACCGATAAGACCACGCTGCCCTCGATGATAATCAACGAAAACTCTTATATCGAGTTCTGGTGTTTCAGCCTTAGCTTGATACAAGGCATGCAAGATTTCTCTTCCTGCCTCATCATCTTGTAAATAAAGTGCTGAGATATAAATACGATGGCGGGCACTAGCAATAAGTAACAACAACTGTGCTTTATACTCTTTCGGTGTAGAAAAAATTTCTATATCACCACTACTAACCAATAAATTTGTCATTTCAAAAGTCAAAAGTAAATATTACTTACTTGTCATTAATACATTACCCGAAGTATAGCCTTGTTTCATATTGCTTTACACTGATTTACCAACAAAATTTCTCCTTTAAATCACCATAGCTAACTCTGCCGCCTCACGAATAGCGCGTTTTGCATCAAGTTCCGCAGCAACATTCGCACCGCCAATAAGGTGTACACACATCCCCCCATTTTCCAGCGCTTGTTGTAATTCTCGGTTTGGCTCTTGCCCCGCACATATAATGACATTATCCACGGCAAGTAATTCGTCTTTACCGTCAATTTCAATAAGTAAGCCATTATCCGTAATTGCTTTATAATTTACTCCTGGGCGCATTTTAACACCATTTTTTATTAAGTTAGCACGATGTACCCAACCTGATGTTTTTCCTAAGCCTTTGCCTACCTTCGTAACTTTTCGTTGTAATAAGGTAATTTCTCTATTTGGTATACGGGACGTGGTTAACTTTTTTGATAACAAGGCACCTGATTGCTCGTAAGATTTATCCACACCCCAATTTTTTAACCATGCATTGAGATCTGTCGTCAACGATTCACCTTGCTCAACAAGGAAAGCTGCTACATCAAACCCTATTCCGCCAGCCCCAATTATCGCTACTTTTTTACCTACAACAACTTTATCGCGTATCACTTGTAAATAACTCAACACCTTAGGGTGATCTATTCCTTCAATATCCAATCGTCTTGGCTTAATACCTGTTGCTAAAATCACCTCATCAAATCCAGCAGATAACAATTGATTACTACTTTGCTCATTATTTAAATTCACCGACACATTGAGTAAAGCAAGCTGCTTGTTAAAATAGCGTAGTGTTTCATAAAACTCTTCTTTACCCGGTATTTGTTTAGCCACATTAAACTGGCCACCAATTTCATTTGCTTTGTCATACAAAGTAACGTCGTGACCACGCTGCGCAGCAAAAACACTGAAAGCTAAACCAGCAGGACCAGCACCTATCACCGCCAATTTTTTAGGCTGTTGGCTTATCTCAAGTGTCAATTCTGTTTCATAGCAAGCCATTGGATTCACCAAGCATGAAGCGCGTTTTTGTTGAAATACATGGTCCAAACACGCCTGATTACAACCAATACAAGTATTTATTTCATCTGCTTTATTCTCTGCTGCTTTATTCACAAAATCAGCATCAGCCAAAAATGGCCTTGCCATTGATACCATGTCAGCCTGACCTGTTGCTAAAATTTCCTCTGCGACCTCGGGCGTATTAATGCGATTCGTAGTGATTAACGGCAAAGATACTTCTTTTTTCATTTTCTCAGTAACCCAAGTGAATGCTGCTCGTGGTACCGAAGTGACTATCGTGGGTACGCGTGCTTCATGCCAGCCAATACCTGTATTAATTAACGTAGCGCCAGCTTTCTCCACCGCTTTAGCCATGGTAACCACTTCCTCCCAACGATTACCACCTTCAACTAAATCCAGCATAGACAACCGAAAAATAATGATAAATTTCTCACCGACTGTCGCTCGTACGGCTTTAATGGTTTCAATGGCCAACCGCATGCGATTTTCAATGCACCCACCCCATTCATCATTCCGCTTATTAGTTCGCAAACAAGAAAATTGATTAATTAAATAGCCTTCACTACCCATAATTTCTACGCCATCGTAGCCCGCTTTAGCAGCCAAAAAAGCAGCATAAGCATAATCTTTAATGGTGGCGTTAATGTGTCTAACCGACATTGCTTTTGGGGTGAAAGGAGTAATAGGCGATTTAACTTTGCTTGGTGCTACACTAAAGGGGTGAAAAGCATAACGTCCTGTATGTAATAATTGTAAGCATATTTTAGTGGGATATTTATGAACCGCTTCGGTCACTTGCTTATGTTTATTCACATGCCAAAAATGACTTAATTCGCTGCCAAAAGGCGCAATTCTACCACGCATATTTGGACTAACACCGCCGGTAACTATTAAACCAACACCGCCTTTAGCCCGCGCTTCATAAAAAGCGGCGAGTTTTGCAAATCCACCTTTTTCTTCTTCTAGGCCGGTATGCATCGAGCCCATTAATATACGGTTAGTTAATTGGGTAAAGCCTAGATCTAAGGGAGCTAATAAATGCGGAAACGGTTTTTTGTTCTGTGTTGTTGATGTCATACGGCTCACCATTGGTCATACCAGATGATATTAATTTACTTATATTCCCCCCATATTACAAGTTAATTTCGACGCCTATGAGATGGTGCGATTATAAGTAGCTGAAGTAAAATTATTCTCGGCAATCAGTTAATTATAGTAGAATATTGACAAACAATAATTCCTCATTAACACCATGACTTTAAAGAAAGTAGATAAAAAAACAATTGTTGCTCTGATCATTGAAAACTTAAAACAAGAATTACACCAAGCGATAAAGGCGGCAAACGAAGCTCATGCTGCAGCGGTAGATGATCAAAGTGTTGCTGAAACGCAATACGATACCTTAGCCATTGAGGCTGCTTATTTGGCAGAAGGACAATCAAGACGAGTGAACGACTTGCAAGAAACACTGCTTAAATATCAACTGCTACCACTGGTCGAGTTCGATGAAAACAAACCAATTGCATTATCAGCGATAGTTCAACTTGATGCGGATAAAGAAAAAAATCAGTGGTTTTTTATCGGCCCAGCGGCTGGGGGATTTCGATGCAATTTGAACCATCAACACATAACCGTGATCACACCAGAATCTCCTCTGGGTTTAGTGTTGATGGGAGAATTTACAGGAGAAAATATTAAAGTTAAGTTAGGTAATGGTAAGTTAAGCGACCACATTGCTAACGTGTATTAACGCTAGCAATGTAATCTATAGTCTTTCAAATTTTTATTTTATGCTTCTCGATGCAACAATGCTTTAACGGCTAACAAATCAACAATTTTATCATCAACTTTTAAGTAAGCTACGGCAACACTTTTGTCTTCACCACTTTCAATGTCGTCATGCACTAAAGTGGCTTCAATCACACCTGGCATGTTTATTAACAATTCAGCGATTTCATTCGCTTTTTCTTCACAATCGATATTCGTGGC
The DNA here is from genome assembly GCA_034111385.1 of Colwellia sp. Lineage (GTDB taxonomy): Bacteria > Pseudomonadota > Gammaproteobacteria > Enterobacterales > Alteromonadaceae > Colwellia. The sequence goes on along the minus strand of JAWUXK010000127.1, from coordinate 11,212 downwards.
AAAACTAAAGCTTTTAGATTTTTTCAATTTTTCCATACCAAAGCTTAAAAATAACCATATCAAACTGGCCACGGCCATCACGATAAAAATAGTTTGTTCGCCATAACGACTCGCAACAAAACCACCAACAATACCACCAACAAAAGCCCCTAAAAATTGGCTGCTAGAGTAAACGCCCATAACGCTACCTTTAACACCTGCAGGTGCAATACGAGATAAAATCGACGGCATAGTCGCTTCTAAATAATTAAACGCGGTAAAGAACATCACCACAGTAAACACTAAACTCCAAAAGCCTGTCGGTAATAACCACAACAAGAATAATGCGAAACTCAATAGTGCAATGGCAGCACTAAACATAGATTTCTCTTGCTGCTTTTTCATCGCAAAAATCATAAAAGGCACCATTAAAAAGAAAGAGCCTAATAACGTAGGTAAATATATTTGCCAATGACTTTCTAATGCTAAGCCACTTGCCACAAATTGTTTTGGCAAGGTTACGAAACAAGCGGTCAGTGCCATGTGTAGAATAAATACGCCCCAATTCAAACGAGATAATTGTGGATGACGAATCAATTTAACAATTTTTTCAGGTAAAGCGACACTATCACCACGAGGGGCTTTATTGACTGAATAAGGCACCATAAATTGAATCATTAACATAGCTAAAATAGTTAAAAATCCCGTGAACCAAAATAAACCACTCAACCCAAAAGCATCAGCCACTATAGGCCCTAAAATCATGGCAAAGGTAAACGATAAACCAATAAACATGCCGATGGTTGCCATTACTTTTGGACGTTGTTCTTCTCTGGTTAAATCGGCGGCTAAGGCTAAAATTGCACTGGCAATAGCCCCCATACCTTGAATGGCACGACCCAGCACAACACCGTAGATAGTTGTCGACATAGCCGCAACCACACTACCAATTAGAAAAACAACTAAACCCGCTAATATTACCGGTTTTCGGCCGTACTTATCAGATAAAATACCCATAGGTATTTGTAATAATGCCTGCGTTAATCCATATGCACCAATAGCAAGTCCTAACCATATTGGGCTATAACCGGCTAATTCTTCGCCATAAATGGCAAACACAGGCAATATCATAAAAAGCCCAAGCATACGAACACCAAACACACTGGCTAGCGAAAATGCAGCTTTTTTCTCAATACGGTTTAACCCTGAAACACTCATGAAATACGTTACCTAAAAATACGGAGAATTTAAAAATTGCGGTAGTTTACCACGCTATGCAAAACAAAAAAATGATCTACATTAGAACAAGAAAAAAGCAACGGTAGCAATCACTAACGCGATAACTAAATTCAGCACTATACCTGCACGCATCATTTGCTTTTGTGGCACCAAACCTGATGAATACACAATAGCATTGGGTGGCGTGGCCACTGGCAACATAAAGGCACATGAAGCACATAAAGCAATCACTACAGCAATCCCAGCGGGGGGAAGGTTTAGATCTATTGCGACAGTCATAAATAAAGGAATTAACAAAGCTGCACTAGCGGTATTACTAACTAGTTCTGTTAAAAAGATAACAAAAATACAAATAATAACTAAAACAAACCAAGTATTGTCCGCTGGTAAATTGCTACTGATGGTATTCGCTAACCATGAACTTGCACCTGATGTTTGTAACAATACACTTAAGGTTAAGCCACCACCGAACAATATTAAAATTCCCCAGTTAGTTTTTTTAATAAAATCATCAAACGATAAACATTTTGTTCCTGTTAATAACACGATAGCAATAACCGCTAACATCGCATCAAAACCACTATTAATCCCTGCGAATGCTGCCAAGGGTGTGCTAAAAATCCAACCACAAGCAGTGAAAAGAAAAATGCTGATCACGAGATTACGTTGCCAATTAGCTTCTACGACGGGTAACGCTAATTCAAGCTGATTAGAAAATTTAGGCCTAAAAAGAATAAAGAGTATCAATATCATTAAGGGAAATAACAAAGCAAACATAGGCATGCCCCATTTCAACCAGTCTGCAAAACTCAACCCAGCAGCAGATGCTGCGATGGCGTTAGGTGGGCTACCAATCAAAGTTGCCATTCCGCCAATGTTGCCTGAATACGCAAGCCCAAGTAAAACAAAAATGTAAACGTTAGGTTGAATTTTTTGATTTGGGCTATGTCCTTCCTGAGCAGATAAGAGTCCCAAAGCAATAGGAAGCATTAAAGCCAATGTCGCAGTATTACTTATCCACATAGAAAGTAATGCCGTAGTCAAAAAAAGTAACAATATAGCCAGTAATGGTTTGCCATTTGATAAAGAAAGCATTTTTACGGCAAACAATTTATCTAATGAATATTTTTGTAGCGCAGCCGCTAACGCAAAGCCCCCCATAAACAAAAAAATAACGGGACTAGCAAAACTGGCAAAGGCCTGTTTTGCTGGCAATAATCCACTAATCATCGCTAAAACCGGAATTAACAATGCCGTAGTACTAATAGGCAAGGCCTGAGTTATCCATAACCAAGCGACAACGACAAAAATAGCTAAGCCCTGTTGAACTTGTGTCGGCGCCTCAACCGTATTTGCAACGAAAAAAGCACACACAAACGCCAATAGCATGTTAATTTTTTTTGCGTCCAACGAGTTTACCTTTAAGGTTTAATTTCTCCCATACTATTACATCGCTATAACTAAGTGAATTCAAAAATAAAAGTGTTTATCAACTGAACAAAACGCATGGTTTGTGGCATAATATGTGGCTGTTATTTTATGTATCGATTAGTGGAAAAAATGAGAAATATTGAAGTCAGAGGGGCGCGCACCCATAACCTAAAAGATATTAGTTTAACCATCCCTCGTGATAAATTAATCGTGATCACCGGACTTTCTGGTTCAGGTAAGTCTTCGCTGGCTTTTGATACACTTTATGCAGAAGGGCAGCGTCGTTATGTTGAATCACTATCAGCTTATGCTCGACAATTTTTATCTTTGATGGAAAAACCTGACGTCGATCACATTGAAGGCTTATCGCCAGCTATTTCCATTGAGCAAAAATCGACTTCACATAACCCTCGTTCAACCGTTGGTACTATTACCGAAATTTATGATTATTTAAGGCTACTTTACGCCCGCGTTGGTGAGCCTCGTTGTCCTGAGCACAAACAACCACTGGCGGCACAAACAATTTCACAAATGGTTGACAAAGTTTTAGCCCTTGAAGAAGGTACTAAAGTAATGCTGCTTGCGCCAGTATTACAAAATCGAAAAGGTGAGCATGTTAAGTTACTTGATAACCTAGCCGCTCAAGGTTTTATTCGCGCTCGTATTGATGGTGAAGTATGCGATTTATCCGATCCACCTGAATTAGAGCTCCATAAAAAACATACCATTGAAGTCGTTGTTGATCGCCTAAAAGTTCGTCCCGACATACAATTACGCTTATCTGAATCGTTTGAAACCACATTAGCATTAACCGCTGGCACCGCAAAAGTTGCTTTCATGGATGAGCCAGAAAGAGAAGAGTTACTCTTTTCTGCTAACTTCGCTTGCCCCCATTGTGGCTATAGCATGCAAGAATTAGAACCACGGTTATTCTCATTCAACAACCCTGCTGGTGCGTGTAAAACGTGTGATGGTTTAGGTATTGAGCAATTTTTTGATACTAACCGTATTATTACCAATGAAGAGTTGAGCCTCTCTGGCGGAGCAATACGTGGTTGGGACAAACGTAATTTTTACTATTTCCAAATGCTACAAGCGTTATCTGAACATTATAAATTCGCCTTAGATAAACCATTCAACAGCCTGAGTGATGAAGCCAAACAAGCGATACTTTATGGTAGCGACGAAAAAGAAATTGAATTTAAGTACATGAATGATCGCGGTGATGTGGTAATGCGTAAACATTCATTTGAAGGCATCATTAACAATATGCAACGCCGCTACAAAGAAACTGAATCCAATGCGGTACGCGAAGAATTAGCAAAGTACTTAAATAGTCAGCATTGCCCTGACTGTAATGGTAGTCGCTTACGCTTAGAAGCCCGTAATGTGTTTATTGGTGATACCCCTTTACCCGTTGTTGCAGAGTTTGCCATTAGCGATGCTTTAGCTTTTTTCCAAGGCTTAACGCTAACAGGGCAAAAAGGCCAAGTTGCTGAAAAAATTCTAAAAGAAATCAATGAACGTTTAGGTTTTTTAGTGAATGTCGGTTTAAACTACCTCAACTTATCTCGCGGAGCCAATACGTTATCAGGCGGAGAAGCACAGCGTATTCGTTTGGCCAGTCAAATAGGTGCTGGTTTAGTTGGCGTTATGTATGTGCTAGATGAACCCTCAATCGGCTTACACCAACGAGATAACGAACGTTTATTAAGCACGCTTATCCATTTACGTAATTTAGGCAATACTGTCATCGTGGTTGAACATGATGAAGACGCCATTCGCGCTGCTGACTTTGTTATTGATATAGGCCCTGGTGCCGGTGTTCACGGTGGTAATATCATTGCCCAAGGTACCGTAGACGACATATTAAAATGTAAAGACTCACTTACTGGTAAATATCTATCAGGTAAGGAATCAATTGAAATACCTAAAAAACGGCATCCCTTTGATAAAAAGAATGTGGTTGAATTAAAAGGCGCAAGTGGCAATAATTTGAAAGACGTTGACTTAGTTATTCCTAACGGATTAATGACTTGTATTACCGGTGTTTCTGGCTCAGGTAAGTCGACCCTAATCAATGACACCTTATACAAGTTAGCTCACATTGAACTAAACGGCGCAACACTTGACGAGCCTTCGCCTTATAAAAGCATTGCTGGCTTAGAACTTTTAGACAAAGTCATTGATATTGACCAAAGCCCCATAGGTAGAACGCCGCGTTCAAATCCGGCCACTTACACAGGTATATTCACGGCAATTCGTGATATTTTTGCCGCCACGCAAGAATCACGATCTCGTGGTTATAAGCCAGGACGTTTTAGTTTCAATGTTAAAGGCGGCCGCTGTGAAGCTTGTCAAGGTGATGGGTTAATTAAGGTAGAAATGCACTTTTTACCGGATGTTTACGTACCTTGTGATGTTTGTAAAAGTAAACGCTATAATCGTGAAACCTTAGAAGTACTCTATAAAGGCAAAAATATCCATGAAGTATTGGATATGACTATCGAAGATGCTTTTGAGTTTTTTAATGCCATTCCTGCGGTCAAACGCAAGTTGCAAACCTTGATGGATGTAGGATTAACTTACGTAAAACTTGGGCAGTCAGCAACCACCTTATCAGGCGGTGAAGCGCAACGGGTCAAGTTATCAAAAGAGTTATCAAAACGGGATACGGGTAAAACCTTATATATTTTAGATGAGCCAACCACAGGCTTACACTTTCATGATATTAAACAGTTACTGCAAGTTATCCATCGTTTGCGTGATCACGGCAATACTATTGTAGTGATTGAACATAATTTAGATGTCGTAAAAACTGCTGACTGGGTTATTGATCTTGGTCCAGAAGGTGGCTCAGGCGGTGGGGAGATTTTAGTCACCGGTACCCCAGAACAAGTGGCTCAGCATCCAACCTCACACACAGCAAGATTTTTGAAAACGTTGCTAGATACCAATCAAGTTTCGTAATGAATACAAGGGTATGTATTTATCTTAAATGTATACCCATATTCGCCTAATTTTTGACTTTATCGATGCACACTATTAAATGTCATTAAAATAGCTTAGTCTGGTTTATGCTCCTTGTAACTGTTACGAATAAGGAATTAACCACTGAAAAACATCAGCGCACAACAAAGCTTTCCAAAAACCTTTATTTACTTACTCGCCTTTACCAGTGGCTTTTGCATTATGGGTATTGAGCTGTTGGGCGGTAGAATCTTAGCGCCTTTTTTTGGAAGTTCTGTACATATATGGGGCAGTATCATCACTGTCTTTATGTTGAGCTTATCATTAGGTTACCTGTTTGGTGGTAAGTTATCGACTCACTCTGCCTCACTGACTACTTACGGTACTATTTTTCTCATTGCTGCCATAGCACTGCTCCCAATAGCCTTATCGAGCCAGTGGTTAATGGAAATAATATTCCTTACTATTGAAGACTCTCGTTATGGTTCATTAGTGGCCTCAATGGTTTTGTTTTTTATTCCAACCGTTATTCTAGGTATGTTGTCTCCCTACTCTGTACGCTTATTAGTTAAAAGTTCTAATGAAAGTGGGCAAGTCGCCGGAAAACTTTACTTTATTTCAACCTTAGGTAGTGCGCTAGGTACCATTACTACTTCATTTTATTTAGTACTCTGGTTTGATATCAATACCATCATTTTTGGTTTTACTACCGTACTTGCTAGTTTAGGCTTGTTGGCAATATTAATCAGTAAAGTCAAAGGTTTACATTACGTGGAGTAAATACATGGCTAAGCAGTTACTTTTTTGGTTAGGTTTATCTACCCTAATTAGCGTCGCTCAAGCGCAAGTTATTCATCAAGAGCGCTCTCTTTATCGTAATATACTGGTTGAAGATAGAGGTGACTTACGTTGCTTAAAGTTTAATGTTAAAAGCAGTAATACCCAACAAAGTTGTTTCTTAAAAAGCCAACCACAGAAATTAGTCTTTAATTATACCAAGTTATTAATGACCTCTTTATTAATGATGCCAGAGCCAAAACGCATTTTAATTATCGGTTTAGGTGGCGGAACTATGTCTAATACGTTGGCGCAACTTTACCCAAATAGCCAAATTGAGAATATTGAAATAGATCAGGCAGTGATAAAAGTGGCACGTAATTATTTTGGCTTTTTTGAAAATGATAGCGTGAAAGCTTATAACCAAGATGGTCGTATATACATCAAACGCGCCTTATTAAAAAAACAACAATATGACTGGATTATTCTCGATGCTTTTAACGGCGATTATATTCCTGAGCATTTAATGACTAAAGAGTTTTTACAAGAAGCAAAAGCACTGCTGAGTGAAAATGGCATACTCAGTGCGAACACTTTTTCGTTAAGTGAATTATACGCCCATGAATCAGCAACCTATAAAGCTGTTTTTGGTCATTTTTATCAGGTAGTCAATCAAGATAATTCCAATCGAATTATTATTGTTAATCGAGATGGCTTTACTGTTAATAGCCTGAATAAAAATAATATCCCAAAACTTAATACCCAGTTACGGCAATACGGTGTAGATATCTTTTCACTTTATAACAACATGAGTTTTACCGGCACTGTTCAAGATTGGCCTAAAAACACTCGATTACTCACCGATCAATTTTCTCCGGTTAACTTACTCAACACCCAATAGCCTATATACTAGCCAAAAGTCTAATAGCTACATTTTGTCGACACTTCTATAATCACCGCTATAAAACACAACACATAAGGACAACTCATGAGCTTCAAAGAACAGCAAGCAAAAGCGAAGAATTCAGCAGAGTCATACTGGTTAGAGCAATCAGAACTTGTTTCTTGGTATAAAGCACCAAAAACAATATTGTCGACAAATGATAGTGGATGGACAGATTGGTATGCTGATGGCGAACTAAATACTAGCTATTTAGCATTGGATTATCATGTTGAACAGGGGCGTGGTGAAGAAACGGCTCTTATATATGAATCGCCGGTAACTGACACAAAGCAAACATTCACTTTTCTTGAATTAACTGAGTTAGTGGCGAAATTTGCTGATGTTTTACAAAAACAAAATGTCGTTAAAGGCGATCGTGTACTGATTTATATGCCGATGATCCCACAAGCGGTTATCGCGATGCTAGCCTGTGCTAGAATTGGTGCTGTCCATTCGGTTGTTTTTGGTGGCTTTGCTGCTAAAGAACTTGCTATCCGTATTGACGATGCAGAGCCAAAAGTTGTTGTTAGTGCCAGTTGTGGCATTGAAATTTCAAAAGTTATTCCTTACAAGCCATTACTTGATAATGCCATTGAGTTATCAGCTCATAAACCAAGCAGTTGTATTGTTTATCAACGTGAACAATTAACCGCTGATATGATCACTGGCCGAGATCACGATTGGGAAACACAAATGAGCAGTGCTAAAGGCATTGCTGCTGTTAGTGTAAAAAGTACTGATCCTCTTTATATCTTATACACTTCAGGTACCACAGGAAAACCAAAAGGTGTTGTTAGAGATCACGGTGGCCATGCCGTTGCTATGCTTTATAGCATGAAAAACATTTACGGAATGAAAGCAGGCGATACTTTCTGGGCTGCCTCAGATGTTGGTTGGGTTGTAGGTCACTCTTTCATTGTTTACGGTCCTCTTCTAGCTGGTTGTAGTACTATTGTATTTGAAGGGAAACCTGTTAGAACTCCAGATGCAGGTGCTTTTTGGCGTATTTGTGCAGAATATAAAGTGGATGCATTATTTAGTGCTCCAACAGCATTTCGTGCCATTGCAAAAGAAGACCCTGATGCTGAATTAATGAAAAAATACGATTTATCAAATTTAAAACGATTATACCTTGCTGGCGAGCGTCTAGATCCATCGACATACCATTGGCTAAAAGAAAAAACACAGATACCTGTTATTGATCATTGGTGGCAAACTGAGACCGGTTGGTCTATTGCAAGTACACCTTTTGCTGATGCAAGTACACAAGAGTTAATGACAACCAAAGCGGGTTCTTCTGGTTTCCCTGTTCCAGGTTATAACGTTGAGATTTTAGATGCCTATGGCGTAGCTTTACCTGCTAATCAACAAGGTACCGTTGCAATAAAGCTGCCTATGCCTCCTGGTTGCTTAACGACTGTTTATAAAGATGAAGCGCGCTTTAAAGAAAGTTATTTATCAACTCACCCAGGTTATTATGTTACTGGTGATGGTGGGTACTTTGATGAAGATGGCTACCTATTTATTATGGGACGTACCGATGACGTTATAAACGTTGCGGGTCATCGATTATCAACAGGCGAAATGGAAGAGTCAATCTCTGGTCATCCTGCTGTAGCTGAATGTGCGGTAGTCGGCATTAACGATTCATTAAAAGGTCAAGTACCGTTTGGTTTAGTCGTAATTAAAAATGGCGTATCACTGACTGATGATGAAATCACTGCAGAATTAAAAACTAAAGTACGTAGCGATATTGGTGCGATTGCTTCATTAAAAGCCCTAATTATCGTTGAGCGCTTACCTAAGACCCGTTCAGGTAAGATCTTACGTAAAACTTTACGACAAATGATAGACGGTCAGAAAATAGATATTCCTTCAACGATTGACGATCCACAAGTACTAGAAGAGTTATCACCTAGACTAAAAGAGATCTCAAGTTAACGAAGATTAAATACTAATAACAATAATATGAATACAGCTTGGCTGTTAGTTAAAATATTTAACTAACAGCCATTTTTTTAGGTAAAAAAGATAATAGAATAGCAAAGGCTACTTAAGCTTGAATACACAACCCTATAGGTAGGTGATTCTGCATGCTACTTTTAAGACTTGTTAGTTAAACGTTCATCCGCTGTTTTACTTGAACTAGCCACAGCTTGATTAATCTCACTCATTTCTTCAACAGTTAAATCTCGCCACTGCCCAGGTTTTAGTTGACCAAGCTCAACACTCATAATACGAGATCGTTTCAGTTTTTTAACATCATAATCTAAGTATTCACACATACGGCGTATTTGTCGGTTCAACCCTTGAGTTAAAATAATAGTAAAGACAAAGCGACTTTTCATGCGAACAATACAAGGTTTGGTAATTGTGCCTAGAATAGGAACGCCACGAGACATTCTTTCAATAAACCGCTCGCTTATCGGCTTATCGACAGTCACAATATATTCTTTATCATGAGCATTTTCAGCCCGGAGAATTTTATTTACGATATCGCCATCACTGGTGAGAAAGATTAACCCTTCAGACGGTTTATCTAAGCGCCCAATAGGAAAAATACGCTCTTTGTGGCCGATAGCATCAATGATATTACCACGCACATGACTTTCAGATGTACAAGTAATACCGATGGGCTTGTTATACGCAATATAGATACGATCAGATTTGTTTTTTGCACTCGCCGCAATGGCTTTACCATCAACATTAACTACATCACCCGGCTTGACTTTAGTCCCTAGTTCAGGAATTTTGCCATTAATTGTAACGCGATTAGCCTCAATCAACTTGTCCGCACCACGGCGTGAACAGAAGCCTGATTCGCTAATATATTTATTTAGCCGTTTTTCGTTTACAGCATTATCAGTCATTGGATTTATATAAGTACATTTAATATTATTGCTATTATACTCAAAACAAAACCTAATGTGTGAATCACTATGCTAATTTTTGCTCATCGTGGCGCAAGTGGTGTTGAACCAGAAAACACTTTGCGCGCAATTAAAGCCGCTCTAGATGCGAATGTTGACGGTATTGAAATTGATATTTATGAAGTTGATGGCAAGTTATTCGTCATTCATGATCGTTGGTTACACCGAACTACTTCCGGTACGGGACAAATATTTCAGTATAATTATGACCAGTTAAAAAGTTTCGATGCGGGTCATGGTGAAACGATTCCAACACTAGATGAAGTGTTTAGCTTAGTCGCGGGTAGATGCAAAATGAACCTTGAGCTAAAGGGGATTTTCAATAAGGATTTACTTTATGCCTGTATTGATGACGCAATCAATGCAACAAAGTTGGCCGTTAACGATATTTTAATATCCTCTTTTAATCACAGGTTACTCCATAGCATTCATCAACAACGACCAGAGTTTGCAATTGGCGCTTTAACGGGTTGCTACCCATTAGAATATGCAAAATTTGCCGAGCAACTTAATGCCTACTCTGTTCACCTTGATGTAAATTTTATTAGTAAACATTTTGTGAGTGATGCCCATCAACGTGGGTTAAAAGTATTTGTTTATACCGTGGATGAATTAGAAGATATTAAAGCGATGAAAGCACTCGGTGTCGATGGTATTTTTTCAAATTTTCCGACTCAGGTTAAAAGTCATTTAGCCCATTTGAATACTCATACTTCAATATAGTCAGCAAGTTACATTAATAGCCATTGTCGATTGCTTTTTTAGCTTAAAGAAGTGAAACTTTCCATTAAAGTCGCTCTCTTATCGCTTCAGCTGTTTTCAAAGTACGAACCTGTTGAAACAACTCATCTGCTTCAACATATTGTAATTTTAAATATTTAAGCCACTGTTTAATTCGGTTAGGGTAATATTTGCTTTTATCACCGTACGTTTCACATTCAGT
>JAWUXK010000126.1:0-10781 GCA_034111385.1 Colwellia sp. | reverse complement strand
ATTATCCCTTCATTATTACAAATGTATAATTTAACTATTTTGTTGGATAAAGTTGAACAGTTGTAAGTTGTCTGTACATTTACGTACTTGTTTTGCTATTTTTCGATCACTGAATAATTGCGCAATACTTTGTAGAGTATTTAAGTGCTCTTGGGTACTATCTTCAGGGACAAATAAACAAATAAAAATATCGACTGCTTTGTTATCTATAGCGTCAAAATCAATAGCTTTCTCTGTTGTTAATAAAACAGCTATCGCTTTATCGGTATTACTTAATCTACCATGGGGTATTGCAATACCATTACCTATACCCGTACTGCCCATTTTTTCTCTATTAAGTATGCTATCTAATAAATCACTTGCACTGCAGTCATTTATTTTTTCGGCAGCTATTAAACAAATTTGTTCAAGAATACGTTTTTTGCTGCTAGCAGGGACTGCACATTGAGTGCAGTCTAATGTTAGGATGTTTTGTAATGTCATAATTTTATAGGAGTTAATGTTGCGAAATCTTGCCTTTGTATTTTAGTACTTGACGATCTAATTTATCTACTAAGGTATCAATAGAAGCATACATATCGGTATTTGTTGAAGAAGCAAAAACTTCCGAACCACTCATATGAACGGTTGCTTCGGCTTTTTGGTTCAGTTTCTCTACGGTGAGTACAACGTGCACATTGTTGATATGATCGAAATGTCGTTCTAGTTTGGAAAATTTAGAATCTACGTATTCACGTAATGATGAAGTAACGTCTACATGGTGGCCAGAAAGATTAATTTTCATATGCATGTTCCTTATAGGGTAAATATAGATATTAAATTTTAAAGTAAACTTTTACGTTGATTAGACGGTGGAATAGACAAAGATTCTCTATATTTGGCTATTGTACGTCGGGCAACATTAATTCCCTGCTCAGCCAATAATGTGGCCATTTTACTATCACTTAGCGGTTTAGCTGGTGTCTCCGCTAAAATGAGTTTCTGAATGAGTGATCGAATCGCAGTGGATGAACATTCGCCCCCATTTTCTGTACTTACATGACTTGAGAAAAAATATTTTAATTCAAAAATTCCTCTTGGCGTATGCATATATTTCTGAGTTGTTACGCGTGATATAGTTGACTCATGCATATCTACCGCTTCAGCAATATCATTTAACACCATAGGGCGCATCGCCTCTGGTCCATGCTCTAAAAATCCCTGCTGGCGTTGTACAATACAGTTAGATACTTTAAGTAAAGTGTCGTTTCGGGATTCTAGACTTTTTATAAACCACTTAGCTTCTTGTAAATTTGCACGAATAAACTGTCCGTCGTCACTCGATGATTTAGTCGTTTTGGTCATCGCAGCGTATTGTTTATTGATTGACAGGTTAGGGGCCGTGTCAGAGTTTAACTCTACAATCCATCGGCCATTCTTTTTCTCAACGGAAACGTCTGGAATAACATATTGGTCGTCGCTTTTTATGACAGCATCACCAGGACGAGGATTTAAACTTTGAATTAAACGCATTACTTCGCGTAATTGATCTTCTTTAAGGCGTGTTTTACGCATCAGTTGTCGGTAATCTCGATTACCTAGCAAGTCTATGTGTTCGCGGATTATTAATTTACTTTCTTTTAAGAAAGGTGTGTCAGAGTCAAATTGATTTAATTGAATTAACAAGCAATCAGCAATAGAGGGAGCGGCAACACCAATAGGGTCAAAAACATTGATACGCTTTAATACCGCTTCCACTTCATCAAGTTCAAGGTTTTCAATACCGACACTTTCTAAAATATCTTCACATGACACGGTTAGATAACCGGCGTCATCAACGGCTTCAATAATGGCAATGGCGATGGCTCTATCAGTATCAGAAAATGGCGTTAATTCCATTTGCCAAAGTAGGTGATCCTGAATTGAATCAGTGGTTTCACCTTGGTAAGTATAATCTTCGCTTGGGCTACTCACAGCTCCTGTATTAGATACGCCTGCGCTATAGCTGTCTTCCCAAGTGGTGTCGATGTTTAATTCTTCAGGAATATCACTTTTTTCCATTGCTTCCGTAGTACTTATTTCGTCAATGGTTGCAGTAGCATCTTCAGTGCCATCAGTGACTTCTTTTGGCGAGTCGGTTGCAGTTGCAGAGAAAGCTTCTTCTAGTTTCTCGGTAGCGTTGATATCTGAGTTAGTGGTTTGATCTTCGTTAACTTCAAGTAAAGGGTTACTCTCAAGGACTTCTTGAATTTCTTGTTGAAGTTCTAACGTTGATAACTGCAACAGCTTTATCGCTTGTTGCAGTTGTGGTGTCATTGTTAGTTGTTGTCCTATACGGAGTTGCAGAGTTGGTCGCATCTACCTTATATACATCCTATTCGTTTTTATTTTTTTGGATAACTTTGCTTGCTTAATAATCAGCATAGTCGAAGTTGCCTGCGTTTGTACTAACTATAGCGTGAATTGCTCACCTAGGTATACATCTCTTACCTTTTGATTCGCAAGAATTTGCTCTGCATCACCTTCCGCTATGATTTCTCCATGGCTGACTATATAAGCATGCTCACAAACATCAAGTGTTTCACGCACATTATGATCGGTTATTAGTATGCCGATACCACGTTCTTTAAGGTGAATAATTATTTTTTTTATATCACCAACTGATATGGGGTCAACACCGGCAAAAGGTTCATCAAGCAATATAAACTGTGGCTCTGCGGCAAGTGCTCTGGCAATTTCAACTCGTCGTCTTTCACCACCTGATAAACTCATCCCTAGGTTATCTTTTATATGGCTAATATTGAATTCTTCTAAAAGGTGTTCTAGCTTTTCCTGTTTTTCTAGCTCGCTAAGCTGCTTCCGTGTTTGTAATATCGCCATGATATTGTCTGTCACGGTAAGCTTTCTAAATATTGACGCTTCTTGTGGTAAATAACCGATTCCCTGACGTGCTCGTTCATGCATAGGAGAAAGCGTTACGTCTTCTTGATTAAGGATTATTTGTCCATCATCATTAGGTACAAGCCCAACAATCATATAAAAAGAAGTAGTTTTACCTGCACCATTAGGCCCTAATAAGCCAACTATTTGGCCTGCACTAACGGATAAGCTAACACTTTTAACCACTTGCTTACTTTTATACGATTTTGATAAACCTTGTGCAATTAACGTTGATGTCGACAAGTTATCCTGGTTGGTGATCGTAGGAGCCATGTTAGTTTTTGTCACTCTCATTCGCTTTATTACTTTTAAGTTCAGAACTATCTTGTTGAGCTTTTATTTGAGCGGGTTGTAAAATAGTGGTTACATGCTCATCGTTATTACTTTGTCCTTCTAGCTTTTCGCTTAAGGTGTTATAAGTGATGATATCACCATTCATTTTACTACCGGCTTGTTTTACTTGAGCATTACCTGCGACGGTAATGCTATTGATATCGGGTTGATATTTTATCTCGTTGGCTTGCAAGCTAATTAAACTTCCATCTTCTAATTGTTGTTGAAAAATAGCAGGCTTGCCCTTTGCAAGATAAGTGTCAGACTTTTCACCTGTATTATCCTCTCGGCTATAAACTTGTACTATGTCAGCAGTGATAGAAATAGAGCCTTGACTTATGCTGACATCATCTAAATAACTCGCTATTTTGTTTTTTAAATCAGCAGATTGACGTTTAGATTTAATAGTGATTTCTTGGTTAAGATCTTTTTTAGCAGCACTTGCCGGTGCAGCTATACCAAAAATTAATGCGGTAAGTAAAATACTTGTCGTGAAATTTTTTGTTGTCATAAAGGGATTAGCTATTATTTTTTTTATAAATGGTACGTACATGCTCTGTCAGTGTCATTTGTTTTGTGTTTAAGTCAATTATTAAGCCTGAGCCATACATAGTGAAGTCTTTTCCTTGAACCATCACTGTTTGATCTGAGCTGATAATATTAGTATTCAAGTCTAATTCTAGGTATTTACAATGTATTTCTTGTATCAAACTACTTTCATTAGTCGCCGTTAAGTGTACGCGATGATTTAAAATAACCCTATTGTTTTTATATAGTGTCGCTTCTTTTGCGCTAAGTTTCCATGGATAATTCTGCTTTTCATTCGAAGATGTTTTGGACGCTTTATTATTCTTGGGATATAAAATGTAATTTGGTAACTCAAAGTGGGTAACTTCAAGTTGAGCATAATGCTCCATACGTTCAGCTACCACTGAATGAGATAGATGCCCTAATTGAGTATAAATATCACTTTTTAGTGCTTCGGCAATAAAATCAGGGGTTAATTCATTTTCAACACTATCGCCCAATGTTATTTGAGCATTACGCCACTCAATGATGGCATATGCCATACCACCTAATAAGAGAACTAATAAGGCTAAAAAATTTAGCCTTGTCATATACTAGCGCCTTTAGCATCATCAAGTGAACCTTGACATTGCATGATTAAATCACAAACTTCTCTGACCGCACCGAATCCCCCACGGGTAAAGGTTGTATGATCAGCTTTTGATATCACCATTGGATGTGCATCTTGTACGGCAATACCTAGTCCAACTTTCATCATGCAGGGTAAATCTGGCATGTCATCACCAATGTAAGCTACTTCGTTGATATTTATTGCAAGTTCTCTTGCTAAGGCAAGTAGAGCGGGTAGTTTGTTTTCTTCTCCTTGAATGATGTGCTTAACATTAAGTGCAGTCATTCGTTTGGTAACAATTGCTGAGCGTCGACCCGTAATTATCGCTACATCGACACCACTCGCTCCAAGGGCTTTTATGCCAAAACCGTCTTTGGTATGAAACGCTTTTAATTCTTCACCGTCATTGCCTAGGTATATTCTGCCATCAGAAAAAACACCGTCTACATCGCATACCAACAGTTTTATTTTTTTAGCTTGAACAAGTACGTTTTCATTCACCATACCGTATAAGGTATTTGGAGTAGTGTCATGTAAGCTGTTCATTAGAGTACCCCAGAGCTAAGTAGGTCATGCATATTCATTGCACCAATGGGATGTTGTTGTTCATCAACCACAATTAAGCCATTAATTTTTTTGTCTTCCATTATGTTTAAAGCCTGTGCTGCTAACATATTGCGTTTTGCGACTGTTGGAGATGTTGTCATAACCGTGTTAATTTTGTCTTGATGAATATCAATTCTTTCATCTAAAATACGTCGTAAGTCACCATCTGTAAATAAACCCACCAACTCTTTATTATCATTAATAATTGCGGTCATGCCTAAGCCTTTTAGTGACATTTCTACTAAGGCTTCTTTAATTAATGCTTGTTCATGGACTACAGGTAAACGGTCTCCTTGATGCATAATATCATTTAAACATAATAATAAGCGTTTTCCTAAGCTACCACCGGGATGAGATAAAGCAAAATCATCGGCGGTAAAATCTCTTGCATTAAGCAGAGCAACAGCGAGTGCATCTCCCATAACCAGTGTGGCAGTTGTACTTGATGTTGGAGCCAATCCCAAAGGACAAGCCTCTGTTGATACTTTAATACACACATGTGTATCAGCCAATTTAGCTAGAGTAGAAGTAATATTTCCTGTCATCGCGATCAGCTTAGCACCAATGCGTTTAATAACGGGGATAATGGCTAATACTTCACCCGTTTCACCAGAATTAGAGATCGTTAGCACTACGTCATCTTTAGTGATCATGCCTAAATCACCGTGACTAGCTTCACCGGGGTGTACAAAAAATGCAGGAGTCCCAGTACTGGCTAATGTCGCTGCTATTTTACCGCCTATATGGCCCGATTTCCCCATTCCAATCACGATCACGCGACCTTTACAATGAAACATTAATTGGCAGGCTTGTTCGAAACTGTCATCAATATATTGCAATAGTTCAATAATTGCTTGTTGTTCAATGTTAATAACATTTTTGCCGAGTTGTTTAAAATTTTTCATAATTTTTGGCTTAGCTAAAAGTTGTCTGGCTAAAAAGTAATACTTGGTATGCAATAAAGCTCACTAATAATAGTGCACCTTTTGCGCGAGTAAGTCTAAAGTATCCGGATTTTCGACTAAAACATAACAGAAATAGTAAACCAGTGATGGCAAGCATAACGGGTGCATCTCGAAAAGACGCTTCTGGGTTTATGTGCCCTGGCGCAATTAAGCCAGCAAAAGGCAGTACTGCCAATATATTAAATATATTAGAGCCAACAATATTCCCCATGGCTAAATCGTCTTCTTTTTTCATCATGCTGGCAATGCTTGCGGCTAATTCAGGCAAACTAGTACCTATAGCTATAATTGTTAAGCCGATAACTAAGTCGCTGATACCGTAAGCTTTAGCGATAAATATAGCAGAATCAACAAGAAAGTGTGCACTGGTAACTAATAGGCTGATACCGGCAATTAACCAAAAAATAGATTTCACGGTACTAGTTGCTTCAGGTAATTCGCTTTCAGCTTCAATAATCATCGGATCATCAAGACTATTATTATTTCGCTGTTTTATCGCTTTTATCAATAACACTGAAATAAAGGTAAAAAAACCAACCATTAAGATAAAACCTTCAGAAAAGCTAAAAAAGTTGTCTGAAATCATCCAATAGGTCAGTAGCGTTAATATGAGTAACAGTGGGAGCTCTTGTTTAATGGTTGACGAGGAAACCGCTAAAGGTTTAAAAAGTACGGTAATACCAAGTACCAAGGCAATATTGGTAATGTTAGACCCTATAGCATTACCAATAGCCGTATCAGGATTTCCCTGAAGTGATGCTGCGGCAGCTACCATCATTTCTGGGGCCGATGAACCCATAGCAACGATAGTTAAACCAATAATCATCGGGGATACACCGAGATTTCTTGCCAAAGAAGAGGCGCCTAAAACAAACTTATCAGCACTCCAAACGAGCACTACAAAGGAAACTAATAAAATAACAATGTGTTCTAACATCTATAACTCCAAGTAATATACCTAAATAACTTTAGTGTGGAACATATGCTGTTCTAAGTTATTTGGCACAACAAGTTAAATTGTCGCTTTTTGAGAGAGAAAAACAAAGTAATTAATGCTTTCAAAGGGAAAAAAGTTTGAGTTTGTTGTAATTTTATTCATTAGTGGGGGGAAAAGGCACTTTATTACATTTTCTCACATTTTTTTTGCTTATAATTCTTATTTTTTAGTGAACAATGATCAGTGCTCAGGTAAAATTGCGTTTAATTCACAAGCAGGTTTTTCTGCGATTCTTATTGATAATTAATTAACCAACCACATTGATGTTATAAAATGACACGACCAGTTGCTACGCAAGAAAATCTAATTGAAATTGAAAACCTCACTTTTACTCGAGGTGAGCGTATTATTTACAATGATATTAGTTTATCTATTCCTACCGGGAAAGTAACCGCGATTATGGGGCCTAGTGGTATTGGTAAAACAACATTATTACGTTTGATTGGCGGACAAATTAAGCCAGATAGTGGCAAAATTTTATTAGCAGGGGAAGATATTCCTAGCTTGTCTCGTAAGGACTTATATGAAACACGCAAACGTATCAGTATGTTATTTCAAAGTGGCGCGCTTTTTACTGATATGAGTGTTTATGACAATATAGCTTTTCCTATTCGAGAGCATAGTAAATTACCTGAAAATATTATTGAAAAAATAGTATTGATGAAATTAGAAGCGGTTGGGTTGCGTGGTGCCCGAGATTTGCAACCTAGCGAACTTTCGGGCGGTATGGCCCGCCGTGTGGCGCTAGCGCGTGCTATTGCCCTTGATCCTGAATTAATTTTGTATGATGAGCCTTTTGCAGGCCAAGATCCTATTTCAATGGGGGTGATTGTACGTTTAATTCGCGCGCTTAATGATGCATTAGGGTTAACGTCTGTTGTTGTTTCACACGATGTTCCTGAGGTGATGAGTATTGCAGATTATATTTATATTATCGCAGAGCAGAAAATTATTGGTCACGGTACCCCGGATGAGATTAGAAAAGATGATTCTTCACTGGTGAAGCAGTTTGTGCAAGGGAAGGCCGATGGTCCTGTACCATTCCATTATCAGGCACCGAGTTATCAAAACGAACTAATTAAATTGTCACCTAGGGTACATGGACGAGGTACAGTGTAATGGGGCAGATACAGTTATTAGGTCGAAATACTTTAGCGCTTATTCATGGGCTAGGTCGAGCCGTTATTGTGTTACTGTCGGCTTTGTTACATAAGCCAAATCTTCATAAAGGTATTCCATTGTTATTGCAGCAACTTTATAGCGTTGGTGTAATGTCATTGATTATTATCATAGTTTCAGGGGGGTTTATTGGTATGGTATTAGCCCTGCAAGGCTATACCATCTTGGTTGGTTACGGTGCTGAAGCGAGTTTAGGACCGATGGTCGCTTTATCATTATTGCGAGAGTTAGGACCTGTGGTGGCGGCATTATTATTTGCAGGTAGGGCTGGTTCAGCGCTAACCGCGGAAATTGGTTTAATGAAAGCAACCGAGCAACTTTCTAGCTTAGAAATGATGGCTGTTGACCCTTTGCGTCGTGTGATAGCGCCACGTTTTTGGGCTGGTTTTATTAGTTTACCTTTATTGGCTGCTATTTTTTCTATGGTGGGTATTCTCGGCGCACATTTAGTTGGAGTTGACTGGTTAGGTGTTGATGCAGGAACTTTTTGGTCTGTTATGCAAGATCAAGTAGATTTCAATAAAGATATTTTAAACGGCATAATTAAAAGTGTTGTTTTTGCCTTTGTAGTGACTTGGATTGCGGTCTATAAAGGTTACGATTGTGAGCCAACATCTGAAGGTATTGCTCGGGCGACTACTTCAACTGTGGTACAATCGTCGTTATTAGTTTTAGGGTTAGATTTTATTTTAACGGCATTGATGTTCACAAGATAAATAGAAAAATAGTTTCGAGAGTTTGGTTCAAGTTAAAAATTTATAAGACGTTTGGGAAAAATATGATGTCAAAAAAAGTAGAATTAATGGTGGGTGCTTTTGTTGCTTTGGGCATTGCAGCATTACTTATGTTGTCACTTAAAGTAGCCAATAGTGGTATTTCTGGTAGTGGAGAAAGTTATAACCTATTTGCCAAATTTGATAATATTGGTGGATTAAAAGTACGTTCACCAATAAAAGTTGGCGGTGTTGTTGTTGGTCGTGTAAGTGAAATTTCACTCGATGAAGAAGATTACACACCTATAGTTACGATGAAAATAAACAATGAATATAACCAGTTTTCAGAAGCAACATCAGTCGCTATTTTAACGGCAGGTTTATTAGGCGAACAATATATTGGTTTGCAGCCGGGTTTTATGGATGAGTCGTTGGAAATTTTACAACCGAATGACTTTATTGAAGATACCAAGCCTGCATTGGTGCTAGAAGAGTTAATAGGGCAGTTTTTATTTAGCCAAGGAAGCAGTGATTAGTGATGAATATGAAGCATTTAAAAAATATAAAGTTAGTTAAGCTATTATTGATGATATTAGGTATATCGGCGAATTTATTTAGCCTTAATATACTTGCGGATGATGTAGTAGTAAATAAAACCGCTGCTGCAACAAAGCAACCTATAAATACCGCTCGAATTTATGTTGATAAGAAAGATCCTTATCTAATGATTAAAACTGTTGCCAATAAAACCTTTAAACGGTTTGCTGATGAACAATACACAATTCAGACGGATCCAAATATTCTTAAAAATATAGTTCGAGAAGAACTGATGCCTTATATCAATTATAAATATTCTGCATTCAAGGTAATTGGTCAGCATTTAAAGAAAACAACGGCGCAAGAGCGCAAAGATTTTGTGCCAGTTTTTAGAGAATATTTAGTCACCTCGTATGCACAGGTATTCACCTTATATGATAATCAACAGGTTGAATTTGAACCGGAAAAATCCTTTAGCGATAAGAAAATTGTTGCGGTGAATTCTCGTATTATTATGAAAGGCAGAGATGACATAGATGTCTCTTTTAAAGTAAGAAAAAACAGAAAAACTAATGAGTGGAAAGCATTTGATATGGTCGCTGAAGGAGTTAGTTTACTTGACAGTAAACAAGCTGAATTAGGCGGTGTAATACGTCAGAAAGGCCTGCCTTATGTCACTGAATTATTAAAGAAAAAAAGTGAACGCGATATAGTGTTTAAAACTAAATCAGTGAATAATGATGCAGGTTAAGGCGACTTTGTACTGATGGCAATAATATCTTTAAATATCACTACGTCGCCAGTTGAACTTAGCGGTGAGTTGACTCGGCATTCTATAATGCAAATACCCAAGGAAAGTGTTAAAAAGTTATTTTTACCCTCATCTACCACGCTTGATTTAGTAGAAGTAACGCGTATTGATACTGCTGGATTAGCTTGGTTGTTTTATTTAGTAGAACAAGCAAGCATAGGTGATTGTGAATTATCTTTTATTAACATACCAACTAAGCTAGATAATCTTATTCGTTTAAGTGGCGTTGAAGGCTTCTTGCCTGTTAAAAAATAAAATCAGACGATTAATTAATCTGTTTGATATAGAAAACTAATTTGAGGAACTAATTTTGGAAGTACAAGAAATAGAAAAATTAATTACCGACGCACTGACGCTTGATGAGCTACAAGTGAAGTTTGATGGTTCACAATGTAGTGTAATAGCTGTAGCTGATATGTTTGGCGATTTATCACGTGTTAAACGTCAACAAGTAGTGTTTGCCGCGTTAGCAGGTGCCATTCAAGACGGTAGTATTCATGCTGTGACAGTAAAGACCTTTACTAAAGCACAATGGCAACGTGATAAATTGTTTAACATGTAAAGTCATGTAATACTGGTCACA